>NZ_JAAQRC020000001.1:2152500-2460000 GCF_019216885.1 Methylobacterium sp. SyP6R | reverse complement strand
CTTCATGAACGGCGTGACGCCGCCGCAATTCGTCACGTCGGGCTCCGGATAGGTGACGCCGCCGGCCGCGATCAACTGCTTGAAGTCCCACAACGAGCGCAGGTTCTCGCCCGCGGCGATCGGCAGCCCGCCCTCGCGCACCACCCGGGCCTGGCCGGCGACGTCGTCGGGGATCACCGGCTCCTCCAGCCAGGTCAGGTCGAAGGGCCGGAGCGCGCGGGCGGCGCGGATGGCCTCGTCGGCGCTCCAGCGCATGTTGGCGTCGACCATCAGCGGGAACCCGTCGCCGAGATGCCCGCGCATCGCCCGCACCCGCTCGACATCCTCGGACAGCCGCTCGCGCCCCACCTTCATCTTGATGGCGCGGAACCCCCTCTTCAGGTTGTCGTCGGTCTGGCGCAGCAGCCGGTCGAGCGGCAGCTGGAGATCGATGCCGCCGGCATAGACCCGCACGCGCGGATCGTGGCCCCCGAGCAGCGTCCAGAGCGGCTGGGCGAGGCGCTTCGCCTTCAGGTCCCACAACGCCATGTCGAGGGCCGACTGGGCGAGCACCGCCGGCCCGCCGCGGCCGCCGTAATGCTGGCCCCACCAGATCCGCTGCCACAGATGCGCGATCCGGTCGGCCTCCTGGCCCACGATCTGGTCGGGGATGTCGCGCCGCAGGATCGCGTCGATGGCGGCGCCGTTGCGACCGCAGGTATAGGTGTAGCCGGTGCCCTCCGCCCCGTCGGCATCCCGCAGGCGGACGGTGTTGAGCTCGAAGGCCGGCATGTCGCCGTGCATGCTGTCGCTGAGGGTGACCGACAGCGTCACGCGGTAATACCCGGCCTCCAGCGAGACGATGCGGGCCATGGCGCTCCTCCCTTTTGTGCGGCTCGTCGGCCGCTTATCGACAGGTCACTGTCGTGTTGCGGGCATCGTATGGGAACGGGCCGCCGGATCGTCAAGACGTGATCGTGGTGTCTTGTTCGGGAGCGCCGGGCGATTATTATGACGGGAGTTTCCTGATTTGCCGGAGCGTCGCCCGGGGGTGACCCTGTGGCGCGCAATATAATCACGTCAGGCTTATACCTTGTGTTGACTGTCTCCGAATTGCGCCGCGCCCCGTCCCGTGCTGATATGCCGGGAAAGCCGCCCGATCACAGGGGCGGATGGGAGGAACGGATCGATGAAGCGAGTGATCGCGGGGGCGTTGTCGATGGGCGCGCTGATTATGGCAGCGCTGCCGGCCGTCGCGCAGGACAACAAGACGCTCACCGTCTGGTTCAGCAAGGGCTTCTACCGCTCCGAGGACGAGTCGCTCTGGGCGACGATCAAGAAGTTCGAGCAGAAGACCGGGATCAAGGTCGAGCTGTCGCAATACGCGATCCAGGACATGATCCCCAAGACCGTGGCGGCGCTGGATTCCGGCTCGCCGCCGGATGTCGGCTATTCCGACACCTACAACAACCAGGCCGCCGGCAAGTGGGCCTACGAGGGCAAGCTCGAGGACCTGACCGACGTCCTCCAGCCGATGATGTCGCGCTTCGCGCCCCAGACCGTCGAGCACGTGCTGCTCATGAACGGCCAGACCGGCAAGAAGGCCTATTACGGCTTCCCGCTCAAGCGCCAGACCCTCCACACCGAGATCTGGGGCGACATGCTGGAGAAGGCCGGCTTCAAGCAGGCCGACATCCCGCAGAAATGGTCCGATTACTGGGCGTTCTGGTGCGACAAGGTCCAGCCGGCCTACCGCAAGGCGTCCGGCACCCGCACCTACGGCATCGGCGCGCCGATGGGCGTGGAATCGACCGACAGCTTCCAGTCCTTCTACGCCTTCATGGACGCCTACGACGCCAAGCTCGTCGACGCCGACGGCAAGCTGACCGTCGACGACCCGAAGACCCGCGAGGGCGTGGTCAAGGCGCTCAAAGACTACACCGACCCCTACATCAAGGGCTGCGTGCCCCCGTCGGCCACGACCTGGAAGGACCCCGACAACAACGTCGCCTTCCACAACCGCACCACGGTGATGACGCACAACTTCACCATCTCGATCGCCGCGAAGTGGTACGAGGACAGCGTCAACCCGAACAACACGCCCGAGCAGCGCGAGGCCTCGAAGAAGGCCTACGAGGAGACCATCATCACCGCGCCGTTCCCGAACCGGCCGGACGGCAAGCCGATGACCTACCGCGCCGACGTGAAGCAGGGCGTGGTCTTCTCGGGCGCCAAGAACAAGGCGGCGGCCAAGGAATTCGTAAAATTCATCATGGAGGAGGACAACCTCCGTCCCTACGTCGAGGGCGCGATCGGCCGCTGGTTCCCGGTCACCACCGCGTCGATCGAGAGCCCGTTCTGGCAGGCCGACAAGCACCGCAAGGCGGTCTACAACCAGTTCAAGTCCGGCACCGAGCCGTTCGACTACGTGAAGAACTACAAGTTCACGCTGGTCAACAACGAGAACGTGTTCGCCAAGGCGATGAACCGGGTGGTGAGCGAGAAGGTCCCGGTCGAGAAGGCCGCCGACGAGATGCTGGCCCGGGTGAAGCAGATCGCCGGGCAGTAGCCAACAAGGGCTGTTCGGGATGAGGAAAGGCGCGGGAATACACCTCTCCCCGCGGGCGGGGAGAGGGCCGAGCCCTCGTTCAGAGGGCGCGGCAAGCCCGCAGGGCGAGGGTGAGGGGGTCTCGACGGATGAGGCTCCTCCGGAAACACCCCCTCACCCTCGCTCCGGCTGCGCCTCCGCTAGCCGTGTTCCCTGAACGGGAACACGGCCCTCTCCCCGCCCGCGGGGAGAGGGGAGACCGGTGCTCTTCTTTTTTACAGACGGCTCGACGGAACAACAGGAGAGGCACACGTGCCTCCACCCACACCATCCAGAGCGGGGTCCGATCGCGTGGCGCTCGGGGCCCGCTCTCGGTTTTCGCGTACCCCCCATCCCGGCCTCATCGAGGAGACCGACCATGTCCGCAACGGTCGCTGAGGCAGCGCCGGTCGCCGCGGCCCAGCCCTTCCGCCTGACCTCGTGGCAGGCCTGGGGGCTGATCCTGATCGCGCCCTACCTGCTCATCTTCCTGTTCTTCGTCATCTACCCGATCGGCTACGGCCTGTGGCTGGCGCGCAGCCCCGCGAGCTACGTCCATCTGGCCGAAGACCCGATCTTCGCCCGCGCCGTCGTCAACACGCTGATCTTCCTCGTCATCGGCATCAACGTGAAGATGGCGATCGCGCTCGTGCTGTCGGGCTTCTTCACCAACGAGCGGAAGTGGATCCGCTGGCTGTCGGTGCTGTTCATCCTGCCCTGGGCGGTGCCGTCGATCCCCACCATCCTGTCGGTGCGGTTCATGCTGAACCCCGAATGGGGCATCGTGAACTCGCTGATCTTCCGGCTGACCGGCGACGACGGCCCGAACTGGCTCAACGACCCGAGCCTCGCGCTGACGCTCGCCATCGGCGTCCATATCTGGAAGTCGCTGCCGTTCTGGACGCTGATCCTGCTCGCCGGCCGGCTCGCCATCTCGGCCGACCTCTACGAGGCGGCCTCCGTCGACGGCGCTACCAAGTGGCAGAAGTTTTTGCACGTCACCTGGCCGTCGATGCGGACGCTCTACGTGACCTGCACCATCCTGTCGATGATCTGGACGCTGGGCGACTTCAACTCGGTCTACCTGCTCACCGGCGGAGGTCCCGCCGACCTGACCCACGTGCTGGCGACCCTCGGCATCCGGTATCTCCGCCTCGATCAGGTCGACGCCTCGATGGCGGCGGTGGTCTGCGCGATGCCCTTCGTGCTGCCGCTGGTCTACGTGCTGATGAAGAGGCTCTCGAAATGAGCACGACCCTGACAGCCCGCGCGACGCCGTCCGCCGAGGAGCGCGCCGCCGCCCGCACCAACTGGCTCAAGGCGGCCGGCACGGAGGCCAAGCTCCTCCTCATCGGCATCCCGGTCCTGCTCTGGACCGTGATCCCGATCTACCACCTCGTCCTGTTCGCGATCTCGCCCAAGCAGGACGCGATGTCGGGCGCGCTGTTTCCGGCCCACCCGACGCTCCAGAATTTTCGGATCGTCTTCGGGCAGCAGCACTACTTCCTGTCGAACTTCTGGCAGCAATTCTGGAACTCGGCGGTCATCGCCTTCGCGACCGGCGTGCTGACGCTGTTCGTCGCCACCGCGGCGGCCTTCGCGATCAGCCGCCTGAAGGTGAAGGGCGGCCGGACCGTGATGAACATGGCACTGTTCACCTACTTCATCCCGGCCGCGTTCCTGGCCGTGCCGATGTACAAGACGATGGGAGCGTACGGGCTGCTGAACAGCAAGTGGGCGCTGATCCTCGCGATGGTGACGATCGCCAGCCCCTACGCGATCTGGGTGCTCAAGCAGGCCTCCGACAAGCTGCCGGTGGAGCTGGACGAAGCCGCGATCATGGACGGCGCCTCGCCGCCCCAGCTCTTCCGCTTCGTCTACCTGCCGCTGATGGTCCCGTCGCTGGTCGCGATCGGCGTCTACGCGCTGCTGCTCGCCTGGAACGAGTACCTGTTCGCCTTCCTGCTCCTCTCCCGCGACACCGACGTGACCCTGCCGGTGGCCTTAGGCAGCTTCCTGGCGGCGGATGACTCGCCGTGGGAGCTCTTGATGACCACCGGGTTGATCTACGCCATGCCGCCGGCCGCGATCTATTACGTGTTCAAGCGGTACATGGTGGGTGGGTTGACGGCTGGGGCGGTCAAGAGCTGATAATAGTTCAAGCCAATATTTGTTGCCGGCCAGGAACGGAGGCGTTCGTGGCCGGCTTTATTTTACAAGTATATATTTTAGCGACGCGTATCAATGGCTCGCTATCAACTTTTAATTGTATAGATATTTACATTTCGACTGGAAAAAAGCCACCCTTGTCGAAGCGAATGCATTGCGTCAGCAGGCAGTAATTGCGCATCCTGTTATTGATTTTATGAGAAATTTGAAATTTTATTTTCGAGAATTGACAAGACCTCGAATGTCGGCAAGTCTATGGAATAAAATACTACCGACTGAGGAGCACAATGGCAAAGACAGTCGATGATGCTTTCAATATTTTTGCTGGCTGGTTAAAAGCAACGACAACTGAAACTGAGAAGGCAGCATCGCATAGAAGAAGCATACAAGGTAGATTGACCACTGATTTCGATTTAAAGAATATGTTCAGGTCTGGGTCATTTGGGCACGATACTGGCGTAAGTGGTTACAGTGATATTGATTATTTCGCCGTAATTCCAGCTGAGAAGCTAAAGCGGAATTCAGGAAGCACACTGAGAGCAATCAAAGACTCTTTGCAGCTTCGCTTTCCGTACACTGAAATATCTGTTCGCAGTCCGGCGGTTATAATTCCTTTTGGAAACTCTCCCAGTGAAAAACATGAAATTGTGCCAGCGGATTATGTCGAATTGAGTAATGGACATAGGGTATATGATATACCGGATCGACATGATGGGTGGATGCGATCAAGCCCGGCGGCCCATAACAAGTGGGTTACTGATGAGCACCAACGATTAAATAATAAACTCAAGCCACTTATATGCATGATAAAAGCTTGGAATTATTATAAAAGCGGAGGTATAAGATCGTTCTATTTGGAGCTCAGAACAACGGAATACGTCTTGGGCGAAAAATATATATCTTATAAATTCGATGTAGCGCGTGTTTTGCGGCACTTATATAAAAAGGAGTTGGCTGCGATGCAGGATCCGAAAGGTATATCGGGATATATTTATCCATGTACGGCAGCAGTTAAGCCAACAGCGCTTTCTAAAGTTGAAACAGCTCTCAAGCGTGCAGAGAAAGCATTGGAGTGCGAAAATAAAGGGAATATATCTGATGCATTTTATTGGTGGAATTTAGTTTTTGACAACAAATTTCCTTCTTATTATTAGGAGATGTAGTTATGTCGCTTACGCCGGGAAGCCTTGTCGGCTACTTGAGAGCTGAATTTGCAAAAGCGGCTAATCGTAGAGTTTGGTTGTTTTTTGTGCAATTGGCCATTGCGTTGCCTGCTGCAATTTCAGTTGTCGTCGTTGACGCCTTCTGGACTTATGTGCTTGCCATAGTAGGCGTTGCCTTGCTCATAGTATGGTGGGCATTAAACACATCATACATGGCTGCACGTAACGCAGCTCATGCTGCAAGAAGGGCGGCTTTGTTATCCGGTGGTGTTGTTAATAAATACTCCCCTAGTGAGATTTTAAGTTTAAAAAGTCGGCTCACAGTGTCTGAAGCAACAGCAAAAAAATACGAAAAATCTGATTATTATGCAACGAAAGAGCCTGTCGGCCCAAGGCGTTTAGGTGAGATGCTAGAAGAGTCTGCATTTTATAGTGCCGACCTGCAACGCGCCAGCGCAAATGCAATGCTTGTTATCATCGGAATTTTTGCCTTAATTGCTGCATCCGCGGCGTTATCTGCGCTTCCATTTGCAGATAGAGATAATCTTCTTCTAGTCGTTAGAATCGGGCTATCTGTATTGGTATTTGTTATGTCATCAGATGTTCTTGGTGCATACATTGCGCACAAAGGCGCCGCTAGGTCTATCGAGGAGATAAGAGCTCGACTAATTGCCGCAGACAGAAGCGGATATCCGCAGGCCGATGTTCTGCTGGCTATGGTAGATTACAATTCTGCAGTAGAGAGTGCGCCAGAGAGTATTCCGTTCGCGTATAGATTTAGCGAAAAAGATCTGAATCAGAAGTGGAGCGAATATCAACGGGATCGTGAAGCGGCACGTGCTGTCGCGCCGGATATGTAAGCGCATTCACAGCGCTAAATAGAATTGCCGAGCGAGATAAGAGACGAGAATGTTTGGCATCGAGATTATAAACGTCAAAGACGGAGGAGAAATGCAAATGGATAAATTTAAAAACGAAGTTCACGAAGTATATAGAAGAGCCATATCTAGTTCAGGCATGTGGATGAGTTTTTCTGATACAAAAGAATATATCTTCAGAGGCGTATCGGTTTATGGGTTCGACGGCGGCTATGATTTTGCAAAGACTAATATTAATGAAATATGCTCAGAAATAATGAAGGCAGCGAAGGCAAGGCAACCGGAAACCTCTTTTCAACCTCAGCGTTTTGGGGACGCGGCATTGGACGGTATGATGAAAGCGCTGTCAGATCTTACAAAAATGAAAGTCGAGCGGAACGGTAGTGCTGTAGTAGTGATTTGGGCTGAAAATGTCACAAATCTAATATAAAATAAATATATTGCCGCGGCTAATCGCAGCCGCGGCACATCTCACTACGCCACCGCAGCCACACCCCCAGGCATCAACCGCCCTTCCTCCACCGCATGACACGCCACCCCATCCCGGAACACCGGCACCTCCGCCTTGCACCGCTCATTCGCGAATGGGCACCTCGGGTGAAAGGTACACCCTGACGGCGGGTTGATCGGGTTCGGGATCTCGCCCTGCACCGGCACGCGCTGCCGGCCGACATGCGCAAGGTCGGGGACCGCATCGAGGAGCATGCGGGTGTAGGGGTGTTTTGGGGCAGTGAAGAGCTCGCGGCCGCCGCCGATCTCGACGATGCGGCCGAGATACATCACGCCGATGCGGTTCGCCATGTGGCGCACCACGGCGAGGTTGTGGCTGATGAACAGGTAGGTCAGGCCGAGCCGGTCCTGGAGGTCGCGCATCAGGTTCAGGATCTGGGCCTGGACCGAGACGTCGAGGGCCGAGGTCGGCTCGTCGGCGACCAGGAACTCGGCCTCGGAGGCGAGCGCCCGGGCGATGGCGATGCGCTGGCGCTGGCCGCCCGAGAAGGCGTGGGGGTAGCGCTTGCCGTCGTCGGGGTGCAGGCCGACCAGGGTCAGGAGCTCGCCGACCCGCGCCTGGATTTCGCGCTCGCCGCTGAGGAGCCCGAAGGCGCGGATCGGCTCGGAGACGATCCGGTCGACCCGCCAGCGCGGGTTCATCGAGGCGTAGGGGTCCTGGAAGATCATCTGGATGCGGCGGCGCAGCTGCCGCCGCTCGGCGGCCTGGCGCGGGTCGGTCATCGAGATGCCGGCGATCGACACCTCGCCGTCGGAGGGCGGCATCAGGCCGACCACCATGCGGGCGACCGTCGACTTGCCGGAGCCGGATTCGCCGACGATCGCCAGGGTCTCGCCCTTGGCGACCGAGAACGAGACGTGGTCGACGGCGCGCAGGTACTGGCGCGGCTGGCGCTCGATCACCCGGTTGAGCCAGGGGCGCGAGACATCGAACAGGCGGCGCAGGTCGCGGACCTGCACGTAGTCGGGCTGGGGCGTGATCACGGGCTTCAAGGCGATGTGGGGCTTCATGCGGCGGCCTGTCCGGTCGCGTCGTAGAGGTGGCAGGCGACCCGGTGCGAGCCGACCGTCAGGGGCTCGGGCCGGTCGACCGTGCAGCGGGCAAACACCTTCGGGCAGCGCGGGTTGAAGGCGCAGCCGGGCGGGATCGCCGAGAGCCGCGGCATCGCGCCGGGAATCTGGGCCAGCCGATCGGCCTCGTGCGACAGGGAGGGAATCGCCCCCATCAGGCCCTTGGCGTAGGGGTGGAGCGGATCGCCCACCACCGCCGCCACCGGGCCGATCTCGGCGACGCGGCCGGCATACATCACCGCCACCCGGTCGGCGGCCTCGGCGATCACCCCCATGTCGTGGGTGATCAGCATCACGGCGGTGCCGTGGTCGCGCCCGAGGCGCTTCAGCAGCGTGATGATCTGGGCCTGGACCGAGACGTCGAGCGCCGTCGTCGGCTCATCCGCAATGATCAGCTCCGGCTCGGCGGCGAGCGCGAGCGCGATGACGACGCGCTGGCGCATGCCGCCGGAGAATTCGTGCGGGAAGCCGTCGATCCGCCGCTCCGGCGCCGGGATGCCGACCTCGGCGAGCAGGTCGATCGCCCGCTGGCGGGCGGCCTTGGCCGAGAGATCGGTGTGGGTGCGGATCGTCTCCTCGATCTGCCGGCCGACCCGGTAGAGCGGGTTGAGGCTGGTCAGCGGGTCCTGGAAGATCATGCCGATGCGCCGGCCGCGGACCTTGCGCATCGCCTCGGGTGAGAGGTTGTCGATGCGCTCGCCGTTGAGGCGGATCTCGCCGCCGGCGATGCGGCCGGGCGGGTCGATCAGGCCGATCACCGCCGAGCCGGTCACCGACTTGCCGGCGCCGGATTCGCCGACGACGCCGAGCACCTCGCCGCGGTTGATCTCGAAGGAGACGCCGTCGAGCGCGGTCAGCACGCCGCGGCGGGTGGCGAACTCGACCCGCAGGTCGCGCACCGAGAGGACGGGTTGGGTCATGTCGGTCATTGCAGCTTGGGGTTCAGGGCGTCGCGCAGCCAGTCGCCCAGCAGGTTGATCGCCAGCACGAGGCCGGCCAGCGCCAGGCCCGGAAAGGCGACGATCCACCACTCGCCCGAGAACAGGAAGCGGTTGCCGGTGCGGATCAGGGTGCCCAGCGACGGCATCGTCTCCGGCAGGCCGGTGCCGAGGAAGGAGAGCGTCGCCTCGGTGATGATGGCGAGCGCCAGGTTGATGGTGGCGATGACGAAGACCGGGCCGGTGACGTTCGGCAGGATGTGGCGGGTGAGGATCACCGGCGCCGACAGGCCGATGAGCCGGCCGGCCTGGACGTAATCCTTGTTCTTCTCGACCATCACCGAGCCGCGCACGGTGCGGGCATACTGCACCCAGAACGACAGGCCGATCGCCACGACGATGAGCGCGATCTGCGCATCCGCCTCCATGTGGCCGCCGGCCACCGCCTTGGCGACGCCGTCGACGATGAGCGCGATCAGGATCGCCGGGAAGGTCAGCTGCACGTCGGCGACGCGCATGATGATGGTGTCGACGAAGCCGCCGGCATAGCCGGCGATGAGCCCCAGGCCGATGCCGATGAAGCCCGACAGCAGCACGCCGAGCACGCCGACGAGGAGCGACAGGCGCATGCCGTAGAACACCGCCGAGAGCACGTCGCGGCCCTGGTCGTCGGTGCCGATCAGGAACGGCGCCTGGCCGTCGGCGTACCAAAGCGGCGGCAGGCTCGCGTTCATCAGCTCGAGCTGGGCCGGGTCGTAGGGGTTCTGCGGCGAGATGACGGGGGCGAGCAGCGCGAGCGCGACGAACAGGACCGTGGCGAAGAACGCCGCCATCGCGAGCTTCGAGCGCTTGAAGCTGGCGAAGAGATCCGAATCGAGGAAGCGCGCGAGGCGCGACGGCGGCGCTGCGGCGGGAAGGGCGGGGGAGGCCATGGGCTTCAAACAATCCTCACGTCGCCCGCCGCACCGAGAGGCGCAGGCGCGGATCGACGATGGTGTAGAGGAGATCGACCACGAGGTTGATCGTCACGAAGATGAGGGCGACCAGCAGCAGGTAGGCGGCCATGATCGGCACGTCGACGTTCTGCACCGCCTGCACGAACAGGAGGCCCATGCCGGGCCACTGGAACACCGTCTCGGTGATGATCGAGAAGGCGATGATCGAGCCGAGCTGAAGGCCCGCGACCGTGATGACCGGAACCAGCGTGTTCTTCAGCGCGTGGCCGAAATGGATCGAGCGCGTGGTGAGGCCCCGGGCGCGGGCGAAGCGGATGTAGTCGGTGCGCAGGACCTCCAGCATCTCGGCCCGGACGAGGCGCATGATCAGCGTCATCTGGAAAAGCCCGAGGGTGATCGAGGGCAGGATCAGGGCCTTGAGGCCGGATACGGTGAGGAAGCCGGTGGTCCACCAGCCGATCCGCACCGTGTCGCCGCGGCCGTAGGACGGCAGCCAGCCGAGGGTGACCGAGAACAGGAAGATAAGCAGGATGCCGATCAGGAAGGTCGGCAGCGAGACGCCGATCAGCGAGATCGCCTGGACGAGCTTGGCGCCGACGCTGTCGCGGCGGAGCGCCGAATAGACCCCCATCAGGATGCCGGCGGTGAGCGCGAACAGTGTGGCGCAGAAGGCCAGTTCGAGGGTCGCGGGCATGCGCTCGGCGAGCAAGGTCGAGACCGGCTGGCGGAACTGGTAAGAGTTGCCGAACTGGCCGCGCACGGCGTTGCCGGCATAGCGGGCGAACTGCACCAGCACCGGATCGTCGAGGCCGAGGCTCTGGCGGATCTGCAGCCGCTCGGCATAGGGCGTATCCGGCGCGACCAGCTGGTTCACCGGATCGCCGGCGAAGCGGAACATCGCGAAGGCGATCAGCCCGACCGCCAGCAGCACCCCGACGGATTGCAGCAGGCGGCGGAGAATGAAGGCGAGCATGAGGGGGGTTCTTGTGTTCTGGTGTGGTCCGAGAGGCCTCGGAGTTCGAACGCGAAGGATGCGGGACGGCTAACGCATTCTTCCGTCAACAAAAAAGGCACAGGGATCTCCTCTCCCCGCGGGCGGGGAGAGGCCTTCGCACCCCTCGTCGGGTGCGAAGGGAGCCCGAAGGGCGAGGGTGAGGGGGGGTCCCGGAGGAGCCTCATTCGGCACCTCCCCCTCACCCTCGGCTGCCGCCTCGTCTCGCCCCCGACAAGGGGGGCTCGACCCTCTCCCCGCCCACGGGGAGAGGGGATGCGCGGCCCGGTCGCCCTGTGATTCAGGCGCCGCTTACGGCTCCTTCGACACCCAGTACAGCATCATCTGGTTGTCGGCCCGCGGCACCAGCTTGACCTTCTTCGACACGCCCCAGGCCAAAGCCTGCTGGTGGAGCGGGATGTAGCCCCAATCCCCCATGACGATCTCGTAGGCCTGCTTGATCATCAGGTTGCGGGCCTCCTGGTCGGTCTCGCGCTCGATCTTGTCGGCCAGGGCATCGACCTTCGGGTTGCAGTAATTCCCGAGGTTGGTGGTGCCGCGCGGCGAGGCCTTGTCGTTCCGGCATCCGGCGATCTCGTACAGGATGTTGTGCGAGTCCATCGACGAGGGCGTCCACCCCAGCATGTAGAAAGAGGTGTCGAAGGCGGGCTTCAGGATCTTGGCGAAGTACTTCGCCTTGGGCTGGGCGATCAGGTTCACCTTGACGCCGACGCGGGCGAGCATCGAGGTCACGGCCTGGCAGATCGCCTCGTCGTTGACGTAGCGGTCGTTCGGGCAGTCGAGGGGCACCTCGAAGCCGTTCGGGTAGCCGGCTTCCGCCAGCAGCGCCTTCGCTTTGTTCGGGTCGTAGGCCGGGCGCTTGAACTCGCCGGCGAGCGGGAAGAGCGGCGGGGCGATCAGAAGGGCGGCCGGGGTCGCCTGGCCGCGCATGACGCGCTTGACGATCGCATCCTCGTCGATCGCCCGGAAGAACGCCTCGCGCACCCGCACGTCCTTGAACGGGTTCTTGCCCTTGACGTTGGAGCCGCGCAGCTCGTCGCTGGTCTGGTCCATGCCGAGATAGATCGTCCGCAACTCCGGCGCGTTCACCACCACGGCGGTGGGGCTCGAACTGACGCGGCTCTGGTCCTGGAGCGGGACCGGGTCGATCCAGTCGACCTCGCCCGAGATCAGCGCGGCGACGCGGGTGGCGTCGTTGCTGATGGTGGTGAAGACCGCCTCGTCGAGGTTCGACTCGACCTTGCCCCAGTAGCCGTCGAACTTCTTGAACACCGTGCGCACGCCGGGCTGGTGCTCGGTGATGACGAACGGGCCGGTGCCGTTCTCGTGGAGCGCGGCGTAGCTCGGGGCCGTGGCGGCGACCGGGGTGGGCTTCAGCGCGTCGTGCTTCTCGGCCCAGGTCTTCGACATGATGTACCAGTTGCCGAACTGGTAGAGGGCGATCGGGTTGGGGTTCTTCAGCACCATGTCGACGGTGTGGTCGTCCACCTTCACGAAGGTGGCGTCCGCCGGCACGTTGGTCTGGAAGTTCGAGCCCGGCGCCCGCACGCGCTCGGCGGAGAAGATCACGTCGTCGGCGGTGAAGGGCGAGCCGTCGTGGAACTTGACGTTCTTGCGCAGGTGGAAGCGGTAGCGGGTCGGCTCCGGAGTCTCCCAGGATTCGGCGAGGCCCGGGACCAGCTTCAGGTCCTTGTCGCGGGTGACGAGCGATTCGTAGACCGCGCCGTGCGCCGCGATCGTGAACGTTTCCTTGAGGGTGTACGGGTCGAGGGACTTGAGGTCGCCCTGGAAGGCGAACCGGAAGGTGTTGGCGGCCGCGGCCGGCGCGGCGCCGGCGATCGCCACAAGGGCGGTGGCGGCGAGGCTGGCCAGCAGCGGACGGAACTTCACAGGCGACATCGACGAGGACACTCCGCGGGGGCGAAAGGGGCGTTCAAGCGCGTTAGAGCATCTTCCGACGCCGCAGGCGACGGCGGAATGATGAAAAATGATGCACCGTCCCGGCCTTTCCGGCCAGGGGCCGAGGCGCTGTGGAACGATCGTGCGGCTCTAACAAGTCCCGGGCCAACCGGGCCGGCGCCATGCGCCCGGCGCCGGATCCGCGACATTCGCGAGTCGCGCGAGGGAGTTGACCGCGGACCGGTCTGCCTGTTGCATCCTGCGCGTCCGTTCCCGCCCCACCATGAGCGTATTGTCACATGCCCGTCATCAACCGCGTCGCCGCCCTCTCCGACGAGATCACGGCCTGGCGCCGCGACTTCCACCAGCATCCCGAATTGCTGTTCGCCCTCGACCGCACCTCCGGCCTGGTGGCCGAGCGGCTGCGGGCCTTCGGCTGCGACGAGGTGGTGACCGGACTGGGGAAAACCGGCGTCGTCGGGGTGATCCGCGGCCGCGACACCGGCTCGGGCAAGGTCGTGGCCTTGCGCGCCGACATGGATGCCCTGCCGATCGAGGAGACGAGCGGCGTTCCCCACCGCTCGACGGTGCCGGGCAAGATGCACGCCTGCGGCCATGACGGGCACACGGCGATGCTGCTCGGTGCCGCCAAGTACCTGGCCGAGACCCGCAACTTCGACGGCACGGCGATCGTCATCTTCCAGCCGGCCGAGGAGGGCGGCGGCGGTGCCGACGTGATGCTGAAGGACGGCCTGATGGAGCGCTTCGGCATCCAGGAGGTCTACGGCCTGCACAACATGCCGGGCCTGCCGCTGGGCAGCTTCGCGATCCGCCCCGGCGCGATCATGGCGGCGGCCGACCGGATCACCATCACGGTCAACGGCAAGGGCGGCCACGCGGCGGCGCCGCACAACTGCATCGATCCGGTGCTGGTCGCCTCCCACATCGTCACCGCCCTGCAATCGATCACCTCGCGGACGATCGACCCGATCGAGTCGGCGGTGATCTCGATCACCCAGGTGAAGGCCGGTGACGCCTTCAACGTGATCCCGGAATTCGCGATCCTCAACGGCACGGTGCGCACCCTCTCCGAGAGCGTCCGCGACCTGTGCGAGGCGCGCATCGCGCAGGTGGCCTCGAACGTCGCCGCCGCCTTCGGGGCGACGGCGACCGCCGATTACGGCCGCGGCTACCCGGTGACCGCCAACGATCCGGGCCGGTCGAGCTTCATGGCCGACGTCGCGGCGGAAGTCTCGGGCGAGGGCGCGGTGGAGCGCGCGGTGCAGCCGATGATGGGCGCGGAGGATTTCTCCTACATGCTGAACGCCCGGCCCGGCGCCTACATCTTCCTCGGCACCGGTCCGGGTGCGGGCCTGCACCACCCGGCCTACGACTTCAACGACCAGGCCGCGCCCTACGGCGTGTCGCTGTTCGCCCGGGTGATCGAGCGGGCGATGCCGGCGGCGTGAGAGGGGGTGCGCCGCCGGATCGCCCGGTCCGGCGGCGCGCGCTCGGTCGGGGCCTGCTCATCGGCCTTCGCCCGGGTCTCGCGTGGCACCATATGACGGCAGGCACGACGGCTCGGCGCCGTTGCCGCGAGCATCCCGGGAGCCCGATGACCCGCCTGACGTCCATCCTCGTCCTGTCCGCCACCCTCGTCTCGCCGCTCGCCTCCGCGCTCGCCCAGGGCGTGTCCCGGGCCCCGCACCGGGGCGGCGTGGATCTGGCCCAGCTCGATATCGGGCCGGCTCCCGGCCGCGATGCGGGAGCCGCCGCCAGGGCCGGCGCGACGGCCGCGGGCGCCTGCGACACCGGCGCCTGGACCGGCTACGTCGACGGCACCTCGTCGCCGCAGCAGAGCTGCTACACGACGAAGGCGTCCCCGAGGATCGAAATCCCCTTCGCGGCCAGCGTCGGCATCGGTCCGGAGAACATGGCCGATCCGTTGCCTCCCCCGGGGGATCGGACCTACATCCAGCTCGCCCAGCAGCTCATCCAGGCGCGGACGACGCAGGGCAACATGCGTCAGGAATCCGGGCTCGTCGTCAATTTCGAGAGCATGACGG
This sequence comes from Methylobacterium sp. SyP6R, assembly GCF_019216885.1. Taxonomy (NCBI): domain Bacteria; kingdom Pseudomonadati; phylum Pseudomonadota; class Alphaproteobacteria; order Hyphomicrobiales; family Methylobacteriaceae; genus Methylobacterium; species Methylobacterium synurae. The sequence goes on along the minus strand of NZ_JAAQRC020000001.1, from coordinate 2,444,772 downwards.
GCGCCGGACCGCAGACCAACCACGGCCAGAAGGTGGCGCTCTACGTGCCCACCATCGTGCGGCCGGGCGGCGGCAACACCTGGGCGTTCAATCCGGCGCTCACCATCATGGCCAATACGGGGGTGCAGTCCCACTACAACACCGAGATCGACATGACGAACTTCAACGGGCCGTACCTGCCCGGCGGCAAGCTCGGCAATGCGGCCTCGGTGTTCCGCACCTTCCTGGGCTTTCCGATCACCGCCGCCGAATTGTGGTCGGGCGAGGCACCTGCGCCCTCCACGGTCACCGCGACCACCCGGGCGGGCAGCCCGAGCATCACGTTCTCGGGCAAGCTCCATGTCGGCGACCGCCTCAGCGGTCCCGGCCTCGCCGGCCTCGCGACGGTCGCGGCGATCGGCGGCGACCCGGCGGCGGTCAATCAGTCCTCCGGTACCGCGACGCTCAACCAGCCCGCGACAGCGACCGGATCCAAGGTGACCCTGACGCGCGAGACCTACAACATGATCAACGGGCACCTCTATCAGGGCGCCCACCTGATCCGCGACAATACGTTCTATGACGGGACGAGCGCGATCACGAGCGTCAACATCGCCGGGTCGCATTTCAGCGGGGTCAATACCAGCCAGGGCACCATGCCTTACGCGCTCATCGCCGGTGCAGGGCAGAACCTCTGCCTCAACAGCCTCGACGGCTGCCTGTCCTATGCCGATGGGGCGCTCCGCTACGTACAGGGTGGGGCGGCCGCCCTCACCGCAACCCCAGCACGGGTGACCGCGAACGGCCTCCTCAATTCGCCCCTCGCGACGCCGGCTTCGTCCAAGGCCCCGTGCCAGGCCGGCGACTGGGCCCACGACGCCGATTTCGTCTATACCTGCGTCGCCGCCAATACCTGGAAACGCGCCGCCCTCTCGTCGTGGTGAGCGGGCGGCGCTTGGTGCGCCCTACACCTCGAACGTCACGCCCTGCGCCAGCGGCAGGGTCTTGCCGTAATTGATGGTATTGGTGGCGCGCCGCATATAGGCCTTCCACGAATCCGAGCCCGCCTCGCGGCCGCCGCCGGTCTCCTTCTCGCCGCCGAAGGCGCCGCCGATCTCGGCGCCCGACGGGCCGATATTGACGTTGGCGATGCCGCAATCGGAGCCCGAGGCCGACAGGAAGGTCTCGGCCTCCGACAGGTCCTTGGTGAAGATCGACGAGGACAGGCCGGCCGCGACCGCGTTCTGGGCGAGGATCGCCTCCTCCAGATCGCGGTAGCGGGTCACGTAGAGGATCGGTGCGAAGGTCTCGCGGCGCATCGGGCCGGCTTGCTCGGGCATCTCGACGAGGGCCGGTCGGACATAGGCCGCCGCCTCGCCGCGGATGTCGCGCAGGCGCTCGCCGCCATGGACCGTGCCGCCGATGGCGCGTGCCTCGTCGAGGGCGCGGGCCATGGCGTCGGCCGCGGCCACGTCGATCAGCGGGCCGATCAGGGTGGCGGGATCGCGCGGATCGCCGATCCGCACCGAGCCGTAGGCGGCCTTCAGGCGCGGCACGAGCGCATCGTAGACGCTGTCGTGCACGAAGAGCCGCCGCAAGGTGGTGCAGCGCTGGCCGGCGGTGCCCATCGCCGCGAAGGCGATGGCGCGCAAAGCCAGGTCGAGATCGGCGGAAGGCGCCACGATAGCGGCGTTGTTGCCGCCGAGCTCCAGGATCGCCCGGGCGAAGCGGGCGGCGAGCTTCGGCGCCACCTGCCTTCCCATCGCGGTCGAGCCGGTGGCCGACACGAGAGCCACCCGCTGGTCATCGACCAGCCGCTCGCCGAGGTCCCGGCCGCCGATCAGGAGCCCGAGCAGGCCGTCGGGCGCGTCCGCACCGAAGCGCTTGACCGCCGTCATGGCGAGCGCATGGACGGCGAGGGCGGTGAGCGGAGTCTTCTCCGACGGCTTCCAGATCACCGGATCGCCGCAGACGAGGGCCAAAGCCGCGTTCCACGACCACACCGCCACGGGGAAGTTGAACGCGGAGATGACGCCGCAGACGCCGAGCGGGTGCCAGACCTCCATCATGCGGTGGTCCGGCCGCTCGGTGGCGATGGTGAGCCCGTGCAATTGCCGCGACAGGCCGACCGCGAAGTCGCAGATGTCGATCATCTCCTGGACCTCGCCGAGGCCCTCCGAGAGGATCTTGCCGGCCTCCAGGGTCACGAGCCGGCCGAGATCGTCCTTGTGGGCGCGCAGCTCCTCGGCCAGCAGCCGCACCAGCTCGCCGCGGCGCGGGCCGGGTACACGGCGCCAGGCAAGGAAGGCCTGGGCCGCATTCGCCATCACCGCCTCGGCCTCGTCGGAGGTGGTCTCGCGGACCGTCGCCACCACGCCGCCATCGACCGGCGAGCGCGCCGGGAGGCCCTTCTCTGCGAAGGCCGCGGCCGGGACGCCGAGGCGCTCCAGCAGCGCCAGGGTGTCGTCGCGGACGGACAGGATGGTGGGGGCCATGGGGCGTTCTCCCTTTCGACGAAAGACGGCCCGCCTCCTTGCGGGAGACGGGCCGGATAGAGGTCGTGACCTTACGGGATGCGCTCCCGCTTCACGGCAGAGGCGCGCTTCAAGCGGCCTTCTGCTTCGGCTGGATCAGCTTGCGGTTGATCAGCACCTCGGCGATCTGGACCGTGTTCAGCGCCGCGCCCTTGCGCAGGTTGTCCGACACGCACCAGAACGACAGGCCGTTCTCGACCGTGATGTCCTCGCGGATGCGCGAGATGTAGGTCGCGTCCTCGCCCGCCGCCTCGTGGGGGGTGATGTAGCCGCCGTTCTCGCGCTTGTCGTCGACCAGGATGCCGGGCGCCGAGCGCAGGATCTGGGTGGCTTCCTCGGCCGAGAGCGGGCGCTCGAACTCGACGTTCACCGCCTCGGAGTGGCCGATGAACACCGGCACGCGCACGCAGGTCGCCGTCAGCTTGATCTTGGGGTCGAGCATCTTCTTCGTCTCGGCCACCATCTTCCACTCTTCCTTGGTGGAGCCGTCCTCCATGAAGACGTCGATGTGCGGGATGACGTTGAAGGCGATGCGCTTGGTGAACTTCTGCATCTTGACCTCGCCGGCGGTGAACACCGCGCGGGTCTGGTTGAACAGCTCGTCCATCCCTTCCTTGCCGGCGCCGGAGACCGACTGGTAGGTCGCCACGACGACGCGCTTGATGGTGGCGGCCTCGTGCAGGGGCTTGAGGGCCACGACGAGCTGCGCGGTCGAGCAGTTCGGGTTGGCGATGATGTTCTTCTTGGTGAAGCCCACCACGGCGTCGGCATTCACCTCCGGCACGATCAGCGGCACGTCGGAATCGTAGCGGAAGGCCGACGAGTTATCGATGACGACGCAGCCTTGGCTGCCGATGCGGGGCGACCATTCCTTCGAGGTCTCGCCGCCGGCCGACATCAGGCAGATGTCGGTGTCGGAGAAGTCGTACTGGTCGAGGGCCTGGACCTTCAGGGTCTTGTCGCCGAAGGAGACCTCCTGGCCCAGGCTGCGGCGGGAGGCGAGCGCCACCACGGTATCGGCTGGGAAGGCGCGCTCGGCCAGGATGTCGAGCATCTCGCGGCCCACATTGCCGGTGGCTCCGACGACGGCAACCTTGTAACCCATCTCAATCGCTCCAGTTCGGACTTGACCCTCCCCGGACGATCTCAGGCGGGCTCTCGAGAGCCCGGCCTCCGTCCGCCACGGACGGGGAGGGATCCGAGGACGACGCGAGGCTTCAGCCGGCGGCGGTAATCGCCGTCGTGGCTTTGCGTTTCGTCGTGGTCGACACAGGCCGCATGGCGCGGTCAGTCCTCGGAAAAGGCGACACCCGAGATGGGGTGCGCGAGCGCGGGAAGCAACAGCCCGAACGCACCCGCCTGTCAAGCGCCGCGAGTGTGTGACGGCGACAGATTCCGCCTGCCGTCACCTGTTAGGGTTTTGGTGACTCTGCGGTCGCTCCGCCGGGGACAAGTCGGGGCGGGTCAACGAAATCGCTAAAATGCGAGGGGATCCTGGTTTCGCGATCACGCGCAACCGTAAGGAGCGATCCCGTGCGGCAGAGGCCGGACTTCGACGACGCCGCCCTGGCGCGGGCGGCGCACGCCCTCTCACGGGACATCGGCCCGGTCGAGCCGCTGATGCCGCGGCCGTTGCCCCGCGCGGTCCCGCGGCGCTCCTGGCACCGGCGCGTCGCCGGGCGGACGATCGGGGCCGCTTCGGTGATCGCGCTGCTCAGCGTGCTCGCCAGCGAACGGCGCCAGGCCGATCCTCAAGCCGACCCGCCGGTCGCCCGGGAGGCCGCCTTCGTGCCGCGCTACGCCGCCCCGGCTTTGGCGCCGCCGGTCTGGAACGAGGTCGCCGCCGACCGCTATCGCTTGGGCGAGGCGACCGGCAGCGCCCGGGTGCAGGCCGGCCTGCGCGAGGACATCCTGACCGCCGGCACCTTCGGGGTGCACGAGGCGCCGTTCCTGCGCCTCGTCGCCACCGAGACGTCCGAGCCGGACGGGGAGGGAAGCCTGTTCGTCGCCCTGGCCCGCCGGGCCGCGGAGGCCGGCGGCCTCTCGGTGGCGCGTACCGGGGAGCGCGGCCAGCTCGCGACGCGGTTCGGCACCCTCGACACCGTCGACGCGACCCTGGCCGATGCCGAGGGGCGGCGCGCCTGCACGGCGTTCCGGATCGGTGCGGCCCTGCGGCTCGAAGGCTGGCTCTGCGCCCCGCTCGGGCAATTGCCCGAGCCGCAGGCCGTGGCCTGCACGGTCGAGCGCCTCGGCGCCCAGCCGGGAGCCCGGCCGTCCGCGGCGGTGGCCGCGATGCTGGCCGAGCCCCGCTCGGCATCCTGCCCGCCGGAGGAGCCGGCCACCACCGCGGCGATGCCGACCCTGCGCAAAGCGGTTCGAAAGAATGCGGCGAGAGTGCGGCATTCGCGACCCGACCCGCCGTGATCGGGAACCTCGGCCGCATTCGCACGTCTCTTTCCACACAAGCGTCGTTTCTTAACGAGTGCGGCGCTACCCTGGCGACGATCAGCAAAGGTGCGGCATGCGCTTCCAGACTCTCGCCCTGACCGGGCTTCTCTCCCTCGCCACCCTGGGCGCCGGTACCGCTGCCTCTCAGGCGCAGGACAGCTACGTCATCCGCAGCTACAAGGATGGCCAGGGCCTCGCGATCCGCGTGCGTCCGCGCAGCTGGCTCGATGCCGGCAACGTGGTGGAGGCCAATTCGGGCGCGACCGGCAACCCGGCCACCAACCCGCACTTCATCACCGCGTCCTACCTGAACTCGCCGCCCTACATCGCCAACCGCGAGCGTTTCGGCGGTGCCGGCATCCTGCCCGACCCGATCACCAACGGCCCGTTCATCGGCGCCCGCCGCAGCGCCGTCACGGTCGACCTGTCGGCGGTCGACTATCTCGACCCGACCTCGCCGCTCTCGCGGGCGCGCTACGGGTACTGAGACGACCGAACATCACCGGATGTGCGACGGGCCCCGAGAGGGGCCCGTTTGCGTTCGTGGCCCTCTCGGCTCTTCCGTCGGCTGCCGGGGCCCGTCGCCGATCCCCGGCACAGGTGTCAGCGGCGCTCGTACAGCAGCCGCGCCCGGATCGTGCCGTCGATGGAGCGCAGCTCCTCGAGCAGGGCGTCCGGGTCGACGTCGGTCGTGTCGGTCTCGACCACGACGTAACCGACCTCGCCGTCGGTCTGGTAGAACTGCGCCGCGATGTTGATCTGCTTGCGGGCGAAGGTCTCGTTGAGGCGTCCGAGCATGCCCGGCAGGTTGCGCTGCACGTGGATGAAGCGCAGGCCGGTCGGCCGGGCCGGCAGCTGCACCTGCGGAAAGTTCACCGCGCCGACCGTCGAGCCGATATCCGAGTAATCGACGAGCTTGCGCGCCACCTCGGCGCCGATGCGCTCCTGCGCCTCCTCGGTCGAGCCGCCGATATGCGGGGTCAGGATGACGTTCTCGAGCCCCTGGAGCGGCGAGACGAAGCGATCCTGGTTCGATTTCGGCTCGACCGGGAACACGTCGACGGCCGCACCCCGCAGGTGGCCGTCCTTCAGGGCGGAGGCCAGGGCTTCGAGATCGACCACCGTGCCGCGGGAATTGTTGATGAGGTACGCGCCGGGCTTCATCGCCCGGATCTCGGCCTCGCCGATCATGTTGTGGGTCGAGGCGTTCTCGGGCACGTGCAGCGAGACCACGTCGCTCTGGCTCAAGAGCGCGTTCAGGCTCTCGACCGGCTCGGTGTTGCCGTGGCGCAGGCGGTCGGTGAGATCGTGGAAGATCACCCGCATGCCCATCGCCTCGGCGAGGTTCGAGAGCTGCGAGCCGATATTGCCGTAGCCGACGATGCCGAGCGTCTTGCCGCGGACCTCGAACGAGCCGTTGGCCGACTTGTCCCAGCCGCCGACATGGGCCGAGACCGAGCGCGGCACGATGCGCCGCAGCAGCATCACGATCTCGCCGATGACCAGCTCGGCCACCGAGCGGGTGTTGGAGAACGGCGCGTTGAAGACCGGGATGCCGCGCCGGCGCGCCGCGTCGAGATCGACCTGGTTGGTGCCGACCGAGAAGCAACCGACGGCCATCAGCCGGTCGGCGGCTTCGAAAGCGGCCTCGTCGAGCTGGGTGCGCGAGCGGATGCCGACGATGTGGACGCCCTTCAGCGCCTGGTGCAGGTCGGCCGGATCGAGGGCCTTGGCCAGCCGCGTGACGGTGACGTAGCCGGATGCCTCGAGCAGCGCCACCGCGCTGTCGTTGATGCCTTCGAGCAGCAGGACGCGAATCTTGTCCTTGGGCAGTGAGAGCTTGTCGGCCATTGGCGGTTCTTCTTGGAAACGGGAGGCGGAGACCGCAGGGAGGTGCGGGACCGGTCGCCGCGACCGATAGGAGAGCCCGCGACGCAACGCAACATGGGGCTCGGTTACCTCACGCCTGCTCACGCGCAGGGCAGTGCTGCGCCTGCTGCGCGGGCAATCCGCTCTGCATCTCCAGTAGGGCGACCGCGTGCCCCCTTGCGGGCAGAGGCGGGCGGTGCTCCACCGGCCTCCGACCGTTACGGGAAGCCAGGAAGACCCCGCCGATGCCCCTCACGCCCCGGATGCGCCGCGCCGCGATCCCGCTCCTCGTCTTCGTTCTCGGCCTCGCGGTGCTGGGCTTTGCCGCCAGCCTGATGCTCGGCCGGCCCGTCGCCACCGGCGTCAGCGCGGTCGGCGGGCCGTTCACCCTGGTGGACCAGGACGGCCGCACGGTCACCGACCGGGACTTTTCCGGCAAGCCGCACCTGGTGTTCTTCGGCTTCACGCATTGCCCGGACATCTGCCCGACCACCCTGCAGCAGATCTCCGACGTGCTGGCGGCGCTCGGGCCGAAGGGGAACGACGTGAAGGCGCTGTTCGTCACCGTCGACCCCGAGCGCGACGACCCGAAGGCGCTGAAGGACTACCTGTCGAGCTTCGATCCCCGCATCGTCGGGCTCACCGGCTCGCCCGAGGCGGTCGCCGCCACCGTGAAGGCCTACCGGGCCTATAGCCGCAAGGTGCCGCTGAAGGAGGGCGACTACACGATGGAGCACACCGCGCTCGTCTACATCATGGATGGACGCGGCCACTTCGTGGGCTCACTCAACCTGATGCGCCCGGCCAAGGACGCCGCCGCCGAGGTGGCGCGCCAGCTCTGACCGTTCAGCTCCTCCGCCGCATCGCGCCCGTGCGCGAGGTGGCGGAGAGGCCGTGCTCGGTCTTGTTCCAGCGATGGGGCGCGAGCAGCAATTCGATGAGGCCGAGCCAGGCGGCGACGCTGACGAGGCCGTAATAGACCGGCAGCATCAGCACCCAGGGGGCGAGGCTCCACCAGCCCCGCCGCAACCCGCCGGCGAGCGCCGGCAGCCACATCGCCGCGAGGCCGGCGGCGAAGACGGTCAGGCCCGTCGCCGTCACCAGGTTGGCGAGGAGGTCGGGACCTGCCGGCAGCGGGCCGGCGGCGAGGGTCCAGGCCGCCAGCCCGATCCCGAACGGGTAGGCCAGGGCCGAGACGACCGTGCCGGGCACCATCGCCACCGCGCAGAGCAGGCCCAGCGGCCCGAGGCGCCGCCAGGCCCGGATGGGGTGCCGGCTATGGGTGATGGTGGTCTGGACGAAGCCCTTCATCCAGCGGGTGCGCTGGCGCAGCCAGGGCCGGACCCGCGCGGGCGCCTCCTCCAGGGTCGCGAGCGGCAGGTCGCCGACCCGGTAGCCGGCGAGCGACAGGCGCAGGCCCAGATCGGCATCCTCGGTGACGTTCCAGGCGTCCCAGCCGTGCAGCTCGCGCAAGACCTGCGTGCGGAAATGCGTCGTCGTCCCGCCGAGCGGCACCGGCAGGTGCGCCGCCGTCAGCAGCGGCAGCAGCACGTCGAACAAAGCCGCATATTCGAGGGTGAAGCAGCGGGTAAGCCAGGAATCCTCGGTGTTGTCGATCACCAGCCGGCCCTGCAGGCAGGCGAGCCGGTCCGGGCCGGCGCGGAACAGGGCGGCGGCCGCCTTCAGCTGGCGCGGATCCGGCACGTCCTCGGCGTCGTAGACCACGAGGTGCTCGCCGCGGGCGAGCGGCAGGGCGACGTTGAGGGCCCGCGGCTTGGTGCGCGGCAGGCCGGGCGGCGCCGTGACCACCTCGAACCGGGCCGGCAGCGGCAGGGCGGCCAAAGCCGCCGCGGTGGCCGTGTCGTCGGCCTCGATCACGAATTTCACGTCGAGCTTGGAGGCCGGGTAGTCGAGGCGGGCGAGCGCGCGCACCAGGCGCGGCACCACCTTCGTCTCGCGGTAGAGCGCCACCAGCACGGTGTAGACCGGCAGTTCCGCATCCGGCAGGGGGCCTAAATCGGAGGCCAAGTCGGGGGCCAAGTCGGATCCCAAGTCGGGCAGGGCTGCCGGCCGCAGCAGCGGGGCGGCGAGGCGGAAGACGATCACCGCCAGGACCGCGAGGTTGAGGAGGACCAGAAGGGCGAGCTGCAGCCAAGGCGACGCTTCGACCAGCAGCAGGGCCGCCGCGACCCCGAGCAGCAGCACGAGAACCTGCGCCGGATGCAGCCCCGGGCGATAGGCCCAGTCGGGCGCGCGCACCTCCAGCGCCTCGGCGGCCCGTGCGGCGGCGCGGGGCCCGGCGGTGGCGAGCACGGCGCCGGCGAGCGCCGCCGGCGTGGTGAAGACGGCGCCGGGCGGCGCACCGGCCGAGAGGAGCGCCGCGACCGCCCCGGGCGGCGGGGCCAGAAAGACCTCTCCCGCAGCGCCGACGGCGGCACCGAGACGGATGTCGTCGGGAAACCGCGCCGCGGGATGCAGGACGAGGCCGGTGCCGCGGAACGGCCGGCCGAGCGCCCGGGCGAGGGCGGCGTAATAATCGGCCTCGCTCATCAGTCCCGCGCGCAGCAGGGCTGCGGCCGGCTCCGTGCCCTCCCGGCGCGCCAGGAGGGCGGCATCACGGACGAGCCCGAGGTCGACCCCCTGGCCGAGCAGGAAGGCGAGCTCGCCGGGCAGGACGAGGGCTGCACCCTGCGGAGACCGGACCTCGACGAACATCGCAAGTGCCCTCGACGAGGCCGGCTCCCACCGGCGGAGGTTCGTGGTAGGAGAGCCTATGGCCCGTACCGTCTCCGCGACAGCGTCGCGCTCCTCCGCCCGCGAATTCCTTGCGAATGTGGCGCGAGTGCCGCAGCGTCAGATGCAAGGCCTGATTGCCGCCGTGCTGATGCTCGCCGCGGTACCGGCGGCCGCCGCCGAGGCGGTGATGATCCCGAATTTCTGGAACCCCCGCGCCCGGCTGGAGCGGCCCGAGCCGCCGCAGACCACGAGGCCGATCCGCTTCCTCACCGACGACGAGTACCCGCCGCTGCACTTCGCCGGGCCGGACGGCAACCCGACCGGCTTTGCGGTGGAACTGGCCCGGGCGGCCTGCGAGAAGCTCGGCCTGACCTGCACCGTGCAGGTGCGCCGCTTCGACACGCTGCTCGACGCGCTCCAGGCCAACCAGGGCGACGTGGTGGCCGCCGCGATCCCGCTCACCGCGGCGCTCAGGGCCGACCACCGGGCGACTCGGCCGTATTTCCGCTGGCCGGCCCGGTTCGCGGTGCGGGGCGACAAGAGCCTGCCGGCCCCCGACACGAAGGTGGTGTCCGAGCATCCCGTCGGCGTGGTCTCGGGCACCGCGCACGAAGCGTATCTCCGCACCTTCTTCCACGCGACGCCGAAGACCTATCCGGATCTCGGCACCGCCGAGGCGGCCCTGCGCCGGGGCGAGATCGAGTACCTGTTCGGCGACGGGTTGGCGCTCGCCCTGTGGATCGGCGGCACCGAGGCGGCGGGGTGCTGCGCCTTCTCGGGCGGCGACTACCTGGAGAACCGCTATTTCGGCGAGGGCATCGGCTTCGTCACCCGCAAGGAGGACGAGGCCCTGGCCCGCGCCCTCGACGACGCGCTCCAGCGCCTGTGGGACGAGGGGAAGTATGCCGAATTGTACCTGCGGTTCTTTCCTGTCGGCCCGTTCTGAGCGGGTGCCGTCATGCCTTCCGCGGCACGAAGGGATGCGTGCTCGACAACCCGCCATCGACGCTGAGCGCCTGGCCGTTGACGTAGGAGGCCTCCTCGCTCGCCAGGAACAGGGCCGCGGCGGCGATCTCCTCAGGCAGGCCCGCCCGGCGCTGCGGATTGAGCTGGCCGATGCGGTCCTCCTTGCCCTTGGCGCGGGCCGCGGCGAACAGGCCCGCCGTCATGCCGGTCTCGATCAGGCCGGGGCAGACGGCGTTGATCCGCAAGCCCGTCCCCGCGAAGGCGTCGGCGGCGGTCTGGACGAGGCTGATCACCCCGGCCTTGCTGGCGCTGTAGGCCGCCCCCGCCGCGTTGGCGCGAAGTCCCGCCACCGAGGCGGTGCAGACGATCGAACCCCCGCCGTGGCGCAGGAGCAGCGGAGCCCCGTGCTTGATCGCCAGGAAGGCGCCGATCAGGTTGACCCGCAGCACCTCCTCCCACAGCTCCACGCTCTGCTCGGTGAACGGCACGGTGCCGCCGCCGATCCCCGCATTGGCATGGATCGCGTCGAGCCGGCCGAATTCGCGGGCGGTGGCGGCGAGGAAGCCGGTCACGTCGGCCTCGCGGCCGGCATCCGCCGTCAACGCCAGGGCCCGGCCGCCCTCCGCCGCGACGAGCGCCGCGGTTTCCTCGGCGCCGGCGGCGTCGCGGTCGACCACCGCGACGGCCGCGCCCTCGCGGGCAAAGAGCAGGGACGAGGCGCGGCCGATGCCGCTGCCGGCCCCGGTGACGAGGACGGCCTTGTCGGTGAATCGTGCCATCGCATCCTCCTCACGCGACCGTGTAGCCGCCGTCGATCACCAGCACCTGGCCGGTCTGGTAGGCGGACGCCCCGCTCATCAGGTAGACGGCGATCCCCCCGAAATCCTCCGGACGGCCGAAGCGGCGGGCGGGGATGCGCGGCAGGTTGAACGTGACGAACTTCTCGTTCGCCAGGAGGCCGGCGGTCATGTCGCTCTCGATCCAGCCCGGCAGGATCGCGTTCGCGGTCACCCCGTAGCGGGCGAGTTCGACCGCCAGCGCCCGCACCATCGCGTTGAGCGCCCCCTTGGTGGCGCCGTAATGCTCGTTGCGCGCGGCTCCGAGCAGCGAGGCGACGCTCGACGTGGCGACGAGCCGCCCGAAGGCGTCGCCCGTGCCCGCCCGCTCGGCCATGTGCCGGCCCGCGACCTGGAAGCTCGCCACCACTCCGTCGAGGTTGACCGCGAAGGTTCGGCGCCATTCCTCCGCGTCCCGCTCCAGGAACGAGCGCCGCCCGCCACCGGCCACGCCGGCATTGGCGAACATCCCGTCGACCCGGCCGAAGCGGGCGAGCGTGGCGTCGAAGGCGCGCTGCACCGCGTCCGGATCGGCGACGTCGCAGATCTCGGCCGCGACCGGGGCGCCGGTGGCTTCCAGGCGCGCGAGGGCGTGCCGGTTCTTTGCCGCGTCGCGACCCCAGATCGAGACCGCGCAGCCGGCCCCGGCCAGGGCCTCCGCCATGCCGAGGCCGATGCCGCCATTGCCGCCGGTGATCACCGCCACCCGGCCGGTGAGATCGAACAATCCCGCCATGGATCCTCCTCGGACCGCCCGTCTCGCTGCTGCCGCGGGCGCAGGCGTCAGCATCGGTGAAACGCCGGACCCGGGCAAGGCCCGCTTTCGAAAGTTCGGAATGGATGGACGCCCCGGCCTGCTCGCTTCGTCCGAAGAGCCGGTATGCCCACGGAGCTCGGCCGGAACCGGCCGGTCCGCGCCGCCCATGCATGTCACGCATCGGCCTCACGCGCTTGCATCCGCCGCCATCAGCCCAAATCTTGGAAACCAGCAGGGGACATGCACTCACACCCTCCGGGATCCACCGATGCCGCCACTCTCCGTCCTCGACCTCGCGCCGATCCCGCAAGGGTCCACGCCCGGCGACGCGTTGCGCAACACGCTCGATCTGGCGCAGGCCGCCGATCGCTGGGGCTTCACCCGCTACTGGGTGGCCGAGCACCACAACATGACCGGCATCGCCAGCGCGGCCACCTCGGTGGTGGTGGGCTACATCGCCGGGGGCACGCACCGGATCCGGGTCGGGGCGGGCGGCATCATGCTGCCGAACCACTCGCCGATGGTGATCGCCGAGCAGTTCGGCACGCTCGCCGAGCTCTATCCCGGCCGCATCGATCTGGGCTTGGGCCGGGCCCCCGGCACCGACCAGCGCACCCTACGGGCTCTCCGCCGCGACCCGGCGGCCTCCGACCATTTCCCGCAGGACGTGCTCGAACTCCAGACGCTCCTCGGGCCGCTGGATGCCGGCCGGGTGATCCAGGCGGTGCCGGGCACGGGCACCAACGTGCCGCTTTGGATCCTCGGCTCCAGCCTGTTCGGGGCGCAGCTCGCCGCGATGCTGGGCCTGCCTTACGCCTTCGCGTCGCATTTCGCGCCCGACGCCCTGATGCAGGCGCTCGAGGTCTACCGCGCCCGCTTCGAGCCCTCAGGCCAGCTGTCCAAGCCCCACGCGATGATCGGCGTCAACGTGATCGCGGCGGAGACCGATCGCGAGGCGCGGCGGCTGTTCACCTCGGCCCAGCAGGCCTTCACCAACATCTTCCGCGGCACCCGCGGCCAGCTGCCGCCGCCGATCGACGACATCGAGACCTATTGGTCGGGCCACGAGAAGCTGCAGGCGTCGGGCATGCTGGCCTGCTCGGTGGTCGGCTCGCCCGAGACGGTGCGCCAGGGCCTCGCGGCGATCGCGGCCCGCACGGGGGCCGACGAGCTGATGGTGGCTGCCGCGATCCACGACCACCGGGCGCGCCTGCGCTCCTACGAGATCCTGGCCGACATCATGGCCGGGTCGCAGGCGGCCGGGAGAGCGGTGCGCGAACCCGCCCACGCCTGAGCGGATCGCCTCGCGTTGACCCTCGGGAGTGCGGCCCATAGGGTGCCGGGCTCCCGAAACGCTCAACCGAAGGCCGCGCCCGCGGCCTCACAGGCCGAAAACCCCCTCGCCATGTCCGTATACAGCATCGATCCCGCCCTGGCGGAGGCCGCCGCCTCCGCGTCCGCCTGGCCTTTCGAGGAGGCGCGCAAGCTCGTCGCCCGGCTGGAACGGACGGGCAAAGGCGAGGTGCTGTTCGAGACCGGCTACGGTCCCTCGGGCCTGCCGCATATCGGCACCTTCGGCGAGGTCGCCCGTACCTCGATGGTGCGCCAGGCCTTCCGGACGCTGACCGGCGATCGCATTCCCACCCGCCTCGTCGCGTTCTCGGACGACATGGACGGCTTGCGCAAGGTGCCGGAGAACGTGCCGAACAAGGCGCTGCTCTCCGAGAACCTCAACAAGCCGCTGACCGCGGTGCCGGACCCGTTCGGCACCCATGACAGCTTCGGCGCCCATAACAACGCCGAACTGCGCCGCTTCCTCGATTCGTTCGGTTTCGAGTACGAGTTCCTGTCGGCGACCGAGTGCTACCGCTCGGGCCGGTTCGACGCGACCCTGCTGCGGGTGCTGGAGCGCTACGACGCCGTGATGGCGGTGATGCTGCCGTCCCTGCGCGCCGAGCGCTCGGCCTCCTACTCGCCGTTCCTGCCGCTCCACCCGGTCACGGGCCATGTGATGCAGGTGCCGATCGACGAGGTGAAGGTGTCCTCGGGCACCATCGTGTGGCGTGATCCCGCCACGGGCGAATCTTACGAGACCCCGGTCACCGGCGGCCACGCCAAGCTGCAATGGAAGCCCGACTGGGCGATGCGCTGGGTCGCGCTCGGCGTCGATTACGAGATGGCCGGCAAGGACCTGATCGACTCGGTCAAGCTCTCCGGGCAGATCGCCCGGGCGCTCGGCGCCGAGCCGCCCGAGGGCTTCAACTACGAGCTGTTCCTCGACGAGAAGGGGCAGAAGATCTCGAAGTCGAAGGGCAACGGGCTCACCATCGACGAGTGGCTGGCCTACGGCACGCCCGAGAGCCTCGCCCTGTTCATGTACAACAAGCCGCGCGAGGCCAAGCGCCTGCATTTCGACGTCATCCCGCGCCACGTCGACGACTACCTGTCGTTCCTCGACAAGTTCCCCGGCCAGGAGCCGAAGCTGAAGCTCGGCAACCCGGTCTGGCACCTGCATGCCGGCGCGCCGCCGGAGCCGGAGCGGGTCGGGAATGGCGGGGCGATCCCGTTCGCGATGTTGCTCAACCTCGTGGCGGTGGCCAATACCGAGGATCCGGCGGTGCTCTGGGGCTTCATCCGCCGCTACGCGCCGGAGGCCTCGCCCGCGACGCATCCGCGCCTCGACCGGTTGGTCCAACACGCCGTGCGCTACTTCCGCGACTTCGTGCGCCCGGCCAAGACCTACCGGGCCCCGAGCGAGGAGGAGGCGGCGGCCCTGCGCGACCTCTCCGAAACGCTCGCTGCGCAGACCGGCTCGACCGATCCGGAGGCCCTCCAGGCTGCGGTCTACGAGGTCGGGCGGCGCCACTTCCCCGACCTGTCGGGCAAGTCGAAGAGCCCGGACGGGCGGCCGGGCGTGTCGCAGACCTGGTTCACCACGCTCTACGGCATCCTGCTCGGCGAGGCCCGGGGCCCGCGCTTCGGCTCTTTCGTCGCGCTCTACGGCGTCGAGGAGACCCGGGCACTCATCGCCCGCGCCCTGTCGGGGGCGCTCGCCGAGGAACACGCGGCGTTCCTGAAGAGCCGCAAGGCTCCGGAAGCGGCCTGATCCACGCATCGGCCCCCGCCTCGCGGCGGGGGTCGTCCCGGCGTTGTCCCCATCCATTCCCCCGGTTACCTTGGCAGCAGGGAATCAGTGGTGGTATGGAACAGAACAGGAACAAACGCCCCGGGACCTCGCCATGCGCGCCGTGATGCCGCTTCTGCTCATCGCCCTGTCGGGTCCGTCCCACGCCATCGAGGTGGCGCGGCCGGCCCGCGAGGCGGCGGCGATCGCAAGGCTGAAGGGCTGCCTGGCGCGGGAATCGGCCGCGGCGCGGACGCGCCACGAGACGGCCGAGCACTTCGCCGTGCGGGCCCAGCATATCTGCCTCCCGGCCAAGCGCGACGCCGCGCGGGCCAAGGCCGTGGCCCTCGTCGCCGCGGGCTTCACCGAGGCGCCGGACCTCGTCGGCGCGGTCGAGCAACTGCTCTCCGACCACGAGCGCGAGACGGCGGAAGCCTATGCCCGCAGCCTCGACCGCCGGCGCGTCGCCGGGACCCCCTGAGGGGGTGCCCGCGCGATGCCGGACTTGATCAACCGGCGCTAACCCTCTAAGCGGGCCGCGCCTTCCGCCCGGCTGGACGTCGTGGGCGGGCTTGCCGCAGGTGAGGGATATGGCCAAGGAAAAGTTTTCGCGGACGAAGCCGCACTGCAACATCGGCACCATCGGTCACGTTGACCATGGCAAGACCTCGCTGACCGCGGCGATCACGAAGGTCCTGGCCGAGTCTGGCGGCGCGACGTTCACGGCGTACGACCAGATCGACAAGGCGCCGGAGGAGAAGGCGCGCGGCATCACGATCTCGACGGCGCACGTCGAGTACGAGACCCCGAACCGGCACTACGCGCACGTCGACTGCCCCGGGCACGCCGACTACGTGAAGAACATGATCACGGGTGCGGCGCAGATGGACGGCGCGATCCTGGTGGTGTCGGCGGCCGACGGCCCGATGCCGCAGACCCGCGAGCACATCCTTCTGGCGCGCCAGGTCGGCGTTCCTGCGCTGGTTGTGTTCATGAACAAGGTCGACATGGTCGACGATCCGGAGCTCCTCGAGCTGGTCGAGCTGGAGGTGCGCGAGCTTCTCTCGAAGTACGACTTCCCGGGCGACGACATCCCGATCACGAAGGGCTCGGCTTTGTGCGCGCTGGAGAACCGCGAGCCGAAGATCGGCCACGAGGCGATCCTCGAGCTGATGAAGACGGTGGACGCCTACATCCCGCAGCCTGAGCGTCCGATCGACCTGCCGTTCCTGATGCCGATCGAGGACGTGTTCTCGATTTCGGGCCGCGGCACGGTGGTGACGGGCCGGGTCGAGCGCGGGATCGTGAAGGTCGGCGAGTCGGTGGAGATCGTCGGCATCCGCCCGACGACGACGACGACGGTGACCGGCGTCGAGATGTTCCGCAAGCTGCTCGACCAGGGCCAGGCGGGCGACAACGTCGGCGTTCTCCTGCGCGGCACCAAGCGCGAGGACGTGGAGCGTGGGCAGGTTGTGTGCAAGCCGGGTTCGGTGAAGCCGCACACGAAGTTCAAGGCCGAGGCGTACATCCTGACGAAGGAGGAGGGCGGGCGCCACACGCCGTTCTTCACGAACTACCGTCCTCAGTTCTACTTCCGGACGACGGACGTGACGGGCGTGTGCCAGCTGCCCGAGGGCACCGAGATGGTGATGCCGGGCGACAACGTGACGATGGACGTGACGCTGATCGTTCCGATCGCCATGGAGGAGAAGCTGCGCTTCGCCATCCGCGAGGGCGGCCGCACCGTCGGCGCCGGCGTCGTCGCCTCCATCACCGAATAAGTCGACCGGTCCGGGGCTGCAAGGCGGCCTCGGGCTCTGAAGCGAAGGGGCGGGCGCCTGACCGGGCGCCCGCCCTTTTTCGTTGCTCGAATGCGATTCGGCTCTTGGCACTTCACGTCATCTCACCTTGGACCTCATCCTGAGGTGTCAGCCCATCGAAGGTGGGCTGACCTCGAAGGAGGGCTCCAGGGATCGTCCAGGCTTCTGGAGCCCTCCTTCGAGGCCCACTGCGTGGGCACCTCAGGATGAGGTCGCTAATGGGAGACAGGTGCTGCAATCCCAGCCCGAGATGCCCGGCCAAGCCTGCTCGGGCTGTCAGGGCACCTGGCAGGCCCTGCAACGCAACCCTGCGACGCGATGGAGCCGGGCGGGACCGCGGCCACGCGCCGGGCGATCGAGCCGATGTCGCATCCTGTCGCGACATTCCGCTTGCATCGCCCCCGGCGATCCGGCTACAGAGCGGTCGCGCCGCGGCGCTGCAGGAGTGTAGCTCAACTGGTCAGAGCACCGGTCTCCAAAACCGGGGGTTGGGGGTTCGAGTCCCTCCACTCCTGCCAGAGACCGCGAGCCGACCGGAGCCTCCGCCATCACCGGCAGACCTCCGAATAACAATCCGTCCGGGACAGTCGACAAGCGCAGGCAACTGCGCTAGACGCTGCGCCCATCCCAGATCGAACAGGCGGCGAGGCGGGCCGGGGTGATCCTTCGGGTGATCCTGTAGCCCGCGTGCCGCCGTTGGTTTCGAGCGCATCGGTTGTCCGAGCCATGGCATCGAACGAAGCGACGAAGAAGATGGACCTCGGGCGCAACGCCTCCCGCAGCACCCCGCCGGCCCGCGGCGGCGCTTCTCCGACCCCGCCCGTGCGTCCGGCGCAGAAGCGCGTCGGTCCGTTCGAGTTCCTCCAGCAGGTGCGCGACGAGGGCCGGAAGGTCACCTGGCCGACCCGCAAGGAGACCCTGGTCACCACCCTGATGGTGTTCGTCATGGTGGTGGTGGCGAGCGTGTTCTTCACCGTCGTCGACCAGGTGCTGCGCTATGCGGTGACGCTGGTGCTGGGCATCGGGGCCTGATCGAGCAGAGATGACCCGGCAGATGCCGGCCCGCGACGGGGCCGCCGCCGGACTGGAGTGAACGCCGTGTCGAAGCGCTGGTACATCGTCCACGCCTATTCGAACTTCGAGAACAAGGTCGCGCAGTCGATCAAGGATCAGGCGGCGCAGCGCGGCCTGACGGAGAAGTTCGACGAGGTCATGGTCCCGACCGAGAAGGTCGTGGAGGTGCGCCGCGGCCGCAAGGTCGATGCCGAGCGCAAGTTCTTCCCCGGCTACGTGCTGGTGAAGTGCGACCTCACCGACGAGGTCTACCACCTCATCAAGAACACCCCGAAGGTCACGGGCTTCCTCGGCGCCGACAAGTCGAAGCCGGTGCCGATCCCGGATGCCGAGGCCGAGCGCATCAAGGGCCAGGTCCAGGAAGGCACCGAGCGCCCGAAGGCCTCGATCGCCTACGAGGTCGGCGAGCAGGTCCGCGTCGCGGACGGCCCCTTCGCGTCCTTCAACGGTGTCGTCGAGGAAGTCGACGAGAGCCGCTCCCGCCTCAAGGTGGCGGTCTCCATCTTCGGCCGGGCGACCCCGGTCGAGCTCGAATACGGTCAGGTCGAGAAGCTCTGATCGTACCCGGCGGATCGGTTCGGGAACCGTACGGGGCGCGGCAGCGCGCCTCGTCTTTTTACGTTCCCGAACGATCCGCCCCTCACCCGCGGAAGGCCCGCCCGGAAACGCCTCCGGGAGCCCGGGCCGCACCGCGACCTGCAACCGCCCTCATTGTTTAGGGCTATTCTGGGAGCAGTCCCATGGCGAAGAAGATCACGGGCTACGTGAAGCTTCAGGTCCCGGCCGGCGCCGCCAATCCGTCGCCGCCGATCGGTCCCGCGCTCGGTCAGCGCGGCCTCAACATCATGGAATTCTGCAAGGCCTTCAACGCGAAGACCGCGCAGATCGAGAAGGGCACCCCGATCCCGGTGATCATCACCGCGTATCAGGACCGCTCCTTCACCTTCGAGATGAAGCAGCCCCCGGTCTCCTTCTTCCTGAAGAAGGCCGCCGGCCTGAAGATCGGCAAGAAGCCGGCCTCCGGCTCGAAGACCCCCGGCAAGGGCGCGCCCGCCGGCAAGGTCTCCGAGGCGCAGATCCGCGAGATCGCCGAGAAGAAGATGCCCGACCTGAACTGCGATTCGGTCGATTCCGCCGTCGCCATGATCCGCGGCTCCGCCCGCGCGATGGGCCTCGAGATCACCGCGTAAGGGGAGGGCGACATGGCACAGACAGGCAAGCGCATCCGCGCCGCCCGCGAGGGCATCGCGGTCACCAAGCTCTATCCGCTCGACGAGGCGGTGAAGCTGATCAAGGAGCGGGCCAAGGCCAAGTTCGACGAGACCTTCGAGGTCTCGATGAATCTCGGCGTCGATCCCCGCCACGCCGACCAGATGGTCCGCGGCGTCTGCAACCTGCCGAACGGCTCCGGCCGGACCGTGCGGGTGGCGGTGTTCGCCCGCGGCCCGAAGGCCGACGAGGCGCGGGCCGCCGGTGCCGACATCGTCGGCGCCGAGGACCTGCTCGAGACGATCCAGGGCGGCACGATCGACTTCGATCGCTGCATCGCCACCCCGGACATGATGCCGCTGGTCGGCCGCCTCGGTAAGGTGCTGGGCCCGCGCGGCCTGATGCCGAACCCGAAGGTCGGCACCGTCACCATGGACGTGAAGGGCGCCGTCGCCGGCGCCAAGGGCGGCTCGGTCGAGTTCCGCGTCGAGAAGGCGGGCATCGTCCACGCCGGCATCGGCAAGGTCTCGTTCGACGAGCAGAAGATCGTCGAGAACATCCGTGCCTTCGCGGATGCCGTGGCCAAGGCGAAGCCCGCCGGTGCCAAGGGCACCTACATCCAGCGCATCGCCGTCTCCTCGACGATGGGCCCGGGCGTGAAGGTCGATCCCTCGAGCGTGCTGGTCTCCGCCGGCGCCTGAGCCGGCGCGACGGTCGCGACACCGATCTGAGGCGCCCGGTCCGGCAACGGACCGGGCGTTTCGCGTTGGGGCCGGCCCGGTCGTCTGACCCTGCGGCATCAGGGGGCCCGGCCGGCGGCCGCATTGCGCGAAAAGCTGACGCGCCGGGGCAGCCTTCCGGCGACGCTGTGCTAGATAAGGCCCCATGCGCAGCACCGTCCCGGTCTCCTCCTCGCGACGCATCCTCTGCGTCTTCCCCGCCTACACGCCCTCGTTCGGCACCTTCTCGCACGCCTATCCGCTGATGGGCGGCGTCAAGGCCTTCATGCCGCCGCAGGGGCTCCTGGTGATCGCCGCCTACATGCCGGAGGCATGGGAGGTGCGGTTCATCGACGAGAACATCGCTCGGGCCAGTCCCGAGGATTTCGCCTGGGCCGACGCGGTCTTCGTCTCGGGCATGCATATCCAGGAGGGCCAGATCCACGAGATCGGCCGCCGGGCCCATGCCGCCGGCAAGGTCGCGGTCCTCGGCGGCCCGTCCGTCTCCGGCGCGCCGGAGAAGTACCCGGATTTCGACTACCTCCATCTCGGCGAGATCGGCGACGCCACCGACCGGCTGATCCGGCGCCTCGACGAGACCGTGGCGGTGCCGGCAGAGCCCGAGCGCTTCGAGACCGCCGACCGGCTCGCGCTCTCCGACTTCCCGGCCCCGGCCTACGAGCGGGTGCCGCTCAAGCGCTACCTGATCGGCTCGCTGCAATTCTCGTCGGGCTGCCCCTATCGCTGCGAGTTCTGCGACATCCCGCAGCTCTACGGCCGCCAGCCGCGGTTGAAGACGCCCGAGCAGCTCTGCGCCGAACTCGACGCGATCGTGGCGCAGCCCGCTCACCCGGCGGTGGTCTACTTCGTCGACGACAACTTCATCGGCAACCGCAAGGCGACCCGAGAGATGCTGCCCCACCTCGTGGAGTGGCAGAAGCGGAACAACTATCCCCTGCAGTTCGCCTGCGAGGCGACGCTGAACATGGCCAAGCAGCCCGAGATCCTCGAGCTGATGCGCCAGGCCAACTTCATGACGGTGTTCGTCGGCATCGAGACCCCGGAGGCCGACGCGCTCAAGGGCATCGACAAGACCCACAACGCCGCCGTGCCGATGTACGAGGCGATCGAGACCCTGAACTCCTACGGGCTGGAGGTGACCTCGGGCATCATCCTCGGCCTCGACACCGACACCGACAAGTCCGAGCAGAACCTGATCGACTTCATCGACCGCTCGGCGATTCCGGTCCTCACCATCAACCTGCTCCAGGCCCTGCCCAAGACCCCGCTCTGGGACCGCCTGGAGCGCGAGGGCCGGCTCGTCCACGATGCCAGCCTCGAATCGAACGTGCTGTTCAAGCGACCGCACGACGACGTGGTGCGATCCTGGCGCCGGGCCATCGCCCATGCCTACTCGCCCGAGCAGCTGTTCGAGCGCTTCAAGCGCCAATGCGACGTCACCTACCCGAACCGGATCACCACGCCGACGGCCGGCAAGCTGACGCTGACCAACCTGCGCCGCGGCCTGATCCTCGGCTTCAACATCGTCACCCGGGTCGGCCTGTTCTCGGATTACCGCAAGCCGTTCTGGCGCGCGGCGGGATACGCCCTCAAGCGCGGGCAGATCGAGGCGGTGTTCAACATGGGCTTCGTCGCCCACCACCTGATCCGCTTCACCCGCGAGGCGCTGCGCGGCGAGCACAACGCCTCGTTCTACGCGGCACAGGACAAGGCCAAGGCGGAGGCCGCCGCGAGGGGAGGGGCCCGGCAGGCGGCGTGAGCCGCGACGACCACGAGTCTGGCGTGAGCCGCGAAGGTCGGGAATCCAACGGCATGACCTGGAGGGTCTGACGGGAAATCCGCCCCTGCGACCGAATTTCCTCGTGCCGGGCGAAATTTCCCCTGCCGGGGCACTTGGCAGGGCGTTTGCACGCCGCTATAGACCCGGCTCCACGTTTCCGAGATCGAAAGGATTCGGCCGACAGGCCGGTCCTGGAGAGAGGTCCCCGGGCGACCGGGTGACCAGAGTGGCCGGAAGGGCTCAGGGGGAAACCCCTCGCGCCCCGTCCGGCCATGTCCTGTCCGAGACTGCAGGCGCCGGCATCCGCCGGCTTAATCCGCAAAGCCTGCACAGACGGGGAAGACCGAGTTTCACCGCCCCCTGGCCTTACCCGGGTCAAGCGGGGCGTCGGTTTGAACCATCTCGCCCGAGGCGAGGGACCGCACGGTCCTTGGCATCGGGGGCAGGGCCGTGAAAGCGTCGTTCGGGACGCCGCGGTCTTCCTGTGAAGGCCCCGGCTCATCCTGGGCGGCAACTGCAACCGGCGGGGCCCATCCGGGTTCCGCCAACCGGAGAGAGCCAAGGTGGACAGAGCAGCAAAAGCTGATCTCGTCTCGACGCTCAACGGGGTGTTCACCAGCACCTCCGTCGTCGTCGTGGCCCACTACAAGGGCCTCACGGTCGCCGACATGCAGAAGCTGCGCTCGCAGATGAAGCAGGCCGGCGCCACCGTGAAGGTCGCGAAGAACCGCCTCGCCAACATCGCTCTCGAAGGCACGGACGTCGCCTCCATTCAGCCCCTCCTGAAGGGCCCGACCCTGCTCGCTTATTCGAGCGATCCGGTCGCGGCCGCCAAGGTGGCGGTGGACTTCGCCAAGGCCAACGAGAAGCTGGTCATCCTCGGCGGAGCCATGGGGACGACCGCCCTGAACCCGGACGGCGTGAAGGCCCTGGCCTCGCTGCCGTCCCTCGACGAACTGCGCGCCAAGATCGTGGGCCTGGTCCAGGCTCCCGCGACCAAGATCGCCCAGGTCGTCAACGCGCCGGCCGCCAAGCTCGCGCGCGTGTTCGGGGCCTATGCCAAGACCGGCGACGCCCAGACCGACGAAGCGGCCTAACGGGCTGTTCGAGACCAAACCGTTCAAACCGACAACATCAGGAAGTGAAAAATGGCTGATCTTGCCAAGCTCGTCGACGACCTGTCCTCGCTGACCGTTCTCGAGGCCGCCGAGCTCGCGAAGATGCTCGAGGAGAAGTGGGGCGTCTCGGCCGCTGCCGCCGTCGCCGTCGCTGCCGGCCCGGCCGGTGGCGCCGCTGCCGCCCCCGTCGAGGAGCAGACCGAGTTCACGGTCGTGCTCGCCGCCGCCGGCGACAAGAAGATCGAGGTCATCAAGGAGGTCCGCGCGATCACCGGCCTCGGCCTCAAGGAGGCCAAGGACCTGGTCGAGGGCGCTCCGAAGCCGATCAAGGAGGGCGTGTCCAAGGACGACGCCGCCAAGCTCAAGGCCCAGCTCGAGAAGGCCGGCGCCAAGGTCGAGCTCAAGTAAGACGGTGGCGGGCCACCCGGCCCGCCGCGCGCTCCGGACCAGTCTCAGGCTGGTCCGGGGCCACCAGCCCGCGGGCCTCGCGCTCGCGGGCTATGGTCGCTTCAAGTGCTTCTCATGAAACTCCCGCTGCGCCGACGTGGCCACAAGCGAGCGACGACGGTGATCGGGAGTTTCATGAGAGACACTTGGCGCACCCCCTCGGGATCCGGGGTACGGATCACCATATAGGTTTTCAAGGGATGCGGGCGGCCGGTGCACGGGCGGTCCGCGCGGTGACGGCAGGTTGATGCGGGCTCGATTCGGCCAGCGTCCCACCGGGGCCGTATAAGCGGTGGATGAGGAGCGAGGTCAACCCATGGCCAACACGCTGGTCGGTCGCAAGCGCATTCGCAAGTTCTTCGGCAAGATTCGGGAAGTCGCCGAGATGCCGAACCTCATCGAGGTCCAGAAGGCGTCATACGACCAGTTCCTGATGGTGGACGAGCCCGAAGGCGGGCGCGCCGACGAGGGCCTGCAATCGGTCTTCAAGTCCGTCTTCCCGATCTCCGACTTCTCCTCGACCGCGCTCCTCGAGTTCGTCAAGTACACGTTCGAGCAGCCGAAATACGACGTCGACGAGTGCCGCCAGCGCGGCATCACCTTCGCCGCCCCGCTGAAGGTGACCCTGCGGCTGATCGTGTTCGATGTCGATCCCGATACCGGCGCCAAGTCGGTCAAGGACATCAAGGAGCAGGACGTCTACATGGGCGACATGCCCCTGATGACGGAGAACGGCACCTTCATCGTCAACGGCACCGAGCGCGTCATCGTCTCGCAGATGCACCGCTCGCCGGGCGTGTTCTTCGACCACGACAAGGGCAAGACCCACTCCTCGGGCAAGCTCCTGTTCGCGGCGCGCATCATCCCGTATCGCGGCTCCTGGCTCGACGTCGAGTTCGACGCCAAGGACATCGTGCACGCGCGCATCGACCGCAAGCGCAAGATCCCCGTCACCTCGCTGCTCTTCGCGCTCGGCCTCGACGGCGAGGAGATCCTGTCGACCTTCTACAACCGCGTCACCTACGTGCGTGACGGGCACGACTGGCGCGTGCCCTACGATGCCGAGCGGCTGAAGGGCTTCAAGGCCTCGGCCGACCTGATCGACGCCGATTCGGGCGAGGTGGTGCTGGAGGCCGGCAAGAAGCTGACCGCCCGCAACGCCCGCCAGATCGCCGAGAAGGGCGTGAAGGCGCTGCGCGCCACCGACGAGGACCTGATCGGCCAGTACATCGCCGAGGACATGGTCAACTACAAGACCGGCGAGATCTACGCCGAGGCCGGCGACGAGATCAGCGAGAAGGTCCTCAAGGGCCTGACCGACGTCGGCATCGAGGAGATCCCGGTCCTCGACATCGACCACGTCAATATCGGCCCCTACATCCGCAACACGCTCGCCGTCGACAAGAACTCGGCCCGCGAGGGTGCGCTGTTCGACATCTACCGGGTGATGCGCCCGGGCGAGCCGCCGACGCTCGAGACCGCCGAGGCGATGTTCCATTCGCTGTTCTTCGACGCGGAGCGCTACGACCTCTCGGCCGTCGGCCGGGTGAAGATGAACATGCGCCTCGACCTCGACGCGGCCGACACCGTGCGGACGCTGCGGCGCGAGGACATGCTGGCGGTCGTCAAGGCGCTGGTGGATCTCCGCGACGGCAAGGGCGAGATCGACGACATCGACCATCTCGGCAACCGCCGGGTGCGTTCGGTCGGCGAGCTGATGGAGAACCAGTACCGTCTGGGTCTCCTGCGCATGGAGCGCGCCATCAAGGAGCGGATGTCGTCGGTCGACATCGACACCGTGATGCCGCAGGACCTGATCAACGCGAAGCCGGCGGCGGCCGCGGTGCGCGAGTTCTTCGGCTCGTCGCAGCTGTCGCAGTTCATGGATCAGACCAATCCGCTCTCCGAGGTGACGCACAAGCGCCGTCTCTCGGCGCTCGGCCCGGGCGGTCTGACCCGCGAGCGCGCCGGCTTCGAGGTGCGCGACGTGCACCCGACCCACTATGGCCGGATCTGCCCGATCGAGACGCCGGAAGGCCCCAACATCGGCCTGATCAATTCGCTCGCCACCTTCGCGCGCGTCAACAAGTACGGCTTCATCGAGACCCCGTTCCGCCGCGTGCGCGACGGCGTGGTCACCGACGAGGTCGCCTACCTCTCCGCCATGGAGGAGGCGAAGTACCACGTCGCCCAGGCCAACGCGCAGATGGACGAGAACCGCAAGCTCACGGAAGACTTGGTGGTCTGCCGGCGGGCGGGCGAGGTGATCGTCGTCGGCCCCGAGCGGGTCGACCTGATGGACGTGAGCCCCAAGCAGCTCGTGTCGGTCGCCGCGGCGCTGATCCCGTTCCTCGAGAACGACGACGCCAACCGCGCGCTGATGGGATCGAACATGCAGCGCCAGGCGGTGCCGCTGGTCCGCGCCGACGCGCCCTTCGTCGGCACCGGCATGGAGGCGGTGGTCGCGCGCGATTCGGGGGCCGCCATCGGCGCCCGGCGCGCCGGCGTCATCGATCAGGTCGACGCGACCCGTATCGTCATCCGCGCCACCGACGAGGCCGACGCCTCGAAGCCCGGCGTCGACATCTACCGGCTGCAGAAGTTCCAGCGCTCGAACCAGTCGACCTGCATCACCCAGAAGCCGCTCGTGCGCGTCGGCGACGTGGTGAAGAAGGGCGACATCATCGCCGACGGTCCCTCGACCGAGTTCGGCGAGCTGGCGCTCGGCCGCAACGTGCTCGTCGCGTTCATGCCGTGGAACGGCTACAACTTCGAGGACTCGATCCTGCTCTCCGAGCGGATCGTGAAGGATGACGTGTTCACCTCGATCCACATCGAGGAATTCGAGGTGATGGCCCGCGACACCAAGCTGGGTCCGGAAGAGATCACCCGCGACATCCCGAACGTCTCGGAAGAGGCGCTCAAGAACCTCGACGAGGCCGGCATCGTCTATATCGGCGCCGAGGTCCACGCGGGCGACATCCTGGTCGGCAAGATCACCCCGAAGGGCGAGAGCCCGATGACGCCGGAGGAGAAGCTCCTCCGCGCCATCTTCGGCGAGAAGGCCTCGGACGTGCGCGACACCAGCTTGCGGGTGCCGCCGGGCGTCACCGGCACGATCGTCGAGGTCCGGGTGTTCAACCGCCACGGCGTCGACAAGGACGAGCGCGCCCAGGCCATCGAGCGCGAGGAGATCGAGCGCCTCGCCAAGGACCGCGACGACGAGCAGGCGATCCTCGACCGCAACACCTATGCGCGTCTCGGCGATCTCCTGGTCGGCCAGTCGCCGGTCGCAGGCCCGAAGGGCTTCAAGAAGGAGACCCTGCTGACCCGCGAGCTGCTGGCGGATTATCCCCGCTCGCAATGGTGGCAGTTCGCCGTCGTCGAAGACCGTCTCATGACCGAGATGGAGGCGATGCAGAAGCAGTACGACGAGTCGAAGAAGCGCCTCGAGCAGCGCTTCCTCGACAAGGTCGAGAAGCTGCAGCGCGGCGACGAGCTGCCCCCCGGCGTCATGAAGATGGTCAAGGTCTTCGTGGCGGTGAAGCGCAAGATCCAGCCCGGCGACAAGATGGCGGGCCGGCACGGCAACAAGGGCGTCGTGTCGCGCATCGTCCCGATCGAGGACATGCCGTTCCTGGAGGACGGCACCCACGCCGACATCGTGCTCAACCCGCTCGGCGTGCCGAGCCGGATGAATGTCGGGCAGATCCTCGAAACCCATCTGGGCTGGGCCGCCGCGGGCCTCGGCCGTCAGGTCTCGCAGGCCGTGGATGCGTACCTGCGCACCCACGACATCGAGCCCCTGCGCGAGCGGATGAAGGCGATCTACAGCGAGTCCGAGCTGGCCGGCCTGACCGACCAGGATCTCGCCGAGGTCGGGAACAACCTGCGCCGCGGCGTCCCGATGGCCACCCCGGTGTTCAACGGCGCCAAGGAAGCCGACATCGAGACCATGCTGGAGATGGCCGGTCTCGACCGGTCGGGCCAGTCGACGCTCTATGACGGGCGCACCGGCGAACCCTTCGACCGCAAGGTCACGGTCGGCTACATCTACATGCTGAAGCTGCACCACCTGGTGGACGACAAGATCCACGCGCGCTCGATCGGTCCGTACTCGCTCGTCACCCAGCAGCCCCTGGGCGGCAAGGCGCAGTTCGGCGGCCAGCGCTTCGGCGAGATGGAGGTGTGGGCGCTCGAGGCCTACGGCGCCGCCTACACGCTGCAGGAGATGCTGACGGTGAAGTCCGACGACGTCGCCGGCCGCACCAAGGTCTACGAGGCCATCGTGCGCGGCGACGACACCTTCGAGGCGGGCATTCCGGAGAGCTTCAACGTGCTGGTGAAGGAGATGCGGTCGCTCGGCCTCAACGTCGAGCTCCTGTCCTCCAAGCGCGCGGCCAACGACCAGCTCGAGGCGCCTCCCGAGGCGGCCGAGTAAGCGCGACCCGATCCCAACCTGACGACGGCGGCGGGGCCCTCAGAGCGAGGGCCCCGGCCGCCGAAACCCGTTTCATCCGACGGCGGCCCGAATTCCCAGGCCCTTCGCCCGGCCCTTCGCGGCGCCCCGTCAGCCAAGGAGCAGATCATGAACCAAGAGGTCATGAATCTTTTCAACCAGCAGGCTCAGCCTCAGAGCTTCGACCAGATCAAGATCTCGATCTCGTCGCCTGAGAAGATCCTGTCCTGGTCCTACGGCGAGATCAAGAAGCCCGAGACCATCAACTATCGCACGTTCAAGCCCGAGCGTGACGGCTTGTTCTGTGCCCGAATCTTCGGGCCGATCAAGGATTACGAGTGCTTGTGCGGCAAGTACAAGCGCATGAAGTACAAGGGCGTGATCTGCGAGAAGTGCGGCGTCGAGGTCACCCTCGCGCGGGTCCGTCGCGACCGCATGGGCCATATCGAGCTCGCCGCGCCCGTCGCCCATATCTGGTTCCTGAAGTCGCTGCCGAGCCGCATCGGCCTGCTGCTCGACATGGCGCTCAAGGACCTCGAGCGCATCCTGTACTTCGAGTCCTACGTCACCATCGAGCCGGGCCTCACCCCGCTGAAGGAGCGTCAGCTCCTCTCGGAGGAGGAGTACCTGCGCGCGCAGGAGGAGTACGGCGAGGATAGCTTCACCGCCATGATCGGCGCGGAGGCGATCCGGCGCATCCTCCAGGAGCTCGACCTCGACAAGATCGCGGCCGACCTGCGCGAGGAGATCGCCACCACCACCTCCGAGCTGAAGCCCAAGAAGCTCTTGAAGCGCCTCAAGATCATCGAGGCGTTCCAGATGTCGGGCAACCGGCCCGAGTGGATGATCCTGACCGTCGTGCCGGTGATCCCGCCGGACCTGCGCCCGCTCGTCCCGCTCGACGGCGGCCGCTTCGCGACCTCGGACCTCAACGACCTCTACCGCCGCGTCATCAACCGCAACAACCGCCTCAAGCGGCTGATCGAGCTGCGCGCGCCCGACATCATCATCCGCAACGAGAAGCGGATGCTGCAGGAGGCGGTCGACGCGCTGTTCGACAACGGCCGTCGCGGCCGCGTCATCACGGGCGCCAACAAGCGCCCGCTGAAGTCGCTCGCCGATATGCTGAAGGGCAAGCAGGGCCGGTTCCGCCAGAACCTGCTCGGCAAGCGCGTCGATTATTCCGGCCGCTCGGTCATCGTGGTCGGCCCGGAGCTGAAGCTGCACCAGTGCGGGCTGCCCAAGAAGATGGCGCTCGAGCTGTTCAAGCCCTTCATCTACGCGCGCCTCGACGCCAAGGGCTTCTCGGCCACGGTGAAGCAGGCCAAGAAGCTCGTCGAGAAGGAGAAGCCGGAGGTCTGGGACATCCTGGACGAGGTGATCCGCGAGCATCCCGTGATGCTGAACCGGGCGCCGACCTTGCACCGCCTCGGTATCCAGGCGTTCGAGCCGAAGCTGATCGAGGGCAAGGCGATCCAGCTGCATCCGCTGGTCTGCGCCGCGTTCAACGCCGACTTCGACGGCGACCAGATGGCCGTGCACGTCCCGCTGTCGCTGGAGGCGCAGCTGGAAGCGCGCGTCCTGATGATGTCGACGAACAACATCCTGCATCCGGCCAACGGCGCGCCGATCATCGTGCCGTCGCAGGACATCGTGCTCGGCCTCTACTACCTGTCGATCGTCGCCGACGGCTCGCCGGGTGAGCACAAGCCGAACGATCCGAAGAACCCGATGAAGGGCGTCTTCGGCGATTTCGGCGAGCTCGAGCACGCGCTCGCGGCCCGCACGGTGACGCTGCACACCAAGATCAAGTGGCGCTGGCGCGGCCTCGATTCCGAGGGCAACGAGGTCAGCCGCATCTACGACACCACGCCGGGCCGCGTGATCCTGTCCAGCGTGCTGCCGCGCCACAAGCGCGTCCCCTTCGACGTCGTCAACAAGCTGATGACGAAGAAGGAGATCTCGGCGATGATCGACACCGTCTACCGCCATTGCGGTCAGAAGGAGTCGGTGATCTTCTGCGACCGCATCATGGGTCTCGGCTTCATCCACGCTTTCCGCGCCGGCATCTCGTTCGGCAAGGACGACATGGTGGTGCCGGACAACAAGTGGTCGATCGTCGACGAGACCCGCACGCTCGTGAAGGATTACGAGCAGCAGTACCAGGACGGTCTGATCACCCAGGGCGAGAAGTACAACAAGGTCGTGGACGCCTGGGCCAAGTGCTCCGACCGTCTCGCCGGCGAGATGATGAACCGCATCTCGTCCGTGCAGAAGGACGAGCACGGCGCCGACAAGCAGGTCAACTCGATCTACATGATGAGCCACTCGGGCGCCCGTGGCTCGCCGGCGCAGATGAAGCAACTCGCGGCGATGCGCGGTCTGATGGCCAAGCCCTCGGGCGAGATCATCGAGACCCCGATCATCTCGAACTTCAAGGAAGGCCTCGACGTTCTCGAGTACTTCAACTCGACGCACGGCGCCCGCAAGGGCCTCGCGGACACCGCGCTCAAGACCGCGAATTCCGGCTACCTGACCCGCCGCCTCGTCGACGTGGCCCAGGACGCGGTGATCCGCGAGGTGGATTGCGGCACCGAGAGCGGCATCCGGATGCGCGCGATCATCGATGCCGGCCAGGTCGTGGCCTCGCTGGCGACCCGCATCCTCGGCCGCGCCACGGCCGAGGACCTGATCGCCAATGACGGCTCGATCATCGTCGCCAAGGGTGAGACGATCGAGGAGAAGCACCTCGAGCCGATCACCAAGGCCGGCATCCAGGAGGTGAAGATCCGCTCGGTCCTGGTCTGCGCGACCCGGAACGGCGTCTGCGCCACCTGCTACGGGCGCGACCTCGCCCGCGGCACGCCCGTCAACATGGGTGAGGCCGTCGGCGTCATCGCGGCGCAGTCGATCGGCGAGCCGGGCACCCAGCTCACGATGCGCACCTTCCACATCGGCGGCGCGGCCCAGATCGCCGACTCGTCCTTCATCGAGTCGAGCTTCGAGGGCACGGTGCGGATCCGCAACCGCGGCCTCGCCCGCAACTCGGACGGCGACCTCGTCGCCATCGGCCGCAACGTGGCGGTGGTGATCGTCGGGCCGGACGGCACCGAGCGGGCGGTCCACCGTCTGCAATACGGCGCCCGCGTCCGTGTCGACGAGGGCGACGCGATCAAGCGCGGCCAGCGCATCGCCGAGTGGGATCCCTACACCCGGCCGATCCTGACCGAGATCGACGGGATCGTGGCCTACGAGGACCTGATCGACGGCCAGTCGATCACCGAGACGACCGACGAATCGACCGGCATCGCCAAGCGCGTCGTCATCGACTGGCGCGGCTCGGCGCGGACGGCGGACCTGCGTCCGGCGCTCGCGATCCACGACCAGAACGGCCGGGTGCAGAAGCTGCCGCGCGGCTCGGATGCCCGCTCGATCCTGCCGGTCGAGGCAATCATCGGCGTCGATCCGGGCACCCGGGTCAAGGCCGGCGACATCCTCGCCCGCGTCTCGACCGACAGCGCCAAGACCCGCGACATCACCGGCGGTCTGCCGCGGGTGGCGGAGCTGTTCGAGGCGCGCCGGCCGAAGGACGCGGCGATCATCGCCGAGAAGTCCGGCACGATCTCGTTCGGGCGCGACTACAAGAACAAGCGCCGCCTGAGCCTGACCCCGCATGACGGCTCCGAGCCGGTGGAGTACCTGATCCCGAAGGGCAAGCACATCCACCTGCAGGACGGCGACGTGGTCGAGCTCGGCGAC
This sequence comes from Methylobacterium sp. SyP6R, assembly GCF_019216885.1. Taxonomy (NCBI): domain Bacteria; kingdom Pseudomonadati; phylum Pseudomonadota; class Alphaproteobacteria; order Hyphomicrobiales; family Methylobacteriaceae; genus Methylobacterium; species Methylobacterium synurae. The sequence continues at coordinate 2,413,117 of NZ_JAAQRC020000001.1, read as the reverse complement.
TTCATCGTCGACGGCAACCCGGCGCCGCACGACATCCTGGCGATCAAGGGCGTGGAGGAGCTTGCAGCCTACCTCGTCAACGAAATCCAGGAGGTCTACCGGCTCCAGGGCGTGTCGATCAACGACAAGCACATCGAGGTCATCGTCCGGCAGATGCTGCAGAAGGTGGAGATCACCGACGGCGGCGATTCCGAGATCCTGACCGGCGACCAGATCGACCGAATGGAGCTGGCCGAGTTCAACGAGAAGCTGCTCGCCGAGGGCAAAAAGCCGATCCAGGGCGTCCCGGTCCTGCTCGGCATCACCAAGGCCTCGCTGCAGACCCGCTCGTTCATCTCGGCGGCCTCGTTCCAGGAGACCACCCGCGTCCTCACCGAGGCGGCGGTCAACGGCAAGGTCGACAACCTCGAGGGCCTGAAGGAGAACGTCATCGTCGGCTCGCTGATCCCGGCGGGCACCGGCGCAATGATCTCCGACATCAAGTCGATCGCGCGCCGCCGCGACGGGCTGATCATGGCCCAGAAGTCGGCCGAGAGCGGCGCGGCGGTCGCCGAGCACCTCCCCGCCGCCGAATAGGGCAGGGGAGTCCGGCGGGCGCCAGCGCCCGCCGACCCGACGACAAAAAAGGCCGGCGCTCCCTCGCGGGGGCGCCGGCCTTTTCGCGTAAGCAGCCAAGCTTTAAGGGAAAGTTTCTGCTTGACGATCGCGTGACGAGCCCGTAATAGCCCCTCCTACTGAACGGCTGGCCGTAGGCGACAGCTGATCGACGTGCCCCTCGTGCCTCGATCCAAGTCTCCTAAACGCGACCGAACTTCAAGCGACTGACACGTGTCAGACCGGCATGATCGCTGGGGCTCGTCCTCCGGTGGTCCTCTGCTCGCATGGCGCGCCAAAGGCTGGTTTCAGCCTGGGGCGCGATTTGCGTTGCGCTCCATTCCGGAGCGACGGTCGTTCAGACGAGATTTGAGAAACGACGGTCGCCAGGACGGCGACGCGTTGCGAGAGGAATGGCATGCCGACGATCAACCAGCTGATCGCCAATCCGCGGAAGGCGCAGAAGGCCCGCAACAAGGTGCCGGCTCTTGACGCCTGCCCGCAGAAGCGTGGCGTCTGCACCCGCGTCTACACCACGACCCCGAAGAAGCCGAACTCGGCGCTTCGTAAGGTCGCCAAGGTCCGCCTGACCAACGGCTTCGAGGTCATCGGCTACATCCCGGGCGAGGGTCACAACCTCCAGGAGCACTCCGTGGTGATGATCCGCGGCGGCCGCGTGAAGGATCTTCCGGGCGTGCGCTACCACATCCTGCGCGGCGTGCTCGATACCCAGGGCGTCAAGAACCGCAAGCAGCGTCGCTCGAAGTACGGCGCCAAGCGTCCGAAGTAAGACGACGACCGAGACGAACGATCGCCTGTCCCGCAAGGATGTCGCCGGCCCGTTGGGCTCCAGGCGGCCTGCGTTGGGGCACAACAGTTGATTTTTAGACCTTAGAGACGGAGCGAGCGATGTCCCGCCGCCACAGCGCCGAGAAGCGCGAGATCATCCCCGACGCCAAGTACGGCGACGTCGTCCTCACCAAGTTCATGAACTCGGTGATGTACGAGGGCAAGAAGTCGGTCGCCGAGACCATCGTGTACGGCGCGTTCGACATCATTGAGGCCCGCGCCAAGGCGAACCCGATCGAGGTGTTCCGCGCCGCCCTCGACAACGTCGCCCCGGCGATCGAGGTGCGTTCCCGTCGCGTCGGCGGCGCGACCTACCAGGTCCCGGTCGAGGTCCGCACCGAGCGCCGCCAGGCGCTGGCGATCCGCTGGCTGATCCAGGCCGCCCGCTCGCGCAACGACCGCACCATGGTCGAGCGCCTGTCGGCCGAGCTGCTCGACGCCGCCAACAACCGCGGCAACGCCGTAAAGAAGCGCGAGGACACCCACCGGATGGCCGAGGCCAACCGCGCGTTCTCGCACTACCGCTGGTAAAAGCCGCTTCGCCGCCGCCTTCTACAGCGCGGCGGCCCACTTCTTCAGGAGCCCCCCGATGCCCCGCACGCACGCGATCGAGGACTACCGCAACTTCGGCATCATGGCCCACATCGATGCCGGCAAGACCACGACGACCGAGCGGATCCTCTACTACACCGGCAAGTCCCACAAGATCGGCGAGGTCCATGAGGGCGCCGCCACCATGGACTGGATGGAGCAGGAGCAGGAGCGTGGCATCACGATCACCTCGGCTGCGACCACCTGCTTCTGGCGCGACAAGCGCCTGAACATCATCGACACCCCCGGCCACGTCGACTTCACCATCGAGGTGGAGCGCTCGCTCCGCGTGCTCGACGGCGCCGTCTGCGTGCTCGACGGCAACCAGGGCGTCGAGCCGCAGACCGAGACGGTTTGGCGCCAGGCCGACAAGTACGACGTGCCGCGCATCGTGTTCGTCAACAAGATGGACAAGATCGGCGCGGACTTCTTCAAGTGCGTGGCCGACATCATCGACCGCGTCGCCGGCAAGCCGGTGTGCCTGCAGCTGCCGATCGGCGCCGAGAGCTCGTTCAAGGGCGTCGTCGACCTGATCAAGATGAAGGCGATCGTGTGGTCGGGCGAGGCGCTCGGCGCCAACTACTCCGAGGAGGAGATCCCGGCTGACCTCGCCGACCAGGCTGCGGAGTACCGCACCAAGCTGGTCGAGGCTTGCGTCGAGATGGACGACGACGCCATGGCCGCCTACCTCGACGGCACCGAGCCGGACGAGGACACCATGCGCAAGCTGGTGCGGACGGCGGTGCAGCGCCGCGCCTTCCACCCGGTGATGTGCGGCTCGGCGTTCAAGAACAAGGGCGTGCAGCCCCTGCTCGACGGCGTCGTCGACTACCTGCCGTCTCCTGCCGACCGCGGCGAGATCAAGGGCATCGACTACAAGACCGAGGAAGAGGTGGTTCGCCGCCCGCTCGACTCCGATCCCTTCTCCATGCTCGCCTTCAAGATCATGGACGATCCCCACGTCGGCACGATCACCTTCTGCCGCGTGTATTCGGGCAAGGTCGATTCGGGCGCGAACGTCATCAACTCGACCCGCGACAAGAAGGAGCGGGTCGGCCGCATGCTCCTGATGCACGCGAACAACCGCGAGGACATCAAGGAGGCGTTCGCCGGTGACATCGTGGCGCTCGCGGGTCTCAAGGATACCCGCACCGGCGACACGCTGTGCGACCCGACCAAGGCCGTGATCCTCGAGAAGATGGAGTTCCCGGAGCCGGTCATCGAGATCGCCGTCGAGCCCAAGTCCAAGGCGGACCAGGAGAAGCTCGGCATCGCGCTCTCGAAGCTCGCCGCCGAGGATCCGTCCTTCCGGGTCTCCACCGACCAGGAATCGGGCCAGACCATCCTCAAGGGGATGGGCGAGCTTCACCTCGACATCAAGGTCGACATCCTGAAGCGCACCTACAAGGTCGAGGCCAATATCGGCCAGCCGCAGGTCGCGTACCGGGAGAAGCTGACGAAGCGCACCGAGATCGACTACACCCACAAGAAGCAGACCGGTGGTACCGGTCAGTTCGCGCGGGTGAAGTTCGTGGTCGAGCCGAACGAGCCGGGCGCCGGCTACGCGTTCGAGTCGAAGATCGTCGGCGGCTCGGTGCCCAAGGAGTACATCCCGGGCGTCGAGAAGGGCCTCAACAGCGTGCTGACCGCCGGTATTCTGGCGGGCTTCCCGGTGGTCGACATCAAGGTGGAGCTGGTCGACGGCGCCTACCACGAGGTCGACTCCTCGGCGCTGGCCTTCGAGATCGCTTCGCGGGCGGCGCTCCGCGAGGCCCTGCAGAAGGGCGGCTCGGTCCTGCTCGAGCCGGTGATGAAGGTCGAGGTCGTGACCCCGGAGGACTATACCGGTTCGGTCATCGGCGACCTGAATTCCCGCCGCGGCCAGATCCAGGGCCAGGACATGCGCGGCAACGCGAACGTCATCAACGCGATGGTGCCGCTCGCCAACATGTTCGGCTACGTGAATCAGCTGCGTTCCTTCACCCAAGGGCGCGCGAACTTCACGATGCAGTTCGACCACTACGAAGAGGTCCCGCGCGGCGAGGCCGAGAAGGTGGTTGCCAAGTACGCTTGATGAGTTGGGCCCGATATCGGGCTTGCTCCTAGCTTCGGTGCCCGCCATGGCGGGTGCCCCTCAAGACTAAACCGCACGCATTCGATCGACGGAGTTTTGGCGATGGCCAAGGAAAAGTTTTCGCGGACGAAGCCGCACTGCAACATCGGCACCATCGGTCACGTTGACCATGGCAAGACCTCGCTGACCGCGGCGATCACGAAGGTCCTGGCCGAGTCTGGCGGCGCGACGTTCACGGCGTACGACCAGATCGACAAGGCGCCGGAGGAGAAGGCGCGCGGCATCACGATCTCGACGGCGCACGTCGAGTACGAGACCCCGAACCGGCACTACGCGCACGTCGACTGCCCCGGGCACGCCGACTACGTGAAGAACATGATCACGGGTGCGGCGCAGATGGACGGCGCGATCCTGGTGGTGTCGGCGGCCGACGGCCCGATGCCGCAGACCCGCGAGCACATCCTTCTGGCGCGCCAGGTCGGCGTTCCTGCGCTGGTTGTGTTCATGAACAAGGTCGACATGGTCGACGATCCGGAGCTCCTCGAGCTGGTCGAGCTGGAGGTGCGCGAGCTTCTCTCGAAGTACGACTTCCCGGGCGACGACATCCCGATCACGAAGGGCTCGGCTTTGTGCGCGCTGGAGAACCGCGAGCCGAAGATCGGCCACGAGGCGATCCTCGAGCTGATGAAGACGGTGGACGCCTACATCCCGCAGCCTGAGCGTCCGATCGACCTGCCGTTCCTGATGCCGATCGAGGACGTGTTCTCGATTTCGGGCCGCGGCACGGTGGTGACGGGCCGGGTCGAGCGCGGGATCGTGAAGGTCGGCGAGTCGGTGGAGATCGTCGGCATCCGCCCGACGACGACGACGACGGTGACCGGCGTCGAGATGTTCCGCAAGCTGCTCGACCAGGGCCAGGCGGGCGACAACGTCGGCGTTCTCCTGCGCGGCACCAAGCGCGAGGACGTGGAGCGTGGGCAGGTTGTGTGCAAGCCGGGTTCGGTGAAGCCGCACACGAAGTTCAAGGCCGAGGCGTACATCCTGACGAAGGAGGAGGGCGGGCGCCACACGCCGTTCTTCACGAACTACCGTCCTCAGTTCTACTTCCGGACGACGGACGTGACGGGCGTGTGCCAGCTGCCCGAGGGCACCGAGATGGTGATGCCGGGCGACAACGTGACGATGGACGTGACGCTGATCGTTCCGATCGCCATGGAGGAGAAGCTGCGCTTCGCCATCCGCGAGGGCGGCCGCACCGTCGGCGCCGGCGTCGTCGCCTCCATCACCGAGTAAGCGTCCAGGCGCTTCCACGAGCGGACAGGTGACGGGGCGGGCCTCGTGCCCGCCCCATCCCGTCGCGAGGTAGACATCACATGAACGGCCAGAACATCCGTATTCGCCTGAAGGCGTTCGATCATCGCATCCTGGATTCGTCGACCCGCGAGATCGTCTCGACGGCGAAGCGGACCGGTGCCACCGTGCGCGGGCCGATCCCGCTGCCGACCCGGATCGAGCGCTTCACCGTCAACCGCTCGCCCCACATCGACAAGAAGTCGCGCGAGCAGTTCGAGATGCGCACCCATAAGCGCGTGCTCGACATCGTCGATCCGACGCCTCAGACCGTGGACGCGCTGATGAAGCTCGACCTCGCCGCCGGCGTCGACGTGGAGATCAAGCTCTGAGGACCTTCGGGTTCTTAGAGCTTCACTAGGCTGCGCGGGGGAGAACCATGCGCTCAGGAGTCATTGCACAGAAGGTCGGCATGACCCGCGTCTTCACGGACGCCGGCGAGCATGTTCCGGTCACGGTGCTCAAGGTCGATCAGTGCCAGGTGGTCGCCCACCGCACGGTCGAGAAGAACGGCTACGTCGCGCTCCAGGTGGGCGTCGGCAAGGCCAAGGTCAAGAACGTGACGAAGGCCCAGCGCGGCCATTTCGCCGTCGCGAAGGTCGAGCCGAAGCGGAAGCTGGCCGAGTTCCGCGTCACCGAGGACGCGATGATCCCGGTCGGTGCCGAGATCACTGCGGACCACTTCCTGGAGGGTCAGTTCGTCGACGTGACGGGCACGACCACCGGTAAGGGTTTCGCCGGCGGCATGAAGCGCTGGAACTTCGGCGGTCTGCGGGCCACCCACGGCGTGTCGATCTCGCACCGTTCGATCGGTTCGACCGGCGGCCGTCAGGACCCGGGCAAGACCTTCAAGAACAAGAAGATGCCGGGCCATCTCGGTGTCGAGCGGGTCACGACCCAGAACCTGCGCGTCGTGCGCACCGATGTCGAGCGCGGCTTGATCCTCGTCGAGGGCTCGGTCCCGGGTGTCGACGGCGGCTGGATCTTCGTCCGTGACGCCGTGAAGCGCAAGCTGCCGGCGGACGTGCCGATGCCGGGCAAGTTCCGCGAGCAGTCCGCGGCTCCGCAGGAGACCAACGGCGAGGCCCAGGTCGAGGCTCCCGCGGCTCCGGCCACCGAGGAGAACGCGTGATGAAGTTCGAGATCACCACGCTCGACGGTGCCGAGGCCGGCTCGCTCGAGCTCGACGAGGCCATCTTCGGCCTCGAGCCCCGCGCCGACCTGCTGCAGCGCTGCGTCCGCTGGCAGCTCGCCAAGCGCCAGGCTGGTACCCACCAGACCAAGCAGCGCGGCGAGATCGCCCGTACGACCAAGAAGCTGTACAAGCAGAAGGGCACCGGTAACGCCCGTCACGGCGCGGCCTCGGCCCCGCAGTTCCGCGGCGGCGCCCGCGCCCACGGTCCGGTCACCCGCTCGCACGCCCACGACCTGCCCAAGAAGGTCCGGGCGCTCGCGCTCCGCCACGCGCTCTCGGCCAAGGTCAAGAGCGCCGAGCTGATCGTCATGGACGATGCCCGCCTCGACGAGGGCAAGACCAAGGCGCTCAAGGAGCGGTTCGGCAAGCTGTCGCTCTCGAACGCCCTGATCATCGGCGGCGCCGAGCTCGACCAGAACTTCGCCCGTGCGGCCCGCAACCTGCCGCAGATCGACGTCCTGCCGGTGCAGGGCATCAACGTCTACGACATCCTGCGCCGCGAGAAGCTCGTGCTGACCCGCGCCGCCGTCGATGCGCTGGAGGCGCGATTCAAATGAGCGCTGATCCGCGCCACTACGACGTGATCGTCTCCCCGGTCATCACCGAGAAGGCGACGAACCTCTCGGAGCTCAACAAGGTTGTGTTCCGGGTGGCCCCGAAGGCGACGAAGCCGCAGATCAAGGAAGCGGTCGAGAAGCTGTTCGAGGTCAAGGTGAAGAGCGTCAACACGCTCGTCACCAAGGGCAAGGCCAAGATGTTCCGCGGTCAGCGCGGCCAGCGCTCGGACGTGAAGAAGGCGATCGTGACCCTCGAAGAGGGTCAGAGCATCGACGTCACGACCGGGCTCTGAGGGGAACGGCGTAAAGGAACAAGCCAATGGCTTTGAAGACATTCAAGCCGGTCACGCCGAGCCTTCGCCAGCTCGTGATCGTGGACCGTTCGGAACTCTACAAGGGCAAGCCGGTCAAGTCGCTGACGGTGGGCAAGTCGTCCACCGGCGGCCGCAACAACCTCGGCCGCATCACCGTCCGCTTTCGCGGCGGTGGTCACAAGCGGACCCTGCGCAACATCGACTTCAAGCGGCGTGAGCACGCCGGCAAGGTCGGCACCGTCGAGCGGATCGAGTACGATCCGAACCGTACGGCGTTCATCGCGCTGGTGTCCTACGAGGGTGGGGCGCAGAGCTACATCCTCGCGCCGCAGCGCGTGAAGGCCGGCGACAAGGTGGTGTCGGGCGAGCAGGTCGACATCAAGCCCGGCAACGCCATGCCGCTCGGCAACATGCCGGTCGGCACGATCGTGCACAACGTCGAGCTGAAGATCGGCAAGGGCGGGGCGATCGCCCGGTCCGCGGGCAACTACGCCCAGATCGTCGGCCGCGACCAGGGCTACGTCACGCTGCGCCTGAACTCGGGCGAGCAGCGCCTGGTGCACGGTCAGTGCTACGCCAGCGTGGGCGCGGTCTCGAACCCCGACCACATGAACATCTCGCTCGGCAAGGCCGGTCGGAATCGCTGGCTCGGCAAGCGCCCGCACAACCGCGGCGTCGCGATGAACCCGGTCGACCACCCGCACGGCGGCGGCGAGGGTCGTACGTCGGGCGGTCGTCATCCGGTCACGCCGTGGGGTGTCCCCACCAAGGGCAAGAAGACCCGCTCGAACAAGCGCACCGACACGTTCATCGTGTCGAGCCGCCACAACCGCAAGAAGTAAGGGCGTCGTCCCATGGCACGTTCAATCTGGAAGGGGCCGTTCATCGACGGCTACCTCCTCAAGAAGGCGGACGCCGCGCGCGGCGCGAGCCGCAACGAGGTGATCAAGATCTGGAGCCGTCGCTCCACGATCCTTCCGCATTTCGTTGGCCTGACCTTCGGGGTCTACAACGGGCAGAAGCACATTCCGGTCTACGTCTCCGAGGAAATGGTCGGTCACAAGTTCGGCGAGTTCTCGCCGACCCGCACCTTCCACGGTCACGCGGCCGACAAGAAGGCGAAGAGGCGCTAAGATGGGCAAGGCAGCAGCACCCCGCGCGCTCCCCGAGAACGAGGCCAAGGCCGTGGCGCGCATGCTGCGCGTCAGCCCGCAGAAGCTGAACCTCGTGGCTCAGCTCATCCGCGGCAAGAAGGTCTCGACCGCGCTCGCCGACCTGCAGTTCTCGCGCAAGCGGATCGCGGTCGACGTCCGCAAGTGCCTCGAGAGCGCCATCGCCAACGCCGAGAACAACCACGACCTGGACGTGGACGATCTCGTCGTGAAGGAGGCCTATGTCGGCAAGGCGCTCGTCCTGAAGCGCTTCCACGCCCGCGCCCGCGGCCGTGGCGCCCGCATCCTGAAGCCGTTCGCGAACCTCACCATCGTGGTGCGCGAAGTCCCGGCCGAAGCCGCCTGAGGAGGGATCGATGGGTCAGAAAGTCAATCCGATCGGTCTGCGTCTCGGCATCAACCGGACCTGGGACTCGCGCTGGTACGCCAACAAGGGCGAGTACGCGCGCCTGATGCACGAGGACGTCGCGATCCGCAAAGCGCTGCTCAAGCAGCTCAAGCAGGCCGCGGTCTCCAAGATCGTCATCGAGCGCCCGCACAAGAAGTGCCGCGTCACCATCCACTCGGGTCGCCCGGGCGTGGTGATCGGCAAGAAGGGTGCGGACATCGAGAAGCTGCGCAAGCTCGTCAACTCGATGACCAAGGCCGACGTGACCATCAACATCGTCGAGGTGCGCAAGCCCGAGATCGACGCCACCCTGGTGGCCGACTCGATCGCCCAGCAGCTCGAGCGTCGCGTCGCCTTCCGTCGCGCCATGAAGCGCGCCGTGCAGTCGGCGATGCGTCTGGGCGCCGAGGGCATCCGCATCAACTGCTCCGGTCGCCTCGGCGGCGCCGAGATCGCCCGGCTCGAATGGTACCGCGAGGGTCGCGTGCCCCTGCATACCCTGCGGGCCGACGTCGATTACGGCACGGCCACGGCGTTCACCACCTACGGGACCTGCGGCATCAAGGTGTGGGTGTTCAAGGGCGAGATCCTCGAACACGACCCGATGGCCCAGGACAAGCGCGCGCACGAGGAGGGCGGCCGTTCCGGCGGACGTCGTGACCGCGAGCGCGGCGAGCGCGGCGGACGGGACGCGGCCTAAGGGCCGCGCTTCCCCCGCCCTTCAGTTTTGAGAGGCTGCCATGCTGCAACCCAAGAAGACGAAGTTCCGCAAGCAGTTCAAGGGCCGCATCCACGGCTTCGCGAAGGGCGGAACCGATCTGAACTTCGGCTCCTACGGCCTCAAGGCCATGGAGCCGGAGCGGATCACCGCGCGTCAGATCGAGGCGGCCCGCCGCGCGATCACCCGCGAGATGAAGCGTCAGGGCCGGGTCTGGATCCGGATCTTCCCCGACGTCCCCGTGACCGCGAAGCCGACCGAGGTCCGCATGGGCTCCGGCAAGGGCGCGCCCGAGTATTGGGCCGCCCGCGTGCATCCGGGCCGCATCATGTTCGAGATCGACGGCGTGGCCGAGGACATCGCCCGCGAGGCTTTGCGCCTGGGTGCCGCCAAGCTGCCGGTCCGCACGCGCTTCATCCAGCGCATCGCCGACTGAGGAGAATATTCGAGATGAAGTCGAGCCAGAGGCTGTCTGACCTGAGCGCGCTGTCGCCGGATCAGCTCGGCGACGAGCTCCTGAACCTGAAGAAGGAGCAGTTCAACCTGCGCTTCCAGCGGGCCACGGGTCAGCTCGAGAACGTCGCCCGGGTGCGCGAAGTGCGCCGCGACATCGCCCGCGTCCGCACGCTGCAGCGCCAGAAGACGCTGCAGGCGGCACAGGGCTAAGGGAGTCTAGGACCATGCCGAAGCGCGTGCTGCAGGGCGTCGTCGTCAGCGACAAGCAGGACAAGACCGTCGTCGTGAAGGTGGAGCGTCGCTTCACCCATCCGGTGATGAAGAAGACCATCCGCCGGTCGAAGAACTACCACGCCCACGACGAGAACAACGTGGCCAAGGTCGGCCAGCAGGTGTTCATCGAGGAGTCGCGGCCCTATTCCAAGCTCAAGACCTGGAAGCTGGTCGAGGGCGAGGCCGTCGCGACCGCCGAGGCGTAAGACGGGGCGCCTCCTGGGCGCCCCTCTCGCCGGGCTCAGGACCGAGCGCCTTTCGGTGCCTCGGTGCCTTGCCATGAGAGCCGATCCGGTGTAATCGGCCGGCCTCCACCGAAACATGAAGGGCGTGTGACGCTCCTCATTGCGTTCGTTGACCGCGCCAGCGCGAGGCAATCGCGTTGCTGCGCGGTCTTTTAATGGACGGGGACGCGAGATCCCCATCAGGCTGCCGTCCGCCGGGCAATCGTGCCCGACGGAGACCTGCCTGAAACAAGGAAAGGGCGTTAGGCCGTGATCCAGATGCAGACGAATCTGGACGTCGCCGACAATTCCGGCGCACGTCGCGTGATGTGCATCAAGGTGCTCGGCGGTTCCAAGCGCAAGTATGCCGGCGTCGGCGACATCATCGTGGTGTCGGTGAAGGAGGCTATTCCGCGGGGCCGCGTGAAGAAGGGCGACGTCATGAAGGCGGTCGTCGTTCGCACCGCCAAGGACGTCCGTCGGGCCGACGGTTCGGTGATCCGCTTCGACCGCAACGCGGCCGTGCTGATCAACAACCAGAAGGAGCCGATCGGTACGCGTATCTTTGGACCCGTGCCGCGCGAGCTGCGTGCTCGCAACCACATGAAGATCATCTCGCTGGCGCCGGAGGTGCTGTAATGGCTGCGAAGGTGAAGAAGGGCGACAAGGTCGTCGTCCTGACCGGCCGCGACAAGGGTCGCACCGGCGAGGTCATCCAGGTGATGCCGAAGGAAGATCGGGCCCTGGTCCGGGGGATCAACATGGTCAAGCGCCACACGCGCCAGACCCAGACCTCCGAGGGCGGGATCATCTCCAAGGAGGCGGCGATCCACCTGTCGAACCTGGCGGTCGCCGACCCCAAGGACGGCATGCCCACCCGGGTTGGTTTTCGCATTCTGGAAGACGGGCGCAAGGTTCGCTTCGCGAAGCGCTCGGGAGATCTGATCGATGGCTGAGGATCTGAAGGACGGGTACACCCCGCGGCTCAAGAAGCACTACGAGGAAGTGGTGCGTCCGAAGCTGATCGAAGAGTTCGGCTACACCAACCCGATGCAGGTGCCGGCGATCGAGAAGATCGTCGTCAACATGGGCGTCGGCGAGTCGACCCAGGACTCCAAGAAGGCCACCGTGGCGGCCGAGGATCTCGGCCTGATCGTCGGCCAGAAGCCGGTCATCACCCGGGCCCGCAAGGCGATCGCGACCTTCAAGGTCCGCGAAAACATGCCGATCGGCTGCAAGGTCACGCTGCGCAAGCAGCGGATGTACGAGTTCATGGACCGCCTGATCACCATCGCGCTGCCGCGCGTGCGTGACTTCCGCGGCCTGAACCCGAAGTCGTTCGACGGCCGCGGCAACTACGCCCTCGGGATCAAGGAGCACCTGGTGTTCCCCGAGATCAACTACGACAAGGCCCAGAACACCTGGGGCATGGACATCGTCGTGGCGACCACCGCCAAGACCGATGCCGAGGCCCGGGCGCTCCTGAAGCACTTCAACTTCCCGTTCCGGCAGTGAGGGCTCACCGCCCCCATACGCGGACACTGGAGAGCTAGAACATGGCTAAGACGAGCAAGATCGAGAAGAACAAGCAGCGGCGGGAGCTCGTGAAGCGCTACGCGCCGAAGCGCGAGGCGCTGCTGGCGACCGCCAACGACGAGTCGCTGTCGATGGAGGAGCGCTTCGAGGCGCGCCTCAAGCTGGCGGAGCTGCCCCGCAACTCCAGCGCGACCCGCATCCGCAACCGCTGCGAGATGACCGGCCGTCCCCGGGCTTACTACCGCAAGCTCGGCATCTCCCGCGTCGCCCTGCGCGACCTGGGGTCTCGGGGTCTGATCCCCGGCCTGGTCAAGTCCAGCTGGTAAGGGGAGCGCGCCACAGATGATCAACGATCCCGTGGGCGATATGCTCACCCGCATCCGCAACGGCCAGATGCGTCGTCGCAATGTCGTGCAGACCCCCGGCTCCAAGCTGCGGGCCCGCGTCCTCGACGTGCTGAAGTCCGAGGGTTACATCCGCGACTACGCCACGACCGATTACGGCAACGGGCGCACCGAGTTCGCCATCGAGCTCAAGTACTTCGACGGCCAGCCGGTGATCCGCTCGATCGAGCGCGTCTCCAAGCCGGGCCGCCGGGTCTACTCGTCGGTCGATACCCTGCCGCGCGTCGCCGACGGCCTGGGCATCACCATCGTCTCCACCCCTCAGGGCGTCATGGCCGACCACGAGGCGCGCGAGCGCAACGTCGGCGGCGAGGTGCTCTGCAAGGTCTTCTGACCTGCAGACCCTGACAGCCGAAAAGGAAAGACGAGCATGTCCCGCGTAGGCAAGAAGCCCGTGACCGTCCCGGCCGGCGTGACCGCCACCGTCGACGGCCAGAACGTCAAGATCAAGGGCCAGAAGGGCGAGCTGAGCTTCCGCGTTCCCGACCAGGTGTCGGTGACCCAGGAGAACGGCGCGATCTCGGTCCAGCCCCGGTCGCAGACCAAGGAGGCCCGCGCGATGTGGGGCCTCTCCCGCGCCCAGGTGTCGAACCTGGTCGAGGGGGTGACCAAGGGCTACGAGAAGAAGCTGGAGATCAGCGGCGTCGGTTACCGCGCCGCCGTCGCCGGCAAGGTTCTCAAGCTGTCGCTCGGTTACAGCCACGACGTCGAGTACGCGATCCCCGAGGGGATCACGATCGCGACGCCGAAGCCGGTCGAGATCGTCGTCACCGGCATCGACAAGCAGCGCGTCGGCCAGGTCGCGGCGGAAATCCGCGACTATCGCGGCCCCGAGCCCTACAAGGGCAAGGGCGTGAAGTACGCCGGCGAGTTCATCTTCCGCAAGGAAGGCAAGAAGAAGTAAGGACCGCCGGATGTCTCGCAAAATCGAACTGCTCGATCGGCGCCGCGCGCGCGTCCGGCGGGCGATCCGCAAGGCGGCCAACGGTCGTCCGCGGCTCTCGGTGTTCCGCTCCTCCAAGCAGATCTACGTCCAGGTCATCGACGATGCGACCGGCCACACGCTGGCCGCCGCCTCGAGTCTCGACAAGGACCTGCGGGCCCGCCTCAAGACCGGCGCCGACAAGGCCGCCGCGACCGAGGTCGGCAAGCTGGTGGCGGAGCGCGCCAAGGCGGCCGGGGTCACCCAGGTGATCTTCGACCGCTCGGGCTACCTCTATCACGGCCGGGTCAAGGCCCTGGCCGACGCGGCCCGCGAGGGCGGCCTGGACTTCTGATCCGTAAGAGGGGAGGGCGCTGGTTCAGCGCCGCCCCTTCGGGATCGGCACGATGTCCCATGAGGCGAGGGGGCCGATGAGGCTCCCTCTCTCATTGACGGCGGAATGACACACAGCGAGCGGGACCGCCGCCCGCGTCAGTCGATGGACAATACACATGGCACGTGAGCGTGAGGGTCGTCGCCGCGACGACCGCGAGGAGCGCGACAGCGAGTTCGTGGACAAGCTCGTCCACATCAACCGCGTCGCCAAGGTGGTGAAGGGCGGCCGTCGCTTCGGCTTCGCTGCCCTCGTCGTCGTCGGCGACCAGAAGGGTCGCGTCGGTTTCGGTCACGGCAAGGCCCGTGAGGTTCCCGAGGCCATCCGCAAGGCGACGGAAGCCGCCAAGCGCGGTCTCGTCCGCGTGGCGCTCCGCGAGGGCCGCACGCTGCACCACGACGTGCAGGGCCGTCACGGCGCCGGCAAGGTCATCCTGCGAGCGGCTCCTGCCGGTACCGGCATCATCGCCGGCGGCCCGATGCGCGCCGTCTTCGAGACCTTAGGCATGCAGGACGTCGTGGCGAAGTCGCTCGGCTCCTCGAACCCCTACAACCTCGTGCGCGCCACTTTCGACGCGCTCAAGAACGAGGATTCGCCCCGTTCGGTCGCGGCCCGCCGCGGTCTCAAGGTTTCGGCCCTGCAGGCCCGTCGTCGCGACGCCGATTCGGCCCCCTCGGCCGATTCCGCCGACGCAGCGTAAGGGAGGCACGAGATGGCTGAGAAGACCGTCCGCGTGCAGCAGATCGGCTCGCCGATCCGCCGCGAGGCCAGCCAGCGTCAGACGCTGATCGGCCTGAAGCTGAACAAGATGCACCGCATCGCCACGCTCGAGGACACCCCGTCTGTCCGCGGCATGATCGCGAAGGTGCATCACCTCGTGCGCGTTCTCGACGACGCGGCGTGAGGAGGGCATCATGAAGCTCAACGAAATCCGTGACAACGAAGGCGCAACCAAGAATCGGATGCGCGTCGGCCGTGGTATCGGCTCCGGCAAGGGCAAGACCGGCGGCCGCGGCGTGAAGGGTCAGAAGGCGCGCTCCGGCGTCGCCATCAAGGGCTTCGAGGGCGGCCAGATGCCGCTCCATCGTCGCCTGCCCAAGCGCGGCTTCAACAACCCGGGCGCGACCGATCTCAACGCGGTCAATATCGGGCGCATCCAGGAAGCCGTCGATGCCGGCCGTCTGGACGGCTCGGCGCCCGTGACCCTCGAGGCGCTGATCGCCGCCGGCGTGGTCTCCAAGGCCCGCGACGGCGTGAAGATCCTCGGCGTCGGCGAGCTGACCGCCAAGCTGACCTTCCAGGTTTCCCGCGCGTCCAAGTCGGCCGTCGAGGCGATCGAGAAGGCCGGCGGCTCGGTGACCCAGTCGCTCGCGACCGCCGACGAGGCTGTTGCGTCGGCGTAAGCCACACTTTAAGTCACCGATCATCGGCGGCGGCCCGTGCTTCCAGCGCGAGGCCGCCGCTCGTGTTTTGGGGGACGCTCCGCGCGTCCCCGACCGCGACGCCGCGGAACCCGACCCGAGGACACGTAACCCATGGCCTCTGCAGCCGAGCAGCTCGCCGCCAACCTCAATTTCGGCGCCATCGCCAAGGCCGAAGAACTCAAGAAGCGCATCTGGTTCACGCTTGGCGCCCTGATCGTCTACCGGCTCGGGACCTACATCCCGCTGCCCGGCATCGATCCCGACGCCTTGCGCCAGAGCTTCGCCAATGCCCAGGGCGGCGTGCTCGGCCTGTTCAACATGTTCTCCGGCGGTGCCGTCGAGCGCATGGCGATCTTCGCGCTCAACATCATGCCGTACATCTCGGCGTCGATCATCGTGCAGCTGCTCACCTCGGTGGTGCCGTCGCTCGAGGCGCTGAAGAAGGAGGGCGAGTCGGGCCGCAAGGTGCTCAACCAGTACACGCGCTACCTCACGGTGGTGCTGGCGATCTTCCAGGCCTGGGGCATCGCGGTCGGGTTGCAGAGCTCCGGCGGCATCGTTCAGGATCCCGGGCCGTTCTTCCTGGTCTCGACCGTCATCACGCTGACCGGCGGTACGCTGTTCCTGATGTGGATCGGCGAGCAGATCACCTCGCGCGGCATCGGCAATGGCTCCTCGCTCATCATCTTCGCGGGCATCGTCGCGCACCTGCCGCAGGCGATCGCCGGCACCCTGGAGCTCGGCCGCCAGGGCGCGCTCTCGACCGTGGTGATCCTCGGCGTCGTGGTGATGGCCGCCGCCGTCGTCTACTTCATCGTGTTCATGGAGCGCGCCCAGCGCCGCCTCCTGATCAACTACCCCAAGCGCCAGGTCGGCAACCGGATGTACGAGGGCCAGACCTCGTTCCTGCCGCTCAAGCTCAACACCTCGGGCGTCATCCCGCCGATCTTCGCCTCGTCGCTGCTCCTGCTCCCGGCCACCGCGGCGAGCTTCCAGACCGATCCGAACGGCACCGGGATCATCGCCACCATGGCGACCTATCTCGGCCACGGCCGGCCGCTCTACATGCTGCTCTACGCCGCCCTGATCATCTTCTTCGCCTTCTTCTACACCGCCGTGGTGTTCAACCCGCAGGAGACGGCGGACAACCTGAAGAAGCATGGCGGCTTCATTCCGGGCATCCGGCCGGGCGAGCGCACCGCCGAGTTCATCGACAAGGTGCTGTCGCGGATCACGGTGATCGGCGCCGCGTACCTGACGGTGATCTGCCTCATCCCGGAAATCCTGGTCTCCTACGCTTCGCTGCCGTTCTACTTCGGCGGCACGTCGCTGCTGATCGTGGTCTCGGTGACCATGGACACGGTGGCGCAGGTCCACGGCCATCTGCTGGCGCACCAGTACGAGGGCCTGGTGAAGAAGGCGAAGCTGCGCGGCGCTCGCCGGCGCTGAGGACAACGCAAGCGATGTGCCAGCCGGGCCGGATACAACCGGCCCGGCGCCCTTGCGTCGGGGCAGGGCCTTGGCGCATGGTCGGATTCCGGCCGGACAGGGTCCCGGGCTACAACAAGCAGACAGAGGCCGCGCCCCGGGACGAAGGATCCCGTGTGGGATGCGGTGGAGGGGAGTGACAGGTTATGCGGATCATTCTGCTCGGCCCGCCCGGCGCCGGGAAAGGCACCCAATCGGCGCGGATCGTCGAGCGGTTCGGAATCCCGCAGCTCTCGACCGGCGACATGCTGCGGGCCGCGGTGGCGGCCGGCACGCCGGTCGGCCTCAAGGCCAAGGCCCTGATGGAGAGCGGCGCGCTCGTCTCCGACGACATCGTGATCGGCATCGTCGCCGACCGGATCGAGGAGAAGGACGCCCGCGGCGGCTTCATCCTCGACGGCTTCCCCCGCACGGTGGCCCAGGCCGTCGCCCTCGAGACGATGCTGGCCGAGAAGGGCTTGGCGCTCGACGCGGTGGTCGAGTTCAGGGTCGACGAGGACGCCCTCGTCGGGCGCATCGCCAAGCGTGCCGCAGAGACCGAGGCCCGCGGCGAGCCGGTGCGCAAGGACGACACGCCGGAGGTGTTCAAGACCCGGCTCGAAGCCTACCGCACCCAGACCGCGCCGCTCTCGGCGCATTATGCCGGTACCGGCCTGCTGCGCCAGGTCGACGGCATGGCGCCGATCGACGAGGTGACCAAGCAGCTCGAGACGCTGCTTGCCCCGTTCCAGACCGTGTCGGTTTGACGCCGGCTGCGAGTTGACAAGAGATTGCGCCCGCGCTAGTGGGCGCTCCTTCGTTCAGACCCGGACGGCCCGGCGTGCCTCTCTGGAGGCCGCTCCGGGCCGATTTGCCGTCGGGACGAGCGTGCAGGGGCCGGCCTCCACCGGACGCGCGCGACACCAGACGAACAGCCGTCCGGGCATGATGCCCTGGGCGCGATGGAGAGCAGGAACACCATGGCCCGTATCGCCGGCGTCAACATCCCGACCAACAAGCGCGTCGTCATCGCGCTCCAGTACATCCACGGCATCGGTGCCAAGAAGGCCGAGGAGATCACCGAGAAGGTCGGTATCCCGGCCGAGCGTCGCGTGAACCAGCTCACCGACGCCGAGGTGCTGCAGATCCGCGAGACGATCGACCGCGACTACGTCGTCGAGGGCGACCTGCGCCGCGAAGTCGCGATGAACATCAAGCGCCTGATGGATCTCGGCTGCTACCGCGGCCTGCGTCACCGTCGCGGCCTGCCGGTCCGCGGCCAGCGCACCCACACCAACGCCCGCACCCGCAAGGGCAAGGCAAAGCCGATCGCCGGCAAGAAGAAGTAAGCCGCGTCGGGTTAAGAGATCGGCGGGGCCGGTCTCCGGTCTCGCCCGACACCGGCGGCGCGCGAGCGCCGCCACAGCGACTCGTAAGAGACGTCCCGAGCGCCTGGCACCACGGGCGCGCCTGAAGGATCGAAAGACAGTATGGCCAAGGAAGCAACCCGCGTCCGTCGTCGCGAACGCAAGAACATCGTGTCGGGCGTCGCTCACGTGAACGCCTCGTTCAACAACACGATGATCACCATCACGGACGCCCAGGGCAACACGATCTCGTGGTCGTCCGCCGGCGCCATGGGCTTCAAGGGCTCCCGCAAGTCGACTCCCTACGCCGCTCAGGTCGCGGCCGAGGATGCCGGCCGCAAGGCCGCCGAGCACGGCATGCGCACCCTCGAGGTCGAGGTCTCGGGCCCCGGCTCGGGCCGCGAGTCGGCTCTGCGCGCGCTCCAGGCGGCGGGTTTCACGGTGACGTCGATCCGCGACGTGACCCCGATCCCGCATAACGGCTGCCGCCCGCGCAAGCGCCGCCGCGTCTGATCGTCCACCGGCCGGGAGGCTTCGCCAGAGGCCTCCCGGCCGACGGTCCGCGAAGAGGATTGCGTGTCGAACCCCTTCACCGCCGATAGCGTCCGGCCCGGCGTCCTCCCCTGGACGCTGGGCAATCGCGTTGTGGTCGCCCTCAACGACGGTCATCTCGACGCGTCGATCGGGCTGGTGCGGGGCATCCCCGCCGACGAGGCCGGCCGGCTCCAGGTCGAGGGCTTCCGTTCGCCGGACGCCCCGCGGATCACCGTCAATGCCTTCCTGATCCTCGGCGGACCGGCTCCGGTCCTGGTCGATGCCGGGATGGGCGCAGGCGGTCCCGCTTCGCTCGGGCATTTGCCGAAGGCCCTTGCCGCCTGCGGCGTGGCACCGGAGGCGATCGGTACCGTCCTGGTGACCCACCTGCATTCCGATCATATCGGTGGGCTGATGGGACCGGACGGCGCTGCGCTCTACTCGAATGCCGAGGTGGTGATCCCGGAGGACGAGGCCGCCTACTGGCTCGCCGACGGGGCCGAGGCGCGGGCGCCTGAATCGGCGAGGGCCGGCTTCCGCCGCGCCCACGCGCTCGTGGCGGCGTACGGCGACCGGATCCGCCGGGCGGGCGAGGGCGAGGTGCTGCCGGGAATCGAGGCGATCCTGGCGCCCGGCCACACGCCCGGCCACACCGCCTACCGGATCGAGTCGGGCGATACGAGCCTGCTGATCTGGGGCGACGTGGTGCACATGCCGGCGATCCAGTTCGCCAAGGCAGAGGCGACCCTGTCCTTTGACGTGGACGGCGCGATGGCAGCCGCCACGCGCAAGCGCATCCTCGACCGGGCGGCGGCCGACCGCCTCCTGGTCGCCGGGATGCATCTCGAGTTTCCGGCCCTCGGCAGGGTCCGGCGCGACGGCGCCGGCTTCGCCTGGGTCCCGGAGCAGTGGAGCGCGGCGTCCTGACCGCCCCTGCTTCGACCGTGTGAGAGATCAGGACGGCGGTGTCTCCCGGGCGCGGGAGAGACCGCGAGGGGAGGGGCCCTTCGGGGTTGCCCCGGTGTAAGTTGGCGAGAGGTGCGAACGTGGTCATTCAGAAGAACTGGCAAGAGCTGATCAAGCCGAACAAGCTCGAGGTCACCCCCGGGCACGACCCGAAGCGGATCGCCACCGTGGTGGCCGAGCCGCTGGAGCGCGGCTTCGGCACCACCCTCGGCAATTCCCTGCGCCGTGTGCTCCTCTCCTCGCTCCAGGGCGCGGCCGTCACCTCCGTGCATATCGACGGCGTGCTGCACGAGTTCTCGTCGATTCCTGGCGTGCGCGAGGACGTCACCGACATCGTCCTCAACATCAAGACGATCGCGATCCGCTCGTCGAGCGACACCCCGAAGCGCATGACCCTGCGCAAGACCGGCCCGGGCCTCGTCACTGCCGGCGACATCGCGACGGTCGGCGACGTGCAGATCCTCAACCCCGACCTGGTGCTCTGCACCCTGGACGACGGGGCCGAGATCCGCATGGAGTTCACCGTGTCGGCCGGCAAGGGCTACGTCCCGGCCGAGCGCAACCGGCCCGAGGATGCGCCGATCGGCCTGATCCCGGTCGACGCGCTGTTCTCGCCGGTCACCAAGGTGTCCTACCGCATCGAGAACACCCGCGAGGGCCAGGATCTCGACAAGGACAAGCTGACCATGACGGTCGAGACCAACGGTGCGGTCTCGCCCGAGGATGCGCTGGCGTACGCCGCCCGCATCATCCAGGACCAGCTCCAGATCTTCGTCAACTTCGAGGAGCCCCGCAAGGAAGAGGCCGCGCCGCTGGCGCCGCAGCTGCCCTTCAACCCGGCCCTGCTCAAGAAGGTCGACGAGCTCGAACTGTCGGTCCGCTCGGCCAACTGCCTCAAGAACGACAACATCGTCTATATCGGCGACCTCATCCAGAAGACCGAAGCGGAGATGCTGCGCACCCCGAACTTCGGCCGCAAGTCGCTCAACGAGATCAAGGAAGTGCTCGCCGCCATGGGCCTGCACCTCGGCATGGACGTGCCCGGCTGGCCGCCGGAGAACATCGAGGACCTGGCCAAGCGCTTCGAGGAGCACTACTAGGCCCAACCGGCGGCGCGGGGTTAACCCGCGCCGCCACTCCCGATGCGCCCTCGATGATGGCGCATCGGGAGTGGCGGGAATCCGCACTCACCACAAAGGACGGCCGACCCGTGGCACGGCGGCCGAGAACCAAAGGAGAGAGCCATGCGTCACGGTTTCCGGGGTCGTCGCTTCAACCGTACCGTCGAGCATCGCAAGGCGATGTTCTCGAACATGTCGGCCGCGTTGATCAAGCACGAGCAGATCATCACCACCCTGCCGAAGGCCAAGGACCTGCGTCCCGTGGTCGAGAAGCTCATCACGCTGGGCAAGCGCGGCGACCTGCACGCCCGCCGTCAGGCGATCGCGGCGCTTCGCGGCGACGAGGTGATGGTCAAGAAGCTGTTCGACGTGCTCGGCCCCCGCTACGCCGGCCGTCCGGGCGGCTATTGCCGCATCATGAAGGCCGGCTTCCGCTACGGCGACAACGCCGCGATGGCGGTGATCGAGTTCGTCGACCGCGACGTCGACGCCCGCGGCAAGGATTCCGGCCCGGTCCAGGTCGCCGACGAGACCCCGGCGGAGTAATCCGCCCAAACCTCTCGATGCCTTCGAAGGCGGCCCTCGCGGGCCGCCTTTCCTTTTGCGCGGGAACCGCGCGAGCCGGTGCGCGATCTCCCAACGGCATCCGCCGCACGCGAAAGGAGACGTGGCTCCATGACCAAGCTGACCATCCCGGCTCTCGCCGCCCTGATCCTCGCCGGCACGGGTACGGCAGCTCTCGCCGACAAGGTCGGCGCCGACTGGATGCCGATCGGCCAGGTGATCCAGAAGGTCGAGGCCGCCGGCTATACCCAGATCTCCGAGATCGAGGCCGATGACGGCCACTGGGAAGGGGAGGGGATGAAGGACGGCAAGCCGATGAAGTTCAAGGCCGATCCCCGCACCGGCGCCATCCTGTCCGAGAAGGCCGGCAAGTAAGGGCATCTCGCCGGGCGATCGACGCGCGAAAGGCTGGATTCCGGCGGGCGGGAGGCGCAAAGGTGACGCGCCTCTCCGTCCACCAGCGATCTTGTCCGATGACCGCCATTCCTTCGCTCGCCGACCTCCAGGCCCGCTACGCCGCTCTGCAGGAGCGCGGCCTCAAGCTCGACATGACCCGGGGCAAGCCCTCGCCCGAGCAGCTCGACCTGTCGGAGGGCCTGGCGGCCCTCCCCGGCAACCGCGACCACCGCACGGAAGCCGGTGAGGATGCGCGCAATTACGGCGGCGTGCAGGGCCTGGCCGAGGTACGGGCCCTGTTCGCCCCGGTGCTCGGCGCCCCGCCGGAGCGGATCGCCGTCGGCAACAACTCGAGCCTCGCGCTCATGCACGATTGCATCGTCTACGCGCTGCTCAAGGGCGTGCCCGGCGGGGCGCAGGCGTGGTCGAAGGAGGAGGAGATCCGCTTCCTCTGCCCGGTGCCGGGCTACGATCGCCACTTCGCCCTGTGCGAGACCTACGGCATCGGCATGATCCCGGTCCCGATGACCGCCGACGGGCCGGACATGGACGTGGTGGAGCGGGAGGCCCGCGATCCCCGGGTGAAGGGGATGTGGGCGGTGCCGCAATATTCGAACCCGGGCGGTGAGACCTATTCCGACGCCACCGTCGAGCGGCTCGCCCGGATGGAGACCGGCGCGCCGGATTTCCGGCTGTTCTGGGACAATGCCTACGCGCTGCACCACCTGACCGAGCGACGCCCCAATCTCCGCAACGTCCTGGAGGCCTGCGCGGAAGCCGGCCATCCGGACCGGGCGATCGTCTTCGCCTCGACCTCGAAGGTGACCCTGGCGGGCGCGGGCCTCGCGATGCTGGCCTCGTCGGAGGCCAATATCCGCTGGTATCTGGCGAATGCCGGCAAGCGCAGCATCGGGCCGGACAAGCTCAACCAGCTGCGCCACATCCGCTTCCTGCGCGACCAGGCCGGGCTCGACCCCCTGATGGACGGCCATCGCCGGCTGCTGGCTCCGAAGTTCCGCGCCGTCACCGAGACCCTGAACCGCCATCTCGGCGGCACCGGCGTCGCGCGCTGGAGCGAGCCGGAGGGCGGGTACTTCATCCTGCTCGAAGTGCCGGAGGGCTGCGCCACCCGCGTGGTCAAGCTCGCTGCCGCCTGCGGGCTCGCGCTGACGCCGGCCGGCGCCACCCACCCCTATGGCCGCGACCCGCAGGACCGGCTGCTGCGCCTCGCCCCGTCCTACCCGAAGCCCGCCGAGGTCGAGGCGGCGGCCGAGGTCGTGGCGACCTGCGTGCTGCTGGCCGCCGCCGAGAGCCGGGAGAACGGCGGGAGCGGCCAGGTCGCGGCGTGAGCGCCGCCCGCCGGGTCTCGAACCGCTCCCCGTCCGGGGCGGTTCGGGGCCCGGGCCCGATCAGTCCTTGCGCCGGTCCGCGCACTGGATGAACCGCATCATCACGCGGGGCACGTCGGGATCGTCGGAGACCAGCGTCGCCTGCTCGGCCATGGCCTGGGCGATGAGCAGCGAGCCGAACGGCTCGCGGTCCTCCGCCCCCCGCGGCAGCTTGCGCAGCGCCCGACAATGCTCCGGGCGCAGGTCGAGCCAGGTGAAGCTGCCGTCCTCGACCGCCTGCAGGATCTCCCGGATATCGGCCGACAGGGTGCCGAGGCGGATCGCCTGGGTGATCTCCCAGAGCGAGACCGCGCTGACCAGCACCGTGTTGCGGGGATTCGCGATGCGGTCCCGGGCCCGCTCGCCGAGGCGGGGATCGTCGCTCAGCCACCAGAGCAGGGCGGGGGTTCCGAGGAGCAGCCTCACTCGTCGTCGCCCTGCCGCGCGGTGGATGCCTCGGCGACATCCTCGGCCATGCGGATCCTGTCCTTGAGCGCGCCCGGCCGGCGGCGCGGCGGTTCTGGAAGCGACGGGGGACGGAGTTCAGCGATGACGACGCCGTGCGAGGTGACGGCGAAGGACCGGCCCTGCCGGGCCTGGTCGAGATAAGCCTTCATCTGCGCCCGGAACGTCCGTAGGCCGACTCGCTCGAGCGGAGCGTTGTTCCGGTGCTGATCGGCCAAAGCGACATCTCCTGTTGCGTCATGGACGACCTCTCCACAAGGTCGCCCCTCAAGTCAGTCGAGACAAGGCAGTCTCGGGGCGAGCCGGCTGGCAGGGAGCGATATCGGTCGCGGTCCGGGCGGCTTTGGCTCAAGAGGTCCTGCCGGAGGCCGCCCGGTAGTCGCGCGGGGCCACGCCATAGACCTGACGGAACGCACGGCTGAGACGCGCGCCGTTGCCGAAGCCGTAGGCCTCTCCGATCTCGCCGATGGACCGCCGTTCGAGCGGATCGTCGAGCGCCGTCCGGATCGCCGCCAGCCGCTGACGCGCGAGAGTGCGCGCGATCCCGCCCTCCGGCTCGAACAGGCGGTAGAGCTGCGAGCGCGACATGCCGAGCGCCTTCGCCATCGCGTCGATCCGGAGCGGCGTGCCGAGGTGGCCGCGAAGGAACTGCTTCGCGCTTTTCAGCCGGACGGCATCGAGCGACGTGCTGGCACGGTCCGCCGCCTCCAGGCTCGGGCGCGCACAGGCCGCGACCATGTGGAGCGTGGCCTGGGCGACATGGGCCGCCTCCACGGTCGTGAGCCCGTGGCCGTTCGCGGCGAGGCTCCGCAGGTGATCGGCGAGGAGGCGCCCGGTCCCGCCCTGCAGGATCAGCCCGTGCAACGCCTCCTCGTCGGGCAGCACGGCGGCGACGGACGAACGCGGCAAGGCGAGGATCAGCGAGCCCGTTTCCGGCACCCGGCTGCGGCGATAGGGCTGCGACAGGTCGTTGAGGCTGACCGCGCCGGCCGGAACGTCCGTCGTGCCGTGCTCGGTCTCGACGCGGTAGGCGTGCCGGCTCAGATGCAGGATGAATCCGTCCTGGCCGTCGCGCCGGATCTGCGATCGGGAGCGGGACGGGCCTTGGGGCGCGGCGTTCATGACGCGCAGGGCCATCGCGCCCACCACGACCGTCTCGATGCTGCCCGAGAACCCGACCGGGTCGGCGTCGAGGTCGTGAGCCGAGAACAGGCTGCGCCAGGCCGCGAAACGGTCGCGCTCGGGGACGCTGTCCGTCGTGAAGAGGGACCGGGGAACGAGGGGCACGGCAGGTCCGCGGTGTTGCGATGCCGGACGATGTTAGCTCCTATCGCGCAGCCGGCCAGAATCATTCGGGCCACACTCGGCCATCATCTGCTCCCCAATCATTGTCCGACGACGCGGATACCGGCTCGCCGCAGAAAACTTCCTACGATGAGGCCTGGATCGGCGCTCGATCGCAGTCCCACGTTGCACGAGATTCGCGCCAAGCCCGCTTTGATCGGCCTTTTCCCATCTGCGACCTCATCCTGAGGTGTCAGTTCATCGGAGATGGACTGACCTCGAAGGAGGGCTCCAGAGGACGCTGTGATCCCTGGAGCCCTCCTTCGAGGTCAGCCGATCTTTGATCGGCTAACACCTCAGGATGAGGTCGCAGGTGGAACGACCTTGCGATACCGCCAGAAATCTCCGTCATGTGCTGTGTCGCGACGCGATCAGGCACCGATCGGGCGACGCGATCGCCTCCCATTCAATGTACCGCCGCCGAAGCCGGCACACCCGGCTCCGCCGGAACGTGGACCGGCGCCGGCCGCCGCCGGGAGAACAGCAGGATCAGGACCGGCAGGATGATCAGGATCAGGATCGGCGCCAGGCTCATGCCGCCGACCACCACCAGCGCCAGCGGCTTCTGCACCTGCGAGCCGACGCCGGCCGAGAAGGCGGCGGGCAGGAGGCCGACGCCGGCGACGACGCAGGTCATCACCACCGGGCGCATCTGGGTATAACAAGTCTTCAGCATCGCCTCTTCCCGCTCCTCGCCGCGCGCGATCAGGCCGTTGTAGTGGGTGAGCACGATGATGCCGTCCATCACCGCGATACCGAGCAGCGCGATGAAGCCGATCGCCGCCGAGACCGAGAACGGCGTCTCGGTGACGGCGAGCGCCACCACGCCGCCGGCCACCGCCATCGGGATCACCGAGAGCGCCAGCAGTGTGTCGACGAGGGATCCGAAATTCACGAACAGCAGCACGGCGATCAGCAGGATCGCCAGCGGCACCGTGACCGAGAGGCGAGCGAGCGCCCCCTGCATGTTGTTGAACTCGCCGACCAGCTCCAGCCGGTAGTCCGGCGGGAGCTTCACCTCCCGCGCCACCCGCTCCCGGGCCTCGATGATGGTGCTGCCGAGGTCGCGGTCGCGCACGCTGAACTTCACCGGCAGGTAGCGCTCCTGGCCCTCGCGGTAGATGTAGGCGGGGCCCGACACCAGCTCGACATCGGCGACGGCGTTGAGCGGGATCTGGACGGTCACGCCGCTCTGGGTCTGGCCGGCGATGCGCAATTCGCGGATGGCCCGCACGCTCTGGCGGTACTGCGAGGCCAGCCGCACGATGATCGGATAGTGGCGCTCGCTGCCGGTATCGTAGAGCTCGCCCGCCGAGTCGCCGCCGATCGCGGTGCGGACGGTCGTGTTGATGTCGCCCGGCGTCAGACCGTAGCGGGCGGCCCGGATGCGGTCGACGTTGATCTGCACCGTCGGCTGGCCGAGCGAGGTGAAGACGCCGAGATCGGTGACGCCGGGGACGCGCTTGAGGACCGCCTCGACCTCCCGCGCCACGTCGGTGAGCTTCTGCAGATCGGGCCCGAACACCTTGAACGAGTTCTCGCCCTTGATGCCCGACACCGCCTCGGCGACGTTGTCCTGAAGGTATTGCGACAGGTTGAACTCGACGCCCGGGAACTCGGTGCGCAGCCGTTCCAGCAGGGCGCCGGTCATCGCATCCTTCGACATGCCCTCGCGCCATTGCTCGGCGGGCTTGAGCGGCGCGAAGAATTCGCCGTTGAAGAAGCCGGCGGCGTCGGTGCCGTCGTCGGGCCGCCCATGCTGCGACACCACCCGCTCGACCTCCGGCACCTCGGCGATCACCCGGCGGATGCGGTTGACGTAGAGGTTGCCCTCCTCGAGCGAGATCGTCGCCGGCATGGTGGCGCGGATCCAGAGGTTGCCTTCTTCCAGCTTGGGCAGGAATTCGAGGCCGAGATTGCGCCCCTCGACGGCAACGCCGGCGAAGATCAGGCCGGCGACGCCCAAGGTCAGGGTGCGGTGGGCGAGGGCCGCCCGGATCACCGGCCGGTAGGCCCGGTCGAGGGCGCGGACCAGGATCGTCTCGACCTCGTGGATATGGCCCGGCAGCAGGTAGGCCGAGAGGACCGGCGTCACCGTGAAGGTGGCGATGAGGCCGCCCAGGAGCGCATAGGCATAGGTCTGGGCCATCGGCCCGAAGATGTTGCCCTCGACGCCCGACAGGGTGAAGAGCGGCAGGAAGCCGGTGACGATGATCACCGCCGCAAACACGATCGAGCGGCTGACGTCGGAGGAGGCGAGCGCGATCAGCCCGAGCTTCCTCGGCATGCCCTTGGCCCCGGCCAGCCCCGGCGAGAGCGGCGGCCCGTGGCCCGAGAGGCGGCGGAAGATCGCCTCGACCATGATGACCGTGCCGTCGACGATCAGGCCGAAATCGAGCGCGCCGACCGACAGCAGGTTGGCGGATTCGCCCCGCACCACCAAGATGATGACGGCGAAGAACAGCGCGAAGGGGATCGTCGCCACGACGATCAAGGCGCTCCTCAGGTTGCCGAGGAAGAGCCACTGCACCACCAGGATCAGCAGGATGCCGACCAGCATGTTGTGCAGCACGGTGTGGGTGGTGACGGCGATGAGGTCGGCGCGGTCGTAGATGCGCTCGATCCTGACGCCGGGCGGCAGGATGCCGGCGGCCTCGATCCTGGCGACCTCGGCCTTCACCGCCTCGATCGACGGGGTCGAGCGCTCGCCCCGGCGCATCAGCACGATGCCCTGGACGATGTCGTCGTCCTCGTTCATCCCGGCGATGCCGAGCCGCGGCTGGTGGCCGATGGTGATGGTGGCCACGTCCTTCACCAGGACCGGCGCGCCGCCCGACTGCGCCAGCACCGTCTCGCCGATATCGTCGACGGAGCGGATCAGGCCGACGCCGCGCACCACCGCCGACTGGCTCCCCAGGGTGATGCGGTTGCCGCCGACATTGAGGTTGCTGTCGTTGAGGGTCTTGACCACGCCCGAGAGGGTGAGGCCGTGGGCCATCAGCCGGTCGAGGTCGACGCCGATCTCGAAGGTCTTGGTCTTGCCGCCCCAGCCGATCACGTCGATGACGCCCGGCACGGCGCGGAAGCGCTTGCGCAGGACCCAGTCCTGGAGCGTCTTCAGGTCGAGCACGCTGTAGCCGTCCGGCGCGACGAGCTTGTAGCGGAAGATCTCGCCGATCGGGCTCACCGGCGAGATGGTGGGCTTGGCGCCGTTCGGCAGGGTGTCGAGCTGGGCGAGCCGGTTGAGCACCTGCTGCTCGGCCTCGCGGTAGCTGTTGGCGAAGCCGAATTGCAGCTTCACGTCGGACAGGCCGTAGAGCGAGACGGTGCGGACCTGCTTCAGGTCGGGCAGGCCGGAGGTGATGACCTCGATCGGCACCGTGATGTAACGCTCGATCTCCTCGCCAGAGAGGCCCGGCGCCTGGGTGATGACGTTCACCATCGGCGGCGTCGGGTCGGGATAGGCCTCGATGTTGAGGCTCTGGAACGCCGCGAGTCCGCCGAGCATCAGGGCCACGAAGGCCAGGACGACGAGGGCGCGCTGGCGCAGGGCGAGGCCGACGATGCCGGTCATGGCCGTTGATCCGAAATGCTGAAGGGAGCGAGGGGAAAGAGCGTCAGCTCTGGGTCGACATCCGGTCGATGAAGAGCGAGCCGCGGGAGATCACCCGCTCGCCTTCCCGGAGGCCGTCGAGGATCTCGACGGTCGAGCCGTCGACGATGCCGGCCCGGACCGGCCGGCTCTCGACCGAGTTGTCGGCCCGCAGCACCCAGACGCTGGCCTTGTTGCCCTCCAGGATGACCGCGGCGCGGGGCACGGCGTGGGACAGGCTCTCGCGCTCGTTGATGATGCGGACGCTCGCATACATCTCGGGCTTGAGCAGGCCCTGGCGGTTGTCGATCTCGGCCCGCACGGTGATGCGCCGGGTCGCGGGGTCGACCGAGGTGCCGATGAAGTTGATCCGCCCCTCGAAGGTTTTCTCCGGGTGGGCCGGGACCCGGAAGGTGATCTTCTCGTCGATCTCGACCTTGGCGGCGTCGGCCTCGCGCAGCTGCGCGATGAGCCAGACCTTCGACAGATCGCCGATGATGTAGGACGGCTCGCCGCTCGAGCCGACATACTGGCCCGGGCCGATCTTGCGCTGGATGATCGTGCCGCTGAGCGGCGCGTTGATCGGCGTGTCGGGGTTGATCGCCGAGCCTCGCGAGAGGGCCGCCATCTCCTCGTCGCGAAGCCCCAGGATGCGCAGACGGTTGCGCACCGCCTCCAGGCCCACCTCGGCGGTGCGGTTGTCGTTGGTGGCCGACGTCAGGTCGTTCTGGGCCACCTGCAATTCGCGCAAGGTCGTGGCCCGGGTCTCGAACAGGTCGCGCTGGCGCTTCTCGGCGGCCTGCGCGAAGGTGAGCTGCGAGCGGCTCTTGTTCAGCACGTTGAGGGCGGCGAGGTAGTCGTTCTGCGCCTGCACCATCTCGTTGGCCTGGACCGAGAACAGCGGCTGGCCGCGCTTCACCTGCTCGCCGGTGCGGGCGAAGATCGCGATGACGCGGCCGGGATAGGGCGAGAAGACCGGCGTCGCCTGGTACTCATCGACCCCGATCTTGCCCTCGGTGGCGATCTCCTCGAAGAACTGGCGTTTGACCACCGGCTCGCTCGACACCGTGGCGAGCTGGGACGCGGTGAGGGTGAAGGCCTTGCCGGCGGGCAGCCGGGCCGGCACGTCCGCGAAGGCGGTGATCGGCTCCTGGCGGTGACTCGGGCGCAGGTAAGGGTAGGCGACGACCGCCCCGGCGGCCAGGACGGCCAGGATCACGACTTGGCTGATCGGTCTCAAGGTCCGGGGCATGTCCGTCACGCTTCTTCGTCGGCGGGCTCAGGGCTGCGGCACGGCGGGGATGACCGTTCGGCAACGCGCACGCAACACTTAGCAAAAGTTGCTGACGCAAGCGTGAATGAATCGCAAGCCCGAACAGTTCCGGACCTGCTGTGCCGCCGGCGATACACTCGGCCGCATTAGTTCGACCGTACTAGATCGAAGGTGCGAGAGAAGATGAGGCGGCTAAAGCATTCTCCGACGACGCGGATGCCGGGTCGTCTCAGAAAATGCGGCAAAATCAAAGACTTGAGATGCCGGCCGATGACAACGTCAGGGCGCGCGACAGGATCGCTCGCTTGCGGCTCCGGCCCTTCCCATTCCCCACCTCATCCTGAGGTGTGAGCGAAGCGAGCCTCGAAGGAGGGCACCAGAAGTTTCAGGGCTATCTGGAGTCCTCCTTCGAGGTCACTCGATCTGCGATCGCCAATACCTCGGGATGAGGTGGAGGATGGGAGAACTCCAGGGCCGGCGAGCTTCACGCCGGTGCCGTGTACATCCGTGCGACACCATGATCGGGCGCCGGCCCGAGGGGTCAGCCCCCCGGCGCGAGCAGGCCTGCCACCCGCGCCGCCAGGTCGGCGGAGGGGAAGGGCTTTTCCAGCACCGAGAAATCCGCCGGGATCCGCGCCGCCTCGGCGTGGCCGGTGACGAGCAGGAACGGCAGGGCGGGCCAGTTCCGGCGCACCGCCTCGGCGAGGTCGAGGCCGCTCATGCCGGGCATCGCCAGGTCGGCGACGACGAGATCGAACCGCTCGGCCGCGAGCCGTTCGAGCGCCGCCTCGCCGCTCGGCACCGCGGTCTCGTCGTAGCCGAAGCCGTTGAGGAACGAGGCCGTGACGTGGCGGACCTGGGGATCGTCGTCGACCACCAGGATCCTGGCCCGGCGCGGCGCCGGGACCGGGGCGCTTGCCGCGATGGGGGCCGCCTCCACCGCCTCGTGGGAGCGCGGCAGGTAGAGCAGCACCGTGGTGCCGTGCCCGACCTCGCTCTCGATCCGGATCGTACCGCCGGATTGCTGGACGAGGCCGAACACCATGGCAAGGCCGAGCCCCGTGCCCTGGCCGACGCCCTTGGTGGTGAAGAACGGCTCGAACACTCTCCCTAAAATTTCCGGCGGGATGCCGGTGCCGGTATCGCGGATCGCGATCACCGCGTAGTCGCCGGGCTTCAGGTTCGGATCGGAACTGGCCCGCACCGTCTCGTTGCGGGTCGAGAGGGCGACGATCCCGCCCTCGGGCATCGCGTCGCGGCCGTTGATGCAGAGGTTGAGGATCGCGAGTTCGAGCTGGTCGGGATCGACCTTCACCGGCCACAGATCGTCGCTCAAGGCGTGCTCGACCTGCACGAAGCCCCCCAAGCTGCGCCCGAGCAGGTCGTCCATGCCGCGGATCACCGCGTTGAGGTCGACGACGCGGGCCTGGAGGTCGCGGCGGTGGCTGAAGGTGAGGAGGCGCTTGGTCAGCGCCGCGCCGCGCTGCGCGGCTTGAGCGGCATTGGTCATCAGCCGCGTGAGGCGGGCATCCCCCGCCACCTTCGGCAGGGCGAGTTCGAGGCTGCCGAGGATCGCCGTGAGCAGGTTGTTGAAATCGTGCGCGACGCCGCCGGCCAGCGTGCCCAGCGCCTGCATCTTGTCGGCCTGGCGCAGGCGTCGTTCCAGCAGGCGCTGCTCGGTGATGTCGCGCGCGATCACCGCGAGATGGACCACCGCCCCGGCGGGATCGCGGATCGGCACCCGCGTCACCTGGTTCCAGGATTCCCGGGCCGGCGCCGACGCACCCTCCGGGCCGCCGCCCTTGACCACGATCTCGGTCGGCGCGCCGGCTTCGACCGCCGACCGGTCGGCGGCCTCGGCCGCCTCCGCCGCGGAGCTCAAGGCAGGGCCGAGGATCGCCGCCTCGGTGCGGCCGAGGCAGGCCTCGATCGAGGGGGCTCCCAGGCGTTCCGCCATGCGGGCGTTGAGGCGCAGGAAGCGACCGTCGGTGTCCTTGAAGGCGATCGCATCGCCCGAATGATCCAGGAGGCCGCGCAGCAGGGCGCGTTCGGTCGCGAGTTCCCGGGCGAGGCGGTGGCGCTCATAGGCGCTGCGCACCGCGTTGCGCAGCAGCGCCGGGTCCCACGGCTTGGTGATATAGCCGGTGATGCCGCCGCGATTGAGCGCCGAGACCACCGCCGAGATGTCGGCATAGCCCGTGAGCAGGATCGACTGCGCATCCGAGATCTCCCGGGCCCGGGCCAGCAGGGCGTCGCCGGTCAGGCCCGGCATGCGCTGGTCGGAGAGAATGACGTCGATGTCGGGCTCGGCGGCGATCAGCTCCAGGGCCTCGGCCGGCCGGCTGGTGGTGATGACCCGGTACTCGTCCTCGAACAGGTCCTCGAGGGCGACCAGGATGTCCGGCTCGTCGTCGACCGCCAGGATGGTGCCGCGCAAAGTCGGCTTCGTCGCGCTGGTCGTCATGCCTACGCTCATGCGGCCCGCCTCGGAATGCTGATCACGAAGCAGGCCCCTCCCTCGGGCGACGATTCCACGGATAATTGTCCGCTATGCGCCTGCACGACGCTGTAGGCAATGGCGAGACCTAGCCCGGTGCCGGATCCGACCGGCTTCGTGGTGAAGAACGGCTCGAAGATACGCTCGCGCAGATCCTCCGGCACGCCCGGGCCGGTGTCGCAGATCCGGATCACGTCGTGGTCGTCGCGGATCGCGGTCTCGATCGTGATGGTGCCCTCATGGGGAATCGCGTCGGCGGCGTTGCCGAGGATGTTCATCACCACCTGGTTGAGCAGGGCCGGCGAGCACCGGATCTCGGGCGCGCCGGCGAACTCCTTGCGCACGGCGATGCGCGTGCCGAGCTTGTGCTGGATCAGCGCCAGCACGTTCTCGATCGCGTCCGGCACGTTGACGGTCTGCATCTCGCCCTCGTCGAGGCGCGAGAACTTGCGCAGGTTGACGACGAGATCCTGGATCCGGGACAGGCCGAGGCGCATCGACCCGACCCGGTCGCGGGCCTTGTCGAGGGCGCGCCGCGACGGATCGCCCTCCGGCACCGCGCCCGCCACCTCGCCGATCAGCCGCTCGACCGTGCCCTGATGGGCCAGGATGAAGGCCAGCGGATTGTTGATCTCGTGGGCGATGCCGGCGACCAACTCGCCGAGGGAGGCCATCTTGGCGGCCTGGACGAGCTTGGCCTGGGTGTCCTTGAGGCGGTGATTGGCCTGTTCGAGGTCGTGGTTGGCCTGCGCCAGGGCGCCGGCGAGAGCCGCCTTCGCCTCCGCCGCGGTGGCCTCGGCCTTGGCACGCTCGGCGGCGAGCGCGTGGCGGCGCACCTCGTCGGCGACCCGGCGATCGTCCTCCTCCAGGAGCTTACGGCGCACCAGCGTGCGCACCCGGATCGCCAGGAGATCGGCATCGGCTCCCCGCGGCGAGACGTCCTTCGTCACCACGTCGTCGGCGCCGGCCGAGAACGCCTCGACCAAGAGGTCCTTGCTGGAGGAGGCGGCCGAGCCGATTCCGACGAGGGAGAAGCCCGGTGCCCCGGCGCCGGTGGCGGCAACGCGGAGTGCGTCGATCCGGCGGCACAGCGCGATGGCGTCGAAGCCCGTGCCCAGGAGGTCGACGGTGACGCAGTCGAAATGCTTGCCCGGCGCCTCGAGCGCCGCCATCGCCTGGTCGGGCCCGTCGGCGGCGACGACCTCGTGCCCCTCCTGGCCGAGCAGCGCCGAGAGATAGGCCCGGAAGGTCGCCGAGCCGTCGACGACGAGAATGCGGGCGCGGCGGAAATTCGCCGTCCGGCCCGGCTCGTCCGCCGGCACGGCGGCGCGCTCACGTAGCAGCGCCCGGATGCGCAGCAGCAGGAGGTCGCGGTCGGCGGATTTCGGCACGTAGGCGTCGGCGCCGCTCTCCAGGCCCTGGCGCTCGATGTCCCGCCCGCTCGCCTCGGTCAGCATCAGCACCGGCGTCGCCCGGGTGCGCATGGCGAGCCGCATCTGACGCGTCAGCTCGTCGCCGTTCATCCCGGGCAGGTGGTAATCGGCCACCACCAGATCGGGCAGGCCGTGATTCATCGCCTCGAGCGCCGCTTCCGCCGTGGCGTGGCGCGTCACCGCAAAGCCGTTGCGCTCCAGGAAGAGGCGCAATTGCAGGGCCTGGGTCTCGGAATCCTCGACCAGCAGGATGCGGGACGAGGAAGCGGGCGAGCCCGTCACGCCGGGAAGCCCGGCTGGACGGCCCGCAGGATCCGCGGGGCGATCAGGTCGAGGGGGAGCACGCTGCCCGCCGCCTTGAGGCGCACCGCCGCCGCCGGCATCCCGTAGACCACGGCCGAGCTCTCGTGCTCGGCGATGGTGGCCGCTCCCGCCAGATGCATGTCGAGGAGGCCTTGGGCGCCGTCCTCGCCCATGCCGGTCAGCAGCACCCCGAAGCCACGCGGTCCGGCCGAGCGGGCGACGGAGCGGAACAGCACGGTGGCCGAAGGACGCTGGCCGCCGACCGGCGGTTCGTCGACGAGGGTCAGGAGACCGCCGGGCCCGAGCGCCAGGTGCCGGTCGCCGGGCGCGACGTAGACGTGGCCGGGTTGCGGCCGCACGCCCTCGGTGGCGATGACGACGGTGAGCGGCACGACGCCGTTCAGCCAGTCGGCGAAGCCCTCCATGAAGGCCGCGCCCATGTGCTGGACGAGAAGCACGGGGAGCGGGAAATCCGCCGGCAGGCCGCCGAGCAGCCTGGCGAAGGCGGGCGGTCCCCCCGTCGAGGCGGCGACCGCCAGCACGCTCGGCGCCTGGGTCGCGGGTATCGTGCCTCGAAAATCCTCCCGGGGTGCATCGCCGCGGGTGAGGCGTTCCGCGCCGATCGGCCGGCGCCGGATCACCGGCACCTGGCTCATGATGCGCAATTGCGTGCAGATCTGGTCGGCGATCGCCTCGTAGGCGCGGTGGCCGGTGCCGACCGGCTTCTCGACCACGCTGAGCGCGCCCGCCCGCAGGGCGTTCATCGAGATCTTGAGCGAGGAATCCTCGACCGCGTCGGCCACGACCACGATCGGGGTCGGGCGCTCGGCCATGATCCGCCGGGTGGTCTCCAGCCCGTCGATGCCCGGCAGGCGGATGTCCATCGAGATCACGTCGGGCTGGACCCGGTGGATCTCGCGCAGGGCCTCCTCGCCGGAATCGACCGCGGCGACGAGGGCGAGCCGCGGGTCGCGGCTGACGATGTGGGCGAGGAGCTGGCGCACCACCAGCGAATCCTCCACCAGCATGACGCGGACGGGGGTGCTCACAGCAGCTGACCGATCGTGTCGAGAAGCTCGCGCTGGTCGAACTTCTGCTTGGTGATGTAGGCGTCGGCCCCGAGATCGAGGCCCCGGCGGATGTCGGCGGGATCGCCGCGAGAGGTCATCAGGATCACGGGCAGCCGCGTCAAGCCCGGATCGGCCTTGACCGCCTGGAGCAGGCCGAACCCGTCGAGGCGCGGCATCTCCACGTCGGCGACCACGAGGTCGACGTCCGCCCCATCCCGGCGCAGGCGGTCGAGGGCGTCCTGCCCGTCGACGCAGACGAAGACCCGGTAGCCGTGGGCCTCCAGGATGCTCTTCTCCAGGGTCCGGGTGGTGATCGAATCGTCGACCACCAGCACAGTCGGTACGCGCTTCGCGCGGCGCTCAGGGAGGCTCGCGGGGGCGGCCGCCACCAGCCCGCCGGTTCGCGCCCGGGCGCACAAGCCTTCCGCGTCGAGCACCAGGGCGGGCATCTCGTCGGCGAGCATGACGGTGCCCGACATCAGCGCCGGATCGCCGCCGAAGGGCGGGGCCGGGCCGACGAGGAGCACCCGCACGTCGAGGAGCCGGTCGACGGCGACCGCACTGAGCGCGGGGCCGCAGCGCAGGAGGACGGCGCGGACGAGGCCGTCACGGAGGGGGAGGGGAGCGACACCGGATCCGAGGAGCGAGGCGAGGGGGACGAGAGGCACGACAACGTCCCGTCCCCCCTGCTTGATCCGTGCCGCCGGCTCGCCGGCGACGGACGCGAGGTCGCGCTCGGTGAGGCGCAGGAGGCCGGCGACCGCGCCGCTCGGCAGGCCGAAGGTCTGGGGCGCCTCGCCCGGCCTCAGGGCCGCCTCGACGAGCAGCACCGGCTGGCGCGCGGCGGAGAGCGGCACGGTGATGACCACGTCGGTGCCGGAGGGCTCCGCTGGCCGTAAGGAGGCCCGGCCGCGCAGGGACCGCGCGGCTTCCGCCACCACCGACAGGCCCATGCCGCGCCCGGCGATCCGGTCGACGGCGGTCGCGGTGGAGAAGCCCGGGGCGAAGACGAGGTCGAGGATCTCGTCCGGGCCGGGCTCAGGTCCCGGCGCCACCAGGCCCTGGCGCCGCCCGGTCTCGAGGATGCGGGCGAGGTCCGGGCCGCGGCCGTCGTCGCGGATCGTCACCACGAGCTGGCTGCCCTTCGAGGCCACCGACAGGGTGACGGACAACGCCTCGGGCTTCCCCGCCTTCCGCCTCGCCTCGGGACTTTCCGCTCCGTGGCTGATCGTGTTGCGCAGGGCGTGCAGCACCGGATCCTTCAGCGCTTGCAGCAACCCGCGATCGACCTGGAGGTCGAGGCCGTTGAGCCGCACCTCGATCGGCAATCCGGCCTCGCGGGCGATCTCCCGCACCATCCGGCCGTAGCCGCCGAACACCGTCTCGGCCGGGACCAGGAGCAGCCGGTCGGCATCGTCGCGCAGGCGCCGCAGGGCGGTGTCGACCGCGCCGGTGCTGCGGCTCTGCACCCGGGCGAGGCCCGAGATGCCGCGGATCACCGCCCTCAGGTCGCCGTCGAGGCGGCGCACCCGGTCGACGAAGCCGTCGAGCGCGATGCCCGCCGGGTCGCCGGCCTCGCGCAGGCGGCGGGCGAGCGCCACCATCTCGCCGGTGCGCCCCTGCACCGTGTCGACGCTGCGGCGCAAGGCGCGCGCGCCGGATTCGAGCCCCGTGACCGCCCCACCGATCGCCTCCTGGCCCTGGAGCACGGCGGTGAGGTCGTGCACCGCCTTCGACAGGCTCTCGACTTGGTCGCTGGCGATGCGCAGGTAGGAGATCGCGCCGTCATGGGGCTCGGGTGCCGGCTTCGGCTCGGGCCTGGGTTCCGGCTCGGGCCTGGATGCGGGCTCGGCGGACGGGACCGGCGCGCCGGACAGGCAGGCATCGAGCGCCGCGATGGCATCGGCGGGGGCCGCCGGCTCAGGGGTCTCGGCGAGGCCCGCGACCAGCCCCTCGATCCGGTCGAGGGCGAGCTCGACCACCCCGGCGGTGGCCCGGTCGAGGCCAGTACGGCCCTGCACCACCCGGTCAAACAGGGCCTCCAGCCGATGGGCGATCTCCTCCACCGCCGGCAGGTCGACGGCGCGGGCCGCCCCCTTCAGGCTGTGGGCGCGGCGGAAGACGTCGTTCCAGTCCGCCGGCCGGCCCGCTTCGGCCGCGGCGAGGGCCGCCCGGATCGCCGCGAGGTGCTCGCGGTGCTCGGCGTCGAAGGCCGCGAGGAGGAGCTGGCGGATGTCGTCCATCGGGGCGTGGCGCTGTCTTCGTCGCTCAGAGCCGGTAGCGCTCGGCGAGTGCCAGGAGGGCGCTCGCGAGTTCGCTCAGGTTGGCGGCGGCGGCCTCGACCTGGCGGGTGCCGGCGGCGGTCTGCTGGCTCGCCTGGCGGATGTTCTGGAGTGCACCCATCACCTGCTCGATGCCGAGCTGCTGCTGGTTGGTCGAGGCGACGATCTGCTGGAAAGTCTGCACGCTCTCCTGCACCCGGGCGGTGATCTCCTCGATCGTCGCATGGGTGGTGTCGGTGCGCTCCTTGCCGACCGCCACGCGCTTGACCGCCTCCTCCGTCAGCATCACCGAGGCGTTGATGCCGCGCTGGATGTCGCCGAGGATGGCCCGCACCTGGCCGGTCGCCTCCTTGGCCTGGTCGGCGAGCGCCTTCATCTCGGAGGCCACCACGGCGAAGCTGCGCCCGCTCTCGCCGGCCGCCGCCGCCTCGATGGCGGCGTTGAGCGCGAGCAGATGCGTGCGCTCCGAGACGTCGTTGACGGTCGCGATGATCTCGCCGATCGCCTGCGTCTTCTCGCTCAAGGCGACGATATTCTCGGCCACCGCCTCGCTCTGCTCGCGGATCGCGTCCATGGCCTTCGCCGTCTCGTCGACGGCGCGAAGCCCGGCGCTCGAGGTCTGGGCGGTGGCCTGGGCGGTCGCGATCACTTCCTGCGCGCGCTTGCCGATCTGGGCGCCCGCATGGGTGATCTCGTCGACGGTGGCGGCGGTCTCCTGCACGGCGGCGAACTGCTCCTCGACGCTCGCCGCCTGCTCCTGGGCCGAGGCGCGGATCTCGGCCGCCGCCGCGTTGAGGTTCGAGGTCGAGGCGCGGTTCTGGCTGGCGAGCTGGCGCAGGCCCTCGACCATCTGGTTGAGCACGCCCCCCAGGCGCCCGAGCTCGTCGCGGCTGGTTTCGGCGATGCGGCCGGTGAGGTCGCCGCTGCCGACCTTGCCGACGAAGACCATCACGGCGTCGAGGGGCTGCACCACCGAGCGGCGGATCAGCACCGTGATGACGACCGCCATGACGACGCAGATCGCGAGCGCCACCAAGGTCGAGAGCCGGCTCTCCTCGTAGATCGCCCCGACCCGGCGCTGGCCGGCGGTGATCGCCCCGTCGAGGGCGTCGCGCGCCGCCCCCATGGTGCGCACGAAATTCTCCCCGGACTGGTCGAGGGCGGTCTCGGACGCCTGGATGGCCGGGACGTCGTTGGCGTTGAGCGCCTCGAACTGGCGCTCGGTGGCGGTGCGGGTGGTGCGCAGCTCGGCCCCGGCCGCGACCAGCAGCTCGGCGATGCGCTGCCAGGCGGCGGCGCGGTCGGCCGAGAGCGACTGCGCCCGGTAGTCGTTGGCGGTGGTGATGGCGCCGGCGAGCGCCGTCTCGGCGGAGGCGGCGATGCGCCGCCAGGTCACCGTCGGCTCCTCCTTGGAAGTCAGCTCGCGGCCGAGCGCGCGGAGATAGTAGCGGGTGGCCGCCTCGTCGCGCAGGTCGCTCATCCGGCGCTGTGCCTCGCGGATGTTCTCGAGCTGGTGCATCACCGTCAGGTCGCGGGTGACGATGATGTCGGTGGCGTTGCGCACCTCGCCGATCTGCCCGACCGCGTAGACGCCGAGCGCCACGATCACCAGGACGACGGCGGAAAAGCCGAGGAGGATGCGGTTCCCGATCGAGAGCGACACGCGAGAGGGTCTCTTTGGCTGGATGGCGGGGTCAGGCCGGCCCGGGGGGCTCGGCCGCGAGGAGCGGCGCCAGGAGAGAGGCGAGGTCGATCACCGCGAAGCCGGATGCGTCGGCACCATGGTCGTCGGCGGTCAGCGCGGCGCGGGCATAGCCCGCCACCGCCCGCCTGCCCAGCCCTTCGGCCGAGGTCTCGACCACGGCCTCGGCCATGGACAGGACGCGATCGACCCTGAGGCCGATGCGGGGACCGTCGCGGCGCAGGAGCACGACGTGGCCGGCGGCGCCCTCCGGGGAGGCCGGCGCGGTCCCCAGCGCCACCGCGAGATCGACCACGCTGACCAGCACCCCGCCCCGCCCGGTGAGGCCGACGAGCGCGGCCGGCGCTCCCGGCACCTTCGTGCAGGGCCGGAACGGAAACACCTCGGCGACGCCGTCGAGGGGCAGGCCGATCGTCTCGGCGCCGGCCCGGCAGACGAGCAGCGACCGGGTCGGCCGCGCCTCCGGCGCCGTCCCGCGGGCGGCGAGGCTGCGGGTGCGCGAATCCAGGATCGCCTCGATCCGGGCGGCGGTCAGGGCGGACTCGCCGGGCAAAGCCGGCCCGGCGGGAAGGGCGGATTGCGGCATCAGGCGGCCTCGTCGCCGAGGAGCGGCCGGGCGGCGCCGGAGAGGTCGGCGGCCGTGAGCCCGTCGCCCTCGGGCAGGGTCGCCTCGGCCGGCAGGGTTGCTGCGAGCCGCAGGGCATTGGCCACGGCGCGCCGCCCGGCCTCGCGGCGGCCGGCGGCGATCAGGGTGAGGCCGAGGTGGTAATGCGCCATCACGAACCCTTTATCGAGATAGAGCGCGCCGCGGAAGGCACGTTCCGCCTCGTCCGGCCGGGCGCGGGCGCGGGCCAGCAATCCTTCGTAGTAGCGCAGGCGCGGATCGGTCGGGTCCTGCAGGAGGGCTGCCCGGCAGGCCTGCCAGCTCGCCTCCAGGTCGCCGGCATCGGCGAGCGCCCGGACCACCGTGACGGGGCCTTCCGGCACGGCGACCGGGGCGGGCGCGGGCATCGCCGGCACGAACCGGGCCGGCTCCGGGACCGGCCCCGTCGGGGGCAGGAGCGGCATCCAGGCCGCGTCCGGGACCGGCTCGGGCCAGGCGGGCAGGGGCGGGCCTATGTCCGGCGCCATCCTGTCCTCCCGCCCGTCTTCCCGGCGGCGATAGGCGGCGGTGCCCGGCAGCGAGACGGCTTGCAGGAACTCCGCGAAGGCCGGGTTCGGCTCGGCATGGCCCAGCAGCAGCCAGCCGCCGGGCCGCAGGCGCTGCGCCAGGGCCCGCACCAGGGCCTGCACCACGTCCGGGTGGAAGTAGATCAGGACGTTGCGGCACAGGATGAGGTCGTAATCGGTCAGCGCCAGGGAGGCGGTGCCGTCCAGGAGGCTCATCAGGTTCTGCGGCTCGAACCGGGCGAGGCCGCGGAACTCAGGGCGCAGCGCGAAGGTGCCCTCTCGCGGGCCGGGCCGGAAATAGCGCTCGCGCTCCTCCGCCCCGAGGGTCCGCAGGGCCCAGGTGCCGTAGACCGCCCGCCGGGCGACTCCGAGCACGTCGCGGTTGATGTCGGTGCCGGTCAGCCCGATGCGCCAGTCGGGCAGGCGCTCGCCGAGGAGTTCGTGCAGCACGATCCCGACCGAGTAGGTCTCGGGCCCGGTGGAGCAGCCCGCGCTCCAGATCCGGAGCCGCCGCTCGGCGCCCCGGGCGGCGATGCGCTCGGGCAGGATCGTGCCGCGCAGGGCCGCGAATTGCTCGGCGTAGCGGAAGAAGAACGTCTCGCCGATGGTGATCTCGGATTCGAGCGCCGCCCACTCGCCCTCCGATCCTTCCAGCACCGCCAGGTAGCCGGCCGGATCGGGCACGCCCCGGGCGCGCATGCGCCGGCCGACCCGCTCCCACAGGAGGTCGTCCTTGTCGGCGTAGTAATGGTGGCCGGTGCGGGCGACGAGGCGGCTCTTGAGTGCCGCGAAGGCCGGGTCTCCGGTCGGGGCCGCGCCCTTCAGGGGCCGCATGTCCGGTTCAGGCCGCCCACTCGGCGAGCCGCGCCTGCGCCTCCCGGGTCTGCGCCGCGACGCGGTCGCGCTCCTCGGCGAGGAGGATGCGGTCGACCGCGAGCCCGTGCACCAGCCGCTCGCCGGTCCGGATCTCGGCGCAGACGCAGCCGTTCAGCGTCGCCCCGTCGGCGACCGGCCGCACCTGG
The DNA here is from genome assembly GCF_019216885.1 of Methylobacterium sp. SyP6R. Classification (NCBI taxonomy): domain Bacteria; kingdom Pseudomonadati; phylum Pseudomonadota; class Alphaproteobacteria; order Hyphomicrobiales; family Methylobacteriaceae; genus Methylobacterium; species Methylobacterium synurae. The sequence continues at coordinate 2,371,726 of NZ_JAAQRC020000001.1, read as the reverse complement.
GTCTGTTCGATCCGCACGACGTCCGCGACCCGGTCGACGAGCAGAGCCATGGGGGACTCGCTCTTGAGCAGGATCAGGTGGCGGTAGAGCACCGCCCGGGCCGTCGCCGGCTGGCCGAGGCCGAACAGGACCGCGAGATCGACCACCGGCACGGCGCTGCCGGCGAGGTTGAGGAAGCCGGCGAGCGCCCCCGGCGCCCCCGGCGGGCGCCACAGCCGGGGCAGGGGCAGGATCTCCCGCACCGCCTCGCGCGGCAGGGCGCACTCCGTCCCGGCGATCGCGACCAAGAGGTAGGCCGTCCCGGTCGTCATGCTGTGTACCCCCGCGGGCCGATCCGCCCATGCGTCAGATAGGGCAGGCGGGGACGGTTTCCAAACCGCCGGGAGCCTCCGCATCGCCTGAGCCTTGCGTCCTGTCGGCCCGCGCCGGAGGTGCTATGAGGCGCCGCCCGGCCCCGGGTCCCGACCCGTGAGGGGGCAGCGTCGTCCATGACCGAAAGATCGCCATGACCGAAAGATCGCCATGACCGAGAGGTCGCCATGATCGAGATCCGGCAGGTCACCCACGCTTTCGGCGAGCGCGTGGTGCTCCGCGACCTCACCCTCGACCTGACGGAACGGCGCATCGCGGTGGTGGGCGGCAACGGCAGCGGCAAGAGCACCTTCGCGCGCCTGCTCAACGGCCTGCTCCTGCCCTCGCAGGGGATCGTGCGGGTCGACGGGCTCGACACGCGCCGCGACGGCAGGGCGGTGCGCCGCAAGGTCGGCTTCGTGTTCCAGAACCCCGACAACCAGATCGTGCTGCCGGTGGTGGCGGAGGATCTCGCCTTCGGGCTGAAGAATCTCGGGCTGCCCAAGGACGAGATCGCCCGGCGGACCGAGGAGGCCCTGCGCCGCTACGACCTGTTCGGCTTGCGCGACCACCCGGCCCACCTGCTCAGCGGCGGCCAGAAGCAGCTCCTGGCGCTCGCCGGCGTGCTGGCGATGGCACCCGACGTGATCGTGTTCGACGAGCCGACGACGCTGCTGGATCTGCGCAACAAGCGCCGGATCGCGCAGGCCATCGACGGGCTTTCCCAGCGGGCGATCGTGGTCTCGCACGACCTCGCCTTCCTGGAGCATTTCGACCGGGTGCTGGTGTTCGAGGACGGCCGCGTCGTGGTCGACGGCCGCCCCGCGGTGGCGCTCCCGGCCTATGTCGCGAGGATGTCGTGACTCCCTATGTTCCGGGGGAGGGCCCTGTCCATCGCGTCCCGTCGGGGGCGAAGATCCTCGCGCTGATCGTCGCCGGCACTTGTCTGTTCGCCCTCCCGCGGGTCGATCTCGCCATCGCGGCGCTCGTCGTCACCGGGCTGCTCTACCGGCTCGCCGGCATCCCGGCCCGCCTCGTTCTGGCGCAGCTGCGGCCGTTGGCCTGGATGCTGGCCGTGCTGATCCTGGTCCAGCTCGCCCTCGACGGCTGGCTCGCCGGCCTGCTGGTGGCCGCCCGCCTCGCCGCCCTGGTCCTGCTCGCCAGCCTCGTGACGCTCACGACGCGCACCGCCGACCTGATCGAGGCGCTGCAACGCGGCCTGTCCTGGCTCGGGCCCCTGGGCGTCGATCCCGCCAAGGTGGGGCTCGCCATCGCGCTCACCTTGCGCTTCATCCCGGTGCTGGCCACCGTCACCGCCGAGGTGCGCGAGGCGCAGCGGGCGCGCGGCCTGGAGCGCAGCCTCGTGGCGCTCACCGTCCCGGTCGTCGTGCGGATGCTCAAGATGAGCGACGACATCGCGGCGGCGATCGATGCGCGCTCCTACGACCCGGACGGGGCTGGGGGATGAGACTCGTTCCAGTGGCGCGGAGTCACCGACATCCGCGCCATTCCATCCGCGACCTCATCCTGAGGTGTTAGTCGATCGAAAGTCGACTGACCTCGAAGGAGGGCTCCAGAAGTCTCGGCGCTATCCGGAGCCCTCCTTCGAGGCCAACCGATCTTCGATCGGCCGGCACCTCAGGATGAGGTCGCGGGTGGGTTTCACTCACACACCGCCGTCGGACGAAGCCTCGCGCTTTCCCCCCTCGCACCAAGGACTCCCATGTCGACCCGGGACATCGTCTTCGTCGCGCTCTTTGCTGCCCTCACGGCGGCCCTCGGACTGTTCCCGCCCGTCGTCCTGCCGGTCGTCGGCGTGCCGATCACCGCGCAATCGATGGGCGCGATGCTGGCCGGCGCGATCGCGGGTGCGACCCGGGGCGGGGCGGCGCTCGCCCTGTTCGTCGTCCTGGTCTGCGCCGGGCTGCCGCTGATGGCCGGGGGGCGGGGCGGGCTCGGCATCGTCATGGGCCCCGGCGGCGGCTTCGTGCTGATGTGGCCGGTCGCCGCGTTCGTGATCGGGCTCCTGTACGAGCGCTCGCTCCGCAGCCTCACGGTGTGGAAGGAGGCGCTGATCCTCGTCCTCGGCGGAATCGTCCTCCCCTACGCGGTCGGCATCCCGTGGATCGCGGCCGTCGCCCGGGTCGATCTCGCCAAGGCGGCGATCGGCTCGGCCTGGTTCCTGCCGGGCGACGCCGTGAAGGTGGTCCTCGTGGTGCTGATCGCCCGGGCGGTGCGCCGGGCCTATCCGACGCTCCCGCCGCGGGCGTGAGAGGAGTGTGTCAGGCGCCCGGCAGGGCGCGGCTGCCGGGCTTGACCGCCGGAATCGCGGCGAGCTCCGGCGGCAGCTGGTCGGCCGGGTAGTTCGGGATGTCGAGGGTGACGAGAGCGACCAGCGGCATGCCGAGATCGGCCTTGCCGCCCGAGCGGTCGATCAGGCAGGCGGCGCCCACCACCTCGCCGGGCTCGGAGGTCAGGGCCGACAGGCATTCGCGCGACGACAGGCCGGTGGTGACGATGTCCTCGACCATCACCGCGCGGGCGCCCTTCGGGATCTGGAAGCCGCGGCGCAGGGCGAACGGCTTGCCGGGATCGCGCTCGACGAAGATCGCCTTGGCGCCGAGCGCCCGGGCGGTCTCGTAGCCCGGCACGATGCCGCCGATCGCCGGCGAGACGACGTAATCGACCCGGCCGTAGCGCTCCTCGATCCGCTCGGCCAGCGCGCCGCAGACCCGCGCCGTGCGCACCGGATCGGTGAAGATCGCCATCTTCTGCAGGAACACCGCGCTGTGCAGCCCGGAGGAGAGCACGAAATGCCCCTCCAGCAGGGCACCGGCGGAGCGGAATTCGGCGAGGACGTCGTCGGGGGTCATGGTGGCCTTCAGTGGTCGTTGGGGCGTCACTGAATCGGGGCTTGTGGCAGCGCGCCCGCCCGGGTGCAATCCTGTCGGGCGCCGGCGATGGGCCTGCGCCTCCATGAAAAAAGCCCCGGCGCGACCGCACCGGGGCTCCTTTCGTCGTCGAGGCGAGCCGGGGCGATCGCCGCCCCGGCCCGCCCGATCCTCAGTAGTTGTAGGCCCGCTCGCCGTGATCGGCGAGGTCGAGGCCTTCGCGCTCTTCGTCCTGCGTCACCCGCAGGCCGACCACCACGTCGACGATCTTGTAGAGGATCGCCGAGCCGATGCCCGACCACAGGATGGTGAAGCCGACCGCCTTGGCCTGGGACAGGAAGGCCGGGCCGAACTCGTAGGCCGCGGCCACCAGCTCGCCGGGCTTCGTCGCGTAGTCGGGGGCGCCGACGCCGCCGAGCGCCGGGTTGACCAGGATGCCGGTGGCGAGCGCGCCCAGGATGCCGCCGACGCAGTGCACGCCGAAGACGTCGAGGGAGTCGTCGTAGCCGAGCGCGTTTTTGACGGTCGAGCACATCACGAAGCAGACGGCGCCGGCGACGAGGCCCAGCACGATCGAGCCCATCGGGCCGGCGAAGCCGCAGGCCGGGGTGACGGCGACGAGGCCGGCGACCGCGCCCGACAGCATGCCCAGCAGCGACGGCTTGCCCTTGGCGGCCCACTCGACGAGGAGCCAGGACAGGCCGGCCGCGGCGGTGGCCACGAAGGTGTTGATCATGGCAAGCGCCGCCGAGCCGTTGGCCTCCAGGTTGGAGCCGGCGTTGAAGCCGAACCAGCCGACCCACAGCAGCGAGGCGCCGATCATCGTCATGGTGAGCGAGTGCGGGGCGAGCAGGTCGCGGCCGTAGCCGATGCGCTTGCCGAGCATCAGGCAGCCGACGATGCCGGCGATGCCCGCGTTGATGTGCACCACGGTGCCGCCGGCGAAGTCGAGGGCGCCCCACTTGAACAGCAGGCCGGCATCGGCGTTGACGGCGTCGAGCGCGTCCTGGGCCGCCTTCTTGGAGGCCTCGTCGGTGGCCGCCGCCAGCGCCTTGGCGGCGTTGCCGACCGCGTCGGGGCCGCCCCAGTACCAGACCATGTGGGCCATCGGGAAGTAGATGAAGATCAGCCACAGCGTGCTGAACAGCAGCAGGGCCGAGAACTTCATGCGCTCCGCGAAGGCGCCGACGATCAGCGCCGGGGTGATCATCGCGAACGTCATCTGGAAGCAGATATAGACGTATTCGGGGATGACGACGCCGTTCGAGAAGGTCGCTGCGACCGAGTTGGCGTCGACGCCGCGCAGGAACGCCTTCGAGAAGCCGCCGACGAAATCGTTGAGGCCGCCGCCATTGGTGAAGGCGAGGCTGTAGCCGAAGAACACCCAGACGATGCAGGCGACGCAGACGATGGCGAAGACCTGGGTCAGCAGCGACAGCATGTTCTTGGTGCGCACCAGGCCGCCGTAGAACAGCGCCAGGCCCGGCACCGACATCATCAGCACCAGCGCGGACGAGATCAGCATCCAGGCGGTGTCGCCCTTGTTGGGCAACGGCGCCGCGGCCGCGGCGGCCGGCGCTGCCGTCGCCGCCTCGACGGTCGGCGTCTGCGCCAGGGACGGCTCCACCAGGAGGAGCGCCAGCGCGGCGCCTCCCAGGCCCAGAGCCAGGACGTTGCGAAGCTTCATGGAAGAGGAACTCCCGATGGAATCGAAGGCAATGGCGTGTAAGGAGTCGCGGGACACCGTAACGGCCCCGCGTGGAAAGCGATCTCGGCAGATTTGCGGTTCGCAACTCTGCCTATTGTCTTATTGTTTCCGCATCATGTTCATCGCCGAACCGGTGGGCGCCTCGGCAATTGCGACTTAGAGGGCGTCGACGTCGGTCTCGCCGGTGCGGATGCGCACGGCCTTCTCGAGCGGCATCACGAAGATCTTGCCGTCGCCGATCTGGCCGGTGCGGGCGGCGGCCGCGATGGTGTCGACGACGTTCGAAACCAGGTCGACGGCGACCGCCACCTCGATCTTGAGCTTGGGCAGGAAGCTGACGGCGTACTCGGCCCCGCGATAGATCTCGGTATGTCCCTTCTGCCGGCCGTAGCCCTTCACTTCGGTCACGGTCAGGCCGTGCACGCCGATGCTGGTGAGGGCGTCGCGGACCTCTTCCAGCTTGAACGGCTTGATGATGGCCATGACGATCTTCATGGGACGAGCCCCCTTTCGATTTGGCGTCTGACGCCCGGGCGGACCGGGGCGACGTGTGAACCGGCGTTCGAGGCGAACCCGTTGGCCCCCAGGCGCCGGTCTCGAAAGGCATCAATCAAGGAACGTGCCACGATCGGGCGACGGTCCTACGGACAAGCTGCCCGGTTCCTGGGCCGATTGCGGATAATGAAGCCGCTCCGGATGGCAATGCCGGTGAAAGAAGCGGCAATTGCCCAAATCGTGGGCGTAGCAGATCAGGCTTCCGGCTCGGGGTGCACACGCTTCTCGCGGATCATGCCCTCCTGCGCGACCGAGGCCACGAGGGTACCGTCGCGGGTGAAGATCAGCCCGCGGGAGAAGCCGCAGCCGCCCGACGCACTCGGGCTGTCCTGGGCGTAGAGCAGCCACTCGTCGGCCCGGAACGGCCGGTGGAACCACAGGGCGTGGTCGAGGCTCGCCGGCTGGATCTCGCTCTCGAACACCGTGCGGCCGTGGGGCGCCAGCGAGGTGTCGAGCAGCGTCATGTCCGAGGCGTAGGCGAGCACCGCCTGGTGGATCGCCGGATCGTCCGGCAGGGGCGAGGTGGCGCGGATCCAGACGTGGAACCGCGCCGGGCCCGGCTCGCGCGAGCCGTAGCGGGCGAGCTCGACCGGGCGCAGTTCGATCGGCCGCTCGCGCTCGAAATAGGCCCGGACCGGCTCGGGCATCCGCGGCAGCATCGAGGCCTTGAGCGCGCCTTCGCCCGGCAGATCCTCCGGCATCGGCACCGCCGGCATCTCGGCCTGGTGGTCGAAGCCCGGTTCCTCGACGTGGTAGGAGGCCGACATCGAGAAGATTGGCCGTCCGTGCTGGATCGCCACCACCCGGCGGGTGGTGAAGCTGCGGCCGTCGCGGATGCGGTCGACCTCGTAGACGATCGGCACCTTCGGATCGCCGCCGAGCAGGAAATAGGCATGCAGCGAGTGCGGCCGGCGCTCGGGCGGCACCGTCCGGGTCGCGGCGACGAGGGCCTGGCCGATCACCTGGCCGCCATAGACCCGCTGCCAGCGATCCTTCGGCGAGCGGCCCCGGAAGAGGTTCTGCTCCAGCGGCTCCAGGTCGAGGATGTCGAGGAGGTCGGCGACCGCGTGCAAGGGCGTGTATCCGGGCTGGTGGAGGGGTGCGTAGCTGACGCAGGCCGATGCGCGCCGTCAAGCGACGCCAAGCGCTCGCCTTGTGCTATGAGGCGGCCCACCGGACGAGCAGCGGGCGAACGCGAGATGGCGCAGGGTGTGGGCGTGAGCGGGCGGCGGGGAGCGGCGCGGGAGATCGTGGTCGCGGGCGGAGGCTTGCCGGGTCTGGCCCTGGCCCTCGCCCTGCGCCAGGCCCTCGGCGAGGCCGTGCGGGTCACGGTCTGCGATCCGGCCTTCGGCCGAATGGGCACCCCGCGGGACCTGCGCGCCTACGCGGTGGCGGCCGCCGCCCGGCGGATGCTGGAACGCCTCGGCGTATGGGACACGGTCGCTTCCGGTGCCCAGCCGATCCGCGAGATGGTCATCACCGACAGCCGCCTCGCCGACCCGGTGCGGCCGACCTTCCTGACCTTCGAGGGCGAGGTCGCCGCGGGCGAGCCCTTCGCCCACATGATCGAAGGCGGCGGCCTGCTGAGCGCCCTGCGCGACGCCGCCGCCGCTGCCGGCGTGGTGCTGGAGGCGAGCCCCGTCTCGGCGGCCGTGCCGGAGACCGACAAAATCGGCGCGCGCCTGCCCGACGGTCGGACGATCCGGGCCGATCTCGTCGTGGCGGCGGACGGCGCCCGATCGCGCCTGCGCGAGGCCGCCGGCATCGGCTGGGTCGGCTGGTCCTATCCGCAATCGGGCATCGTCGCCACGGTGGCGCATGAGCGCGACCACGAGGGACGGGCGATCGAGCATTTCCTGCCCTCCGGCCCGTTCGCGGTGCTGCCGCTGCCGCAGAATGGCTCTCTTGGCGGGCCGCTCGGCCACCGCTCCTCGATCGTCTGGACCGAGCGGCAATCCGAGGTTCCTGCCCTTCTCGGCGGCGGTCCCGAGGAGACCCTGATGGAGGTCGAGCGGCGCTTCGGGCTTGCGCTCGGTCGGCTTGCCCTCGAATCGCCGCTCCGGGCCTATCCGCTCTCCTTCGGCATCGCCCGGCGCTTCGGCGCCCGGCGCCTGCTGCTGCTGGGAGACGCCGCCCACGTCATCCACCCGATCGCCGGCCAGGGCCTGAATCTGGGCCTGCGCAGCGCCGCCGCCCTGGCGGAGGCGCTGGCCGACACGATGCGCCTCGGCCTCGACCCGGGCGGTCCCGAGGCTCTGGAGACCTACGAGCGCAGCCGGCGCTTCGACACGCTGGCGATGGGCGCGGCCACCGACGGCCTCAACCGCCTGTTTTCCAACGATGCCCTGCCCGTCCGCCTCGCCCGCGACCTCGGCCTCGGCCTGGTCGATCGGCTTCCGGGCTTGAAGCGGCTGTTCATCCGCGAGGCGGCGGGGTTGCGGGGGCGGCAGCCGCGGTTGATGCGGGGGGAGGCGTTGTAGGCGGGTGTGGCCGTTGCGTTCGCGTGAGAGCATTGTCCGACGAGGTGGATGCCGGCGTGTCGCGAAAGTGCGGTAAAATCGAAGACTTGGAGCGGCGCCCGATCGCGGCGCCGCAGTAAAACGACACGGAAGGCTGCGCTGTGCGGGAGCGACGGCCGCACCTCAACCTTGGCGCTCACCAGAATCCGACCGCGGCCAGAGCTTGAACCGGATGTATTGTTCGACCGTGAAGGCGCTCCCGCCCAGAACGGTGAGGGCGACGATGGCTTCGCGAAAGTCCCCAGGATTGGTCATCGGTGTTCTCCCAGGTGGGTGGACCTCGTTCGAGATCGGCAGCCGCTTGATCTCGACTGCACCTAGGTAATGCCGCGGATTGTCATTGGGTTTCGGGAGCCCATGCCGAAATCGGCATCGATGGCATTAAGAATTTTTAACGCTTGAACCGAACCCGCCCTCACCGCAAATCCGCCACGTGCCGCACCGCAAAATGCGTCAGCTCGGTCAGCGTCGCCACCCCGAGGCGCTGGCGGAGCGCTGCACAGGAATTGGTCACCGTCTTGTAGCTGACCGACAGATCCTCGGCGATCGCCGCGTAGCCCCGTCCCTCCGCCAGCAGCGCCAGGATGCGGCGCTCGCGGGCGCTGAGCGCACCCAGCAGGGAGCGGCGCGGATCGGCCTGGAGCAGGGCGACCTCGGTGGCGAGCCGCCCGTCGAGATAGGGCCGCCCGGTCCGGACCTGCTCGTAGGCCCGCACCAGGTCACCGGCGGGCGCGTCCTTGAGCACGTAGCCGATAGCGCCGGCGGCGAGGGCCCGGGCGACGATCGCCGGGTCGGCATGCATGCTGAACACCAGCACCCGGGTGGCCGGCACCCGCTTGCGCACCCGGCCGATCAGGGCGAGGCCGGCCAGATCCCGGCCCGGGAAGGCGAGGTCGATCACCGCCACCTCGGGCCGGCGGCGCAGGATCGCGCGGTAGCCCTGCGCGAGGCAGGCCGCGCCCCGCACCTCGGCGCCCGCATCCTCGAACAGGCGCCGGGCGCCCTGGAGCACGATCGGGTGATCGTCGACGATGACGACGGTGCGGGTCACGGAGCCTCCTCCTCGGGCGTGCCGGCCGGGAGCACGATCCGCAGGGAGGTGCCCGGCGCGCGCGGCTCCAGCGCGAGCCGGCCGCCCAGGGCCTCGACCCGCTCGCGCATCCCGGCGAGTCCCCGTCCTTCGCGTCCCACGCCCCCTGCAACGCCGGGATCGTCGGCCAGGCCGCTCCCGTCGTCGTCGACGCTGAGGCGCAGGCTGTCCGCCTCGTCGGCGACCGCCACCGTCACCCGCGACGCCCCGGCATGGCGGAGCGCGTTGGTCAGCCCCTCCTGCACGCAGCGATAGATCGTCAGGTCGACGAGGTCGCCGTAGCCGGCCTTCAGCCCGGCGAAGCGGCCCTCGACCGCGATCTCGGGATGGTGCCGGGCCGCCTCGCGCACCAGGAGCTCGAGACAGCGGGCGAGCGGCACCTGACCGAGGCCGGCCGGGCGCAGGCGGTTGAGCAGCGCCCGGTTGATGGTCTGCACCCGCGTGACGATCGCCGCGATGTCGTCGGTGCGCTGGATCAGGCGGCTGCGGGCCGGCTCGTCGAGGGTTCCGGCGATGCGGGCGATCGAGGAGGAATTGGCCTCCATCGCGAACAGGCAGGGGCCGAACTCGTCGTGGAGTTCGAGCGCCGTGCGCCGCCGCTCGTCTTCCTCGGCGGTCATGACGCGGCGATGGAGCCGGAGGTTGGCCGCCCGCGCCGCGCCGAGCGCCTCGGCGAGGCGGTTGAACCGGGTCGCGATCACCGCCAGCTCGCGGGTGTCGGGCCGGCCGACCCGGGCGTCGTAATCCTGCTGCTCGAGCCGCGTCAGCCCGGCGGCGAGCTGGGCCAGCGGGCTCAGGATCCGCCCGAAGGCGACATAGAGAATCACCAGCATGGCGAGGCTCAAGGAGAGGCCGGTGAGGCCGAGCGCCAGGGCGTAGCCCCAGACCTCGTCGATCTCGTCCGAGGGCTCGGCGGTGACGAGCGCGGTGCCGATGCGGGCACCGCGGAGCACCAGCGGCACCTCGTGACGTTGCGCCGGCGGGGCGATCAGGGCGGCGAACCAGCGGGGCGCGCGCCGCGTGCCCTCCCGCCGCGGGCCGGCGGCCACCGGATGGTTGGCGGCGTCGAGCAGGGTCACCCGGACGTGGCGCAGGCCCTGGAAGCGGTAGGACAGGGTCCGGAACAGGCCGGGCAGCGGCGCATCCTGCCAGGTCTGCAGGGTATCGGCCTGAAGGGTCTCGGCCACCAGCGGCTCGACCACCGCCAGCGAGGCCGCGGTCTCGACCTCGGTGGCGGTGCGGGCCTTGTGGATGATGACCGCGCCCGAGATCGCCGCCGCCACCAGGTTGATGAGGACGACGACCACCATCAGCCGCGCCCGCATCGGGCGGCCGGACCAGAGGGCGGGCAGGCGCCGGCGGGGGGCGGCGTCGGGCTCGGTGGTGGGGAGCGGGGTCGGGCGCAACGGGCTCTCGGGGGAGCGAGGGAAAGCCGCGATACGGCAGGCCGCGGGAGACTGGAAAAGCGCGGGACCCCCTCTCCCACACGGGAGAGGGGGTCCCGCGCCATTCCGGTCCCTGAATGTTTCCGGACCGGCCCGGCATGACACGAGCCCGCCGGCGGGCCCGCTGTCAATCTGATCGGCTGGCCTACCAGGTCATTCGCACGCCGCCATAGACCGACAGCGGCTGCACCAGGGTGGTGGTGCGGGGATCGTTCAGCACGTAGCGGCCGGCGAAGTCGTCGCTGCGCTCCAGGAAGGTGCCGAAATTGGCGTAGCGGTTGTTGAACAGGTTGGTCACCAGGCCGAAGATCTGGACGGTCGGCGTCAGCTGGAAGCTGGTGTTGAGGTTGGCGGTGAAATAGGCCGGCAGCTTGCGGTTGAGGTTCGACTCGTCGCCGCGGAAATAGGACGACGAGAACGCCTGCATGTTCATGCCGAAGCGCCATTGCGGCGTGATCGCGTAGTCGAAACCGGCCTTGAACTGGTGCTCGGGCACCAGCGGCAGCTTGTTGCCCGGGCGCACGGTGATGAGCCCGTCATCGGCGAGCGGGTTGTTGGGCGAGGACAGGTCGCCGCGGAACTGGAAGGTGGCGTCGATCAGCGCGTAATTGGCATAGAGGCTCAGCCGCTCGGTGACGTACTCGGCCGCGACCTCGATGCCCTGGCGCTGGGTCGCCGGCACGTTGACGTAATAGCCGCGCGCCGCGTTGCCCGGCACGGCGATCTGCAGGACGTCGTTGGTCAGGTCGGTGCGGAAGGCGCCGAGCTTGTAGTTGAGCAGGCCGCCCTCGTAGAAGTTCGGCACCGCGCCGCGGAAGCCCACCTCGTAGGTGCGCGCCACGACCTGCTTGAGCGGCGGGTCGGCGACCAGCGAGTTCGGCAGCAGGCACGGCCGGTCCGGGTTGGCGCAGGCGAGCTCCAGCGGCGTCGGCGCGCGGTTCGACTCGGAATAGCCGCCGTACAGGGTCAGCCAGTCGTAGAAGCGGTAGGTCAGCCCGGCGACCGGATTGATCCGGCTGAAGTAGTGTGTGCCGGTGACGTCGGGCGAGAAGCCGGTCAGGTCCTGGGTCGAGATGCGGGCGAAGTTCAACCGCGCGCCGGCGGTGAGCGAGAGCCGGTCGGTGACGTCGAACGTGTCGAGGGCGTAAAGGCCCATATAGAGGTTCGAGCCGGTGACCTGGCTCGGCGCGATGCCGAGCGCCCCGGCGGTGCGGATCGGGCCGACGCCGAGGCCGGGAATATTGCCGTAGGTCGGGTTGTTCGGGTCCGTCGTGATGCTCAGGTCGGGATTGATGACCCCGAGCGTGCTCGCCGACTTGAAGGTGTAGTTCGCGACGTCGATGCTGCCGCCGACGATGAAGGTGTTGCCGTGGTCGAGGATGCGGTCGCGGTTGGTCGCCTGCAGGCTGCCGCCATAGCCGGTCGCCTCGTTCCGGACGGTATCGATCGTGCCGTAGGGCACGCCGGCCCGGAACGGGATCCGCTGGTTCTGCGGCCCGAGGATCAGGAACTGGTTGCGGAACTGCGCCTGGGTCTGGCCGGCGCTGGGGGAGAAGCCGTCATCCTCGAAGCACAGATTGCCGCGGAAGTTCGAGCGCGACGAGCAATTCTCGAAATTGCCGTCGTTGCCGTCGATGTAGGATTGGCTGAAGCGGCGGACATAGGCGTTGCCCGACAGGTCCCAGGTCGGCGAGATGTTGACCTTGCCGGTGACCTGGATCTGGCCGACCTCGGTGGTGGTGGTCTGCGGATAGGTGAAGATCGCCCGCGGGTCGACATGGGTGAAGTCGACCGGGGTCGCGGCGGCGGCGCCGAAGAAGGTCCGGGCGCCCGACGCGATGACGTGGAACTCGGAATCGAGGCTGCGGTGGCCGATATCGGCGTAGAGGCGACCGATCTCGGACGGCGACTTGTAGCGCCAGCCGGCATCGCGCAGGCCCTCGCCGGCGAAGTAGAAGCTCCAGGGGCCGATCACCTCGCCGTATTGCAGGGTCCCGAGGATGCGGCCGTTCGAGCCGCCCATCACCGAGACTTCCTTGCCCTGCCAGGTGAAGCCATTCTTCATCTCGATGTTGACCGCGCCGCCGAGCGCGTTGAGGCCGAAGATCGGGTTGCCGGTGACGATGTCGATGCGGTTGATCGCGACCTGGGGAATCAGGTCCCAGTTCACCACGTCGCCGAAGGCCTCGTTGATGCGGGTGCCGTTCTGGTAGACGGCGAGCCCCTGCGGCGCGCCCTGGAGCGGCGAGGCGTCGAAGCCGCGATAGGTCAGGGTCTGGCGGAAGCTGTTGCCCTGGCCGTCGGAGAGGTTCACGCCGGGCGTCGTGCGGGCGAGGGTGAAGGTCGGGTCGAGGGTGGCGCGGTCCTGCTCGAGCTTCCTGGCCGTCACGGTCTCGACGGTGAAGGGCACCTTGGCCAGCGGCAGGGCGCCGCCCTCGATCCGCTCGCCGGCGCTGCGGGTGCCGCCCGCGCCGCCGACCGGCGTCACCGGCACGACGTCGATCGTCTCGAGGGCGATGGTGCCTTGCGCCACGGCCGGCGCGACCAGCGCGGCGGAGACGAGAGCGGTCGTGACCAGAAGTCCCCAGCGCGACGCCACCATGTCCGACACACTCCCCCGACCCGAATCGTCTGTGCGGCGCCGCACGGCGCCTCGCTTGGGTAGGAGAGATAGCGAGCTTCACCATTCTGCCGCAATCCCGCCGGTGGGGGCATTGCACATTCCAGTGGTTCCGAGGCAGAGTTGCCGCCTGTCCGTGGCTCGCCGTGACCTGACGGCAACAATCTGAGAATGCGATAAGACTTCGGTCGGGAAGATTCGGCAATCGAAACTGCTGGATATTCTCGGGTGATCGACTTACCCGTATGGGCCCCCCGTGTCAGGGCTGGCCGAGGGCCGCGACCGCCTCGGCCCCGCTGAGGGCGGCGCTGTCCCACTGCGCCGGCCGGTCGATCGCCGCACGCAGCATCGCCTTGTAGACGTGGCGCGGCACCTCCTCGGCACCGAACTGGGCGAGATGGCTGGTGACGAACTGAGCGTCGAGCAGGGTATAGCCGCCGCGCTTCAGCCGGGCGGCGAGGTGGACGAGCGCCACCTTCGAGGCGTCCCGGGCGGTGTGGAACATGCTCTCGCCGAAGAAGGCCGCGCCGAGGGAAACGCCGTAGAGCCCGCCGACCAGGGTCCGGGGCTCGCCGGCATAGACCTCGACGGTGTGGCAATGGCCGAGATCGAACAGCTCGCCGTAGAGGGCGCGGATGCGGGCGTTGATCCAAGTGCGGTCGCTGTCGCGGCGCGGCGCGGCGCAGCCCTCGATCACCGCGTCGAAGTCGTGGTCGGTCACCACTTCGAAGCCGCCGTTGCGCACCGTGCGGGCGAGGCGGCTCCCAAGATGGAAGCGGTCGAGGGGCAGGATGCCCCGCTCCTTCGGCTCGACCCAGTACAGGGTCGGATCGTCCGCATCCTCCGCCATCGGGAAGATGCCGGCCGCGTAGGCCTTGAGCAGGATCTCGGCGGTGATCTCGACGTTCAGGCTGCCGTGCATCGACGAGGGTTCCGGGCGCGGACGGGCGGCCACTCTCCACCCGGTTCAGGCTCCGGCAAAGATAGGGCATCGGGCCTCACGCGACGAGGCGCGGCCCGCGGCTCTGGGCCACGGGCCGTCCCCGACCGTGACGGTCTGGTTCAGTTCGACGGGCCGCCCGCCGTGTTGCCGAGGTTCGGGTTCATGCGGCTCGGCATCGCGGCATTGCCACCCTTGGCCGAGTCGACCACGGTCTCGACGGTATTGCGGCCGACGCCGCCGACGGGTGCCGGGCGCTCAGGGTTCACCACGCTGCCGGTGGTGAGGGGGCCGACCACCGGGGCGGCCGGGTTCGGCGCCAGCGGGGCCTGGGTCACCTGGGCGAGGGCGGGGGTGGCCAACAGGACGGCCACGGCGGCGAGCTTGATCACGCGCATCGTCAATCTCTTTCGGATAAGATTTGTTCCGGTGCGGCCTTGATTGTTCATGATCGCTGGATAACCAAGAGATCATGAGGTCTGTTCTGGCCGCTGTCGCCAGTAGAACTGGCGAGGCGCCTGGCCGTTCCGCGGCGCCGCAAAAATTTTGCGCACCAACGATTGTTGCAATGCCGCATCCGAAAACACGAAAGGGCGCCTCGCGGCGCCCCTTCGGAACGAGGGATCCGATCGAGACGGTCCTCAGGCGATCTCGAGCCCGCCGGTCTTGAGGAATTCCTCGAGCCAGTGGATGTCGTAGAGGCCGTTCTGGATGTCGGAATTGCGCACGAGCGTGCGGAACAGCGGCAGCGTCGTGTCGACGCCCGCGACCACGAACTCGTCGAGCGCCCGGCGCAGGCGCATCAGGCACTCGTTGCGGGTGCGGCCGTGCACGATGAGCTTGCCCATCAGCGAATCGTAGTGCGGCGGGATGCGGTAGCCCTGGAAGGCCGCCGAATCGACCCGCACGCCCAGTCCCCCCGGCGGATGGAAATAGGTGATCGTGCCGGGCGAAGGCCGGAAGGTCGCCGGGTGCTCGGCATTGATCCGGCACTCGATGGCGTGACCCTCGACCCGCACGTCCTCCTGGCGCACCGACAGGGGCGCGCCCGCCGCCACCCGGATCTGCTCGTTGACGAGGTCGATCCCGGTGATCATCTCGGTGACAGGGTGCTCCACCTGAATACGAGTGTTCATCTCGATGAAGTAGAACTGCCCGTCCTCGTAGAGGAACTCGATCGTGCCGGCGCCGAGATAGCCCAGCTCCTGCATCGCCCGGGCGACCGTGCCGCCGATCTGCTCGCGCATCTCGGCGTTCAGCGCCGGGGAGGGGCCTTCCTCCCACACCTTCTGGTGCCGGCGCTGGAGCGAGCAATCGCGCTCGGCGAGGTGGATGGCGTTGCCGCGGCCGTCGCCGAGCACCTGCACCTCGATGTGGCGCGGCTTCTCGAGATACTTCTCGATGTAGACCGCGTCGTCGCCGAAGGCGGCCTTCGCCTCGGTGCGGGCGGTCATCAGCGCGTTCTCGATGTCGGCCTCGCTGCGGGCGACCTTCATGCCGCGGCCGCCGCCGCCGGAGGCCGCCTTGATCAGCACCGGATAGCCGATGTCGGCGGCGATGCGCTTGGCCTCGTCAGTGTCGGTGACGCCACCCTCGGAGCCCGGCACGCACGGGATGCCGAGGCGCTTGGCGGTGCGCTTGGCCTCGATCTTATCGCCCATGATCCGGATGTGCTCGGCCTTCGGGCCGATGAAGCCGATGCCGTGGTGGTTCAGCACCTCGGCAAAGCGCGCATTCTCCGACAGGAAGCCGTAGCCCGGATGCACCGCGTCGGCGCCGGTGATCTCGCAGGCGGCGATGATCGACGGGATGTTGAGGTAGCTGTCGCGGGCCGGCGGCGGCCCGATGCACACGCTCTCGTCGGCGAGCCGCACGTGCATGGCGTCGGCATCGGCGGTGGAATGCACCGCCACCGTCGCGATGCCGAGCTCCTTGGCGGCCCGCAGGATCCGGAGCGCGATCTCGCCCCGGTTCGCGATCAGGATCTTGTCGAACATGGGGGCCTTAAACTTATTCGATCAGCAGGAGGGGCTCGCCGAACTCGACCGGCTGACCGTCCTCGATGAAGATCGCCGTCACGGTGCCGGCGCGCGGCGCCACGATGTCGTTGAAGGTCTTCATCGCCTCGACGAGCAGCACCCGGGCGCCGCTCTCGACCCGCGAGCCGACCTCGACGAAGGTCTTGGCCTCCGGCGAGGGCTTGCGGTAGGCGGTGCCGACCATCGGCGACAGCACCGCGCCCGGATGGGCGGCGAGCGCCTTCGGGTCGGACTCGGCGGTGAGGACCGGGGCGGCGGGGATCGCGGCGGCGGGCAGGGGCGGGGCGGCGGCCGCCACCGGGACCTGCACCTGCTGCACGGCGCGCTCGCGGGCGACGCGGATGCGCAGGTCGCCCTTCTCGACCTCGATCTCGCTGAGATCGGTCTCGGCGATCAGGGTCGCGAGTTCGCGGACGAGCTCGGGGTCGAAGGGGTCATGCTTGTTGTTGGAGGGCACGGGCGGGTCTTCGGCAATCGTGAAAGGGGGCGGGGGCGGGCCCGCCGGGGCGACGCGCGGACGACGCGGGGGCGTCTTCCTGTCCGGCGGGCGATCGGCGGGCCTCATAGACCATGCGGCCGGCGCGCGATAGTGGCGCCGGCGCGACGGGCAAGCGGGAACCTCAGCAGGTGGCGTGGCCGCACTGGCGCACGCCGGCCACCGTCTTGCGGATCGGCTCGACGCCGACGGCGCCCGGGATGATCTCGTCGCCGATGATGAAGGCCGGGGTGCCCGACAGGCCGAGCTTGTCGCCCAGCCCCACATTCTCCTGCAGGGCCGCCTGGATGTCGGGGGCCTGCATGTCCTTCTGCAGCTTGGCGATGTCGAGGCCCATCTCCTTGGCCACCGCGATCGCCCGCTCGCCGTTCACCCGGCCGCGGCTCTCCAGCAGGCGGGTATGGTAGTCGAACAGCTTGTCGCCCTTGAGCTGCTGCTTCGCCGCGAGCGCGACCTTGCTGGCCTCGAGCGAATCGGGTCCGAGCACGGGGAAGTCGCGCAGGACCACCTTCAGCTTCGGGTCGCCCTTGATCAGGGTCTGGAGGTCGTTGAGCGCCCGCTTGCAGTAGCCGCAATTGTAATCGAAGAACTCGACCAGGGTGACGTCGCCGTTCGGGTTGCCGGCGACGAAGCCGTGCGGCGAGTTGTGCAGGGTATCGCGGGTTTCCTTCAGGGCGCTGGCCTGGGCGACCTTCTGGGCCTCCTGCTGGCGCTTCTCCAGCTCGGCCATCGCCTCCTGGAGGATCTCCGGGTTCTTCATCAGGTAGTCGCGCACCACGCCCTCGATCGCCTGGCGCTGGGCGTCGCTCATCGGGCTCGACGCCGCCGGAGCTTGGGCCGCCGGTGCCGCCGGGGTGGTGGTCGGCGATTGCGCCTGCGTCGGGGCAACCGCGGCGACGAGGCCCGCGAGGGCGAGGGCGGGCAGAAGGCGGGGCAGGGGCAGCATCGTCGTCCTCATCGGGGTCGTCCACCGTCGGTGGCGCGCGAACATGGCACGCTCCTTGACCCCTCGGTTAGGCGGTTTCGCGGCGGCCTTGTCAAATCACGCTTGGCGCTGGTGGCGGGGCGCAATCTCCGGCAAATCCCGCTATGTGCGGGGGCGCACCCGTTGCCGTACCCAAGGCCCGTCATGTCCGATCCCGCCGCTCTCGTGTCCCGCCGCGCCGCCCGCGTCGCGCCCTTCCTGGCGATGGACGTGCTCGCCGCCGCGGCGCGGCGCGAGCGGCAGGGCGACAGCGTGGTGCATATGGAGGTGGGACAGCCCTCGGCCCCGGCGCCGAAATCCGCCATCGCGGCGGCGCAAGCCGCGCTGGCTTCGGGCCGCATCCCCTATACCGAGGCGCTCGGCCTCGCCCCCTTGCGCGAGCGCATCGCCCGCCACTACGCCGAGGCCTACGGGGTCTCGGTGGCGCCCGAGCGGGTCGTCGTCACCACCGGCTCCTCGGCGGGCTTCGTGCTGGCTTTCCTGAGCCTGTTCGATGCCGGCGGGCGCGTCGCCATCGCGGCGCCCGGATACCCGGCCTATCGTTCGGTGCTCCAGGCCGTCGACCTCGAACCGGTGGGGCTCACCTTGCGTGCCGAGGACGGCTTCGTGCCGACCGCTGCCTCGTTACGGGCCGCCCATGCCGCTGCGCCGCTCTCGGGGTTGCTGGTGATGAGCCCGGCCAACCCCTCGGGCACGATGATCGACGAGGCGGGTCTTCGGTCCCTGGCCGAGGCCTGCCGCGCGATGAACCTGCGCTTCATCTCCGACGAGATCTATCACGGCCTGACCTACGGCGTGCCGGCCGCGACGGCGCTCGCCGTCGATCCCGAGGCCATCGTGATCAACTCGTTCTCGAAATACTATTGCATGACCGGCTGGCGCATCGGCTGGATGGTGGTGCCGGACGCCCTGGTGCGGCCGATCGAGCGGCTGGCGCAGAATCTCTACATCTCGGCGCCCTACCTGTCGCAGGTGGCCGCTCTCGCCGCCTTCGAGGCCACCGAGGAACTGGAACTGGTCAAGACCGACTACGCCCGCGCGCGGTCGCTGCTCCTCAACGAGTTGCCGTCGATCGGCCTCGGCGACGTGCATCCGGCGGACGGGGCCTTCTATCTCTATGCCGACGTCGCCCGGCTCACCAACGACTCGATCGGCTTCTGCCGCCGCATGCTCGACGAGGCCGGCGTCGCGGCGACGCCCGGCCTCGATTTCGACCCGGAGGCCGGCGCCCACCACCTGCGCCTGTCGTTTGCCGGCGGCGAGGCCGAGGCGCAGGAGGCGGTGCGGCGGCTCAGGGGCTGGCTTCGTTGATCGGAGGAGGACCCGAGCATGAGTGATCTGCACCCGGCGGCCGCAGGCGGGTTTTCCGCCGGTGCCGAGACCTATGCCCGCGGCCGGCCGGACTATCCGGCCGCCCTGAGCGCCTGGCTGCGCGAGACCCTGCGTCTCGAGCCCGGCCGGAGCGTCGCGGATCTCGGCGCCGGTACCGGCAAGTTCACCCGCCTGCTGGCGACGACCGGCGCCGACGTGACGGCGATCGAGCCGGTCGACGCGATGCGGGCGCAGCTCGCCGCCTCGCTTCCCGGCGTGACGGCGCGTCCCGGCTCCGCCGAGGCGATGCCGCTGGCAGATGCCAGCCTCGACGCGCTCGTCTGCGCCCAGGCCTTCCACTGGTTCTCGACGAAGGCGGCGCTCGCCGAGATCCGCCGGGTTCTCAAGGTCGGGGGCCGCTTCGGCCTGGTCTGGAACGTCCGCGACGACGGCACACCCTGGGTGGCGGAGCTGACCACGATCATGAACGCCCACGAGGGCGACGCGCCGCGCTACCACACGGGGGTCTGGCGGGGGCTGTTTCCGGCCGAGGGCTTCGGGCCCCTGCACGAGGCGTCGTTTCCGCACGGCCATACCGGCACGCCCGAGCAGGTGATCCTCGACCGTACCCTGTCGGTGAGCTTCATTGCGGCGTTGCCGGAGGCGGAGCGGGCAAAGGTGGCGCAGAGCGTGCGCGACCTCATCGCCCGGACGCCGGAACTGGCCGGTCGTGACGCGGTGACGTTTCCGTACCGGACGTTCGTCTATTGGTGCGAGCGGGTTTGCTGAGATTTTATTTGATCGGGACGATCGGGTTCAAACCCTCCATCGTCATCCCCGGGCCGCGCGGCGGAACCCGGGATCCATAATCGCTGACAGTGCAGGATGAGGCGGAACGCTAAACGCCTTGTCCGGCATCGTCAGTATTTATGGATCCCGGGTTCTCGACTTCGTCGAGCCCTGGGATGACGCGGAAAGGTGTCATACGGTTTCCGATTGATCGCTTCGCGATGCGGAAACCGGCTTCGCTCAGGCGCCGCGCGGGCTGGTGATACGGTGTCCGAATCTTTCGGAAGCCGTATCGGCGGCTCTGCCAGATCGACTGGGCTGGACAATCAACGATTTCCCAGGAGAGGCGAACGTCACTCCCCGGCCGCCGCCCGCTCCAACGCCGCCACGTCGATCCGGACCATGCCCTGCATCGCGGCGAACACCCGGGCGGCGACGGCGGGGTCCGGGTCGGCGAGCAGCCGCGGCAGGATCTCGGGAAAAATCTGCCAGGGCACGCCCCAGCGGTCGCGCAGCCAGCCGCACTGAATCTCGCTGCCGCCGCCACTCAGCAGCCCGTCCCACAGGCTGTCGACCGCCTCCTGATCCGGGCAGGCGACGGCGATCGAGGCGGCGGTGCCGTACTCGGCCTTCATGCCGCCGTTCAGGGCTTGGAAGCTCTGCCCGCCGAGGGTGAAGCTCACCAGGATCGCGGCGCCGGGCTCGCCCCCGGGCCAGGGACCCGGGGCACGCAGGATCGGCCCGAGCTGCGAACCCGGGACGAGGGCGACGTAGGTGCGCACCGCCTCCTCGGCGTCGCGCGCGAACCACAAGCAGGTGCTGACAGCGGCCATGGTCGTGTCTCCCGTCATACGCTTTCCGATTGATCGCTTCGCGATGCGGAACGCGGCTTCGCTCAGAGCCGCGCGGTGAGGGCGGCAAGCTGGTTGGCGCATCGGCCCCAGCCATCGTGAAAACCCATCGCCTCGTGGGCGGCGCGATCCTCCGCATTCCAGTGGCGGGCGAGCGCGGTGTAGCGGGTGGCCCCGCCCTCGGGCGCGAAGGTGATGATGCCGGTGAAGAACGGCTTTTCCGCCGGCTCCCAGGCGCGGGTATAGGCGTCGGTGAAGACGATGCGGGCATTCTCGACCAGCTCGAGATAGACGCCGCTGCTCGCGAACTCGCTGCCGTCCGGGCCCCGCATGACGATGCGGGTCGCGCCGCCGGGACGAAGCTCCGTCTCGGCCGCGGCGACCGTGAAGGGCTTGGGGGCGAACCACTGCCTGATCAGGTCCGGCTCGGTCCAGGCGCGGTAGAGCGCGGCCGCCGGGGCCGGGATCAGGCGGGTGAGGACGAGGTCGCGTCCGGTCGGATCGGTCATGGGCGTGCTCGGCAGTCGGGGAGGGGGGACCGGGGGCCCGGTCCCGGCGAGGCATCAGCGTTTCTGCTGGTTCATCGCCCAGACCACCCCGAAGGGATCGCGCAGCTGGCCGTAGCGGTCGCCCCAGAACATCTCGGCCGGCGGCATCAGCGCGGTGGCGCCGGCCTCGACCGCGTGGGCGTAGCGGGCGTCGATATCCTCCACCATCAATGTCAGGGTGAAGGCCTGCGGCGCTGCCAGGGCGCAGCCCTGTTCCGGAAAGGCGTCGCTCAGCATCAGCGACGAGCCGTTGACGTGAAGGTGCACGTGCGGCGTCCGCCCCTGCGGATCGGCCGGCATCGCCGCCACGATCTCGGCTCCGAAGGCGCGGACGTAGAACTCAGCCGCCCTCCGAGCGCCGTCCAGCATCAGGTAGGTGACGAGGCCGCCCTTCACCGGGGCCATCTTGGGGGTTTCTTTGGGGGTTGCGTCGCTCATGGGTCCTCTCCTCGGTGGGGCCGGTCGTCGATGCTGCCTCGCTTGGCGGCCTCGCTTGGCGGCCTCGCTGCAAGGACGGGCGGCAGGGCCGCGTCCCGACAGCCCGGCTTCAGATTTTTTCGGGGGCCGCGGATTCGTCCCCGGCCAGCCGGTCGAGCTGGCGGCGGATATGCGCGGCCTCGGCCGGAGTGCCGGCGAGCGCGATCGCCCGGCCCATCGCCTCCCGCGCCTCGTCGTTGCGGCCGAGCTGCATCAGCAGGGCGCCGCGCAGGCCGTGGAAGTGGAAATAGCCCTGGAGCGGCCCGGCCAGGGGCTCGACGAGGGCGAGCCCGGCCGCCGGGCCGGCGACCTTGGTGGTCGCCACCGCGCGGTTGAGCGTCACGACCGGCGAGGGCTGCATCCGCTCCAGCGCCGCATAGAGCGCGTCGATCCCGGCCCAGTCGGTCGCCTGCGGCTGCGCGGCGCGGGCATGCAGGGCGGCGATCGCCGCCTGGACCTGGTAGGGGCCGGGGCCGCGGTGGCGCATCGCCTTGTCGACGAGGGCCAGTCCCTCGGCGATCATGGGCTTGCGCCAGAGCCCACGATCCTGCTCCTCCAGCAGGATGATCTCGCCGTCGGCATCGAAGCGGGCCGGCGAGCGGGCGTGCTGGAGCAGCATCAGGGCAAGCAGCCCCATCACCTCCGGGTCGGTGGAAAACAGCCGCAGGAGCAGGCGGCCGAGGCGGATCGCCTCGTCGCAGAGGACGGCCCGCTCCGAGCCGGTCGCCGCCGAGTAGCCGGCATTGAAGACGAGATAGAGCATCGCCGCGACGGCCGCGAGCCGCTCCGCCCGCTCGGCCGGTCCCGGCGCCCCATACGGCACCGGGCTCCTGGCGATGCGGGCCTTGGCGCGGGTGAGGCGCTGCTCCATCGCCGCCTCCGAGACCAGGAAGGCGCGGGCGATGCGTGCGACGGGAAGCCCCGAGACGATGCGGAGCGCCAGCGCGACCTGCTGCGTCGCCGGCAGGTCCGGATGGCAGCAGATGAACAGGAGCCGCAGGATGTCGTCCCGGTAGGCCTGCGCGTCGATCGCCTCGGCGAGCGGCGTCTCGGCGTCGTCGAGATCGGTCACGGCTTCCTCCGCCGGCAGCGGCGCCTGGCGGGCGCGGCGGCGCGTGCCGTCGAGGGCGCAGTTGCGCCCGACCAGGATCAACCAGGCCGCCACGTCCCGCGGCGGGCCGGTGCGGGGCCAGGTGCGCAGGGCCCGCAGGCTCGCTTCCTGGAAGGCCTCCTCGGCAATGTCGAGATCGCGAAACACCCGCAGCAGGGCCGAGACCACCCGCGGCCGCGCCGCCGCGAGGGCGCAAGCCAGCCACGCGGGGTCGGGCGACGCCTCGCTCAACGTTCCGCCCGCCGCGGATCGGGCGAGGATGCGGCACTCGGGCGTGGATCGGGGTTGTAGAGCAGGACCGGGCGCAATTCGTAGGCGCCGCCCGGATTGGCGCTCGCGAGGTCGCGGGCGACTTCCAACGCCTCATCGAGGTCGGCGACGTCGACGACGTAGAAGCCGAGCAACTGCTCCTTGGTCTCGGCGAAGGGACCGTCGATCACGAGCGGCGGCTCGCTCGCCTTGCGCAAGGTCGTGGCGGCAGTGGTCGGCAGGAGCCGCAAGGACGGGCCGAGCTTGCCCCGGCGCTCCAGCGTCTCGTGCACCCGGCCGAGCCGCTCCATCACCGCCTCGTCCTCCGCGGCGCTCCAGGCGGCAACGACGTCCTCGTCCTTGTAGCACAGGATGGCGTAGAGCATGGTCGGTCCTCCCTCGTCTCAAGGACGCATGACGCGGCCCGGATCCGACAAGGATCGCTCAGAATTCCCGATCTGCGAACTGGCCCGGACCAGAGCATTTTCCGACGAAGTGGATGCCGGTTCGTCGCAGAAAATAATGCGATCGTGAAGTGCTCTAGAGGATTTTCTGACGACGTCGATGCCGGTTCGCCGAAGAAGATGCGGCAAGACGAAGACTTGGAGCAATTCGCGATTGCAGCGCGATCGCGAATTGCTCTAGCGCCGGGCGCCCTCGGCGGCGTCCACCATCCCCTTGGCGGCGGTCTCGAAGGCCTGGAAGGCCGGTATGGCGGTGCCCCAGTCGCCACGTCCCAGGGCCTCGGCCATGGCGGCGGCATGACGATGCGCCTCGGCGCCGGCCGCGACGAGCCGCGCGGCGGCGGGATCGGCAGGGTCGAGCCCGAGATCCGCCGCGGCATCGCGGAAGGGCGGCACGGCCGCGGAGACCTGTCCGAGCCCGACCAGGGCCGCCGCGAGGCGGCGCTTCCACATCGCCATATCGGCCGGCAGGCGCACCAGGGCGTAGGCCGGTAGGCCGCGGGCGGCGCCGGTCTTGAGGGCTTCCTGCGCCGCGGTCTCGGCCCGCACCAGGATCGTCATCAGCCCGGTGATCTCGGTGCTGGTCTTCTGCGCCTTGCCGGCGACCTGCTGCACGCTGGAGGAGATCTCGGCGGTCGCCGCCTCCTGCTGGCCCAGCACCTCGGCGAGCGCCCGGATGCCTTCCGCCGAGCGGGCCACGGCCTGGCCTTCCTGCGCCACCCGCGCCTCGACCCGGGCGACCGCGGCCGTGCCGCCCGCCACGGCCTGCCGGCTCTCGGCCACGGCGGCCTGGATCGCCGCGAGTTCCTGGAGCAGCACCGCCAGGCGGCCGCGGATCTGCTCGGTGGCCCGGGCGGTCTGGCCGGAGAGCTGCTTGACCTCGGCCGCCACCACGGCGAAGCCGCGGCCGGCCTCGCCGGCCCGGGCCGCCTCGATCGTCGCGTTGAGGGCGAGAAGGTTGGTCTGGCTCGAGATCGCCTCGATCGTGCCGGCCATCTCCTGGATCTGGAGGGCGGCGCCCTCGAAGCCGGTCAGGCGCTGCTCGATCTGCCCGGCATGGGTCTCGATCGCCGCCATGGTGCGGCTCGCCTCGCGCATGTCCGCCGCGCAGGCCGCGATCCCGCCCGTCGCCTGCTCGGCGACGTCGGCGCTGGCCTGCGAGCGGCCGGCGAGTTCCCGGGTCGAGGCCGCCACCTCCTCGACGGCCGCCGCCATGGCGCGGGTCTGCCCGGCGATCTCGCTGGCGTCGTGCGTCATCCAGCCCAGTACCGTGGCGGCCTCCGAGGCCTCCGCGGCCACGCGGGCGGTGCTGCCGAGATCGGCCGCGGCGGCCTCGCGCGTCTGGTCGACGAGGCGCGCCAGCGCGGTCGCGAGCCGCCCGTTCCCCAGCTCGGTGCCGGCCGTACCGGCCCGGTCGACCATGCCGGCGAGTCGATCCTCGATCATCTCGGGCGTCTCGACGGGGGCGGGCGTGGCGGCCTTACGGGAGCGGAACATGGCAGACATCCAGGGGAGCACGACACGATCTCTCGCCGATCTCCGTATCGTTTTCGTTAACGCCCACATCAGGTCATGAAGTAGCATGTTAGTTGACCTTCAGTCCTCCATTTTTGGATGCGCTGTCGTGGTATCCATATACCCGCTGGTATTGTGTTTGCATGCGATGGTTGTGAGGTCTCGCGACGCCGCATTGCATAAAGTGCCGCATTCACCGGTCGGTTGCCCCAGGCCATTCGCCGTAGATTCGATGCCCCGACGAACGACGCGGGCCGCGCTCCTTCTGGAGCGCGGCCCGCGTCGTTCGTTGGCAAATGGTGGGGACGGGCCTCATGCCCGTCCCGGGATCGGTTACTCGCCGCCGATCGCCGCCTTGGTGCGGGACCACCAGCCGGCCCGCTTCGGGCGGTCCGGATCGGGCGGGGTGAGCACGACCGCCACAGGCTCGGGTTCGGGCTCCGACGCGGGAGCCGGCACCTCGGGCTCGGGCGCCGGCGCGGTTCCGGAGCCGTGAACGGACTCACCGGCCGGGGCGGGGGCCTCGATCGCCTCGGCGGTCAGGGCCTCGCGCTCGACTGCCGGGAGATCGGGCGCCGCGACCGGGCTGCCGACCGCCTCGGGCGTCGGCCCGGCGATCTCGTCGAGGGCGACGATCTCCTCGGCCAGCGAATCCTGCACCAGGCTGGCGCCGGTCTCACCCGGCTCGGCCCCGGCCACGACCTCGTCGCCGATCGTGCCGACGCTCTCCTCGGCGCGGTCGCGCCCGCGCCCACCCCGGCGTCCGCGCCGGCGGCGGCGGCTCAGGGCCTCCTCGCGGCTCTCGCGCTCGGGGGCCGCGCCGTCCTCGGTGATCGGGATCGACACGGCCTGGGACCCTTGCTCGGAATCCGGCTCGGCCGAAGCCCGGACCGGCTCGTCGCCGGCCTCGTCCGCCTCGTGACCCTCGGCCTCGCCGCGCTCGCCCCGGCCGCGCCGACGGCGGCGGCGACGGCGACGCTTGCCCCCGCCCTCGTCCTCGCCGGCCGCGCCCTCGGCGGTCTCCGCCTCGGCCTCGGCCTCGCCCTCGGCCTCGGCGTCCACGTCGGCCTCACCCTCGGCCTCGGCCTCGGCCTCCTCGACGATCTCGTCCTCGTCCTCGTCGTCCTCCTCCAGCGGCGGCGGCAGCACAGCCTCGGCCCGGATGCTGGTGACGGGGCGCGGCTCGACCCGCTGGGCGATGTCGCCGCGCTCGAGGTGGAAGGCCGAGGTCGCGGCCAGCCGCTCGTCGGCCGCGATGATGATCGCGACGCCGAACCGCGCCTCGAGCTCGTGCAGGTGGGCCCGCTTCTGGTTGAGGATGTAGAGCGCCACCTCGGTCCGGGTGCGCAGGATCAGGTTGTGGCTGCTCGACTTGATCAGCGCTTCCTCGATCGCCCGCAGGATCAAGAGGGCCACCGAGGCGGTCGCCCGCACGAAGCCAGAGCCGCCGCAATGCGGGCAGGGCACCGACGACGATTCGAGCACGCCGGTGCGGATGCGCTGGCGCGACATCTCGAGCAGGCCGAAGGGCGAGATCCGGCCGACCTGGATGCGGGCGCGGTCGTTCTTCAGGCACTCGTTCAGCTTCTTCTCGACGGCGCGGTTGTTCCGCTTCTCCTCCATGTCGATGAAGTCGATGACGATGAGGCCGGCGAGGTCGCGCAGGCGCAGCTGGCGCGCCACCTCCTCGGCAGCCTCCAGGTTCGTCTTGAACGCGGTGTCCTCGATGTCGTGCTCGCGGGTGGCTCTCCCGGAGTTCACGTCGATCGAGACCAGGGCCTCGGTCGGGTTGATGACGAGGTAGCCGCCCGAGCGCAGGGAGACGTGGCTGGAGAACATCGCGTCGAGCTGCTGCTCGACCCCGAAGCGGGCGAAGACCGGCGTCGGGTCGCGGTAGGGCTTCACCACCTTCGACTGCGTCGGCATCAGCATCCGCATGAAGTCCTTGGCCTCGCGGTAGGCGTCCTCGCCCGCGACCAGAACCTCGTCGATGTCCTTGTTGTAGAGGTCGCGGATGGCGCGCTTGATCAGCGAGCCCTCCTCGTAGACGAGCGCCGGCGCGGCCGACGACAGGGTGAGCTCGCGCACGCTCTCCCACAGCCGCATCAGGTACTCGAAGTCGCGCTTGATCTCCGGCTTGGTGCGCGAGGCGCCCGCCGTGCGCAGGATGACGCCCATCCCCTCGGGCACTTCGAGGTCGGTGGCGATCTCCTTCAGGCGCTTGCGGTCGGCCGCGCTCGTGATCTTGCGCGAGATGCCGCCGCCCCGGCCGGTATTGGGCATCAGCACCGAGTAGCGGCCGGCCAGCGACAGGTAGGTGGTGAGCGCCGCGCCCTTGGTGCCGCGCTCTTCCTTGACGACCTGGACCAGGATGACCTGCCGGCGCTTGATCACCTCCTGGATCTTGTAGTGCCGGCGCGGGGTGCGGGGGCGCTCGGGGATTTCGGCCAGCGCGTCGCCGCGGCCGCCGACCTGCTCGACGACCGCTTCCTCGTGGTCCTCGTCCTCGTCGTCGTCCTCGTCTTCCCCGTCCTCGTCCTCGTCCTCGTCATCCTCGTCGTCGGACTCGTCCTCGTGGTCCTCGTCCGAATCGTCGTCTTCGTCCGCATCCTCGTCGGCCTCGACCTCCGCCTCGGCGGCGTCGACCGGCTGCGAGGCGGCGACGGGCTGGGGCAGGACGGCGTCGTCGACGGGCGAAGCGGCCTCGGCGGTCTCGGTCGCGGCGGGTGCGGCCGCGGTCTCCGCGACGGGGGCGGGCTCCGCCGACACGGCGGCGACGATCGCCGCCGGGATCTCGGATCCGGCCTCGCCCTGCATCGGGGCGGCCTCGTCGGCGGCAGCCTCGACCGCGTGGTCCTCGGCGGCGGGCGCCTGCGAGGCTGCACCGTCTTCGGCCAGGTTGGCGTGAGCCGAGTTGTCCTGCGCGACCGCATCGCCGGCCTGGGCGTGGCCCTGGACCTCGACGGACGACACGTGCGACTCGGGTTCGCCGGCCGGGGCGGTGTCCTGCGCCGGATGCTCGCGACCCTCGGGCCGGACATCCTCCTGGTGCGGGGCGTCCGGAGCCGGGTTCTCCTGCGCCGAAATCTCCTGCGCCGGAGCGTCCTGGGCGACCGTCACTTGGGCGACCGTCTCCTGGGCGAAGGTCTCCTGCGCCAGCGTCTCCCGGGGATGGGCGTCCTGCCAGTCGGTCGTCTCGGCGCGGGTCTCCGGCGCGGCGCCGTCCTGCCCGGCAGCCTCCTGCGAGTCCTGGGCGGGAGCGCTCACCACGGCGTCGGCCGGGCGCGACGAGGCCTCCGCCCGGCGGCCGCGGCGGCGCCGGCGGCGCGGCTGGTCGCTGCGCTCCGAGCGGTCTCCGCGCTCCGGACGCTCGCTGCGCTCTTGGCGCTCCTGGCGCTCGGGACGCTCCTCGTGCTCGCGCTCGGCCCGCGCCTCCTCCTCGAGGAGCGCCATCCGGTCGGCGATCGGGATCTGGTAATAGTCGGGGTGGATCTCGCTGAAGGCGAGGAAGCCGTGGCGGTTGCCCCCGTACTCGACGAAGGCGGCCTGCAGCGACGGCTCGACCCGCGTGACCTTGGCGAGATAGATGTTGCCGCGCAGCTGGCGGCGGCTAGCGGATTCGAAGTCGAATTCCTCGACCTTCGAACCCTTGACCGTCACCACCCGGGTCTCTTCCGGGTGGGCGGCATCGATGAGCATCTTGTTGGCCATGACGAACTTTCGGCATGGCGACCGACGGCAGCGCCGCTGGACGGGGGCATCCGGGAACGGATCGCGAGGCGGAAACCCTCGGGGATCCTGGCCGGATGCGGGAGGACGAGCCTCCGTAATCCGGTGCCGCCCCGGGCGCGGAAACCTGCGCCGGGAGGGCTCTCCCGTGCCGTGCCCGGTCGGGCGCGGCGGATGATGTCGTGCGGATCGTGCCGTCAATCGCCGCTGCGCGCATCCACGCGCGCGAGGGGTTGACGATGGCCGGGGGCAGGGGGCGCGGACGGGCGCGACGCCGGACGCGTGCGCCGGGGACGGCAGCTTCGAGATCCGAGGCTGTGCGTCCACGCATTCTCCCACCGACCTTTCGAATCGAGGCGCCGGGACGCGAGGGTCCGGCCGCCGGTAAAACAGGGCGACGACGTTCACGAACGCCGTCGCGGATCGAAAGACACCTGCCCGGCTCGCGAGATCGTCGGACGATCCGCCGGCGGCCGGCCAGCGCCGAAGCCGCTTCAGGAGCGTCCGGGCGAGCCCGTGGTCCGCGGCGAAAAGCCGGCGGCAACGGGCAGGGGTCACCATCATTACAGAGTGTCCGGCGGAATTTGCAAGCATCATCACGGGGCTCGGGCCCGATGGCCCGTCATTCCCTGTGACCCACGCGGCGACGACCGCGTCCCGCCCTGTGTACCCCCGCGGCCACAGCCGCTCGCCGGCGATCCGAAGGCCTTTGCGATGCGTTAACCATGGCGCGGTTATCGCGTAACCGGGATGCCGCCTGAGGTCGCCGCGAGACCATGTCGACACGCGCACGTCCGATCCGCCTGCTCGTCCGCGCCGCCCTGGTGGCCGCGGGCCTTCTCGTGCCGGCCGCCGCTGGCGCCACCCCGCCGGCGCCCGACCGCGCGGCGGAGCGGCCTGCCGCCGAGCGATCCGCCGCGGACCGTCCCGCGGTGGCGATCGCCGCCGAGACGGTGGTTATCCCTGAAGGCGGCACCCGCCTGACCGTGGTGCTGTCGCGGCCGGTCGAGGCCCGGGCCTTCGTGATGGAGCGGCCGGACCGGGCGATCGTCGACCTGCCCGAGGTCAATTTCCAGCTGCCCCCCGAGGCCGGCCGCAAGCGCGAGGGCCTCGTCGCCTCCTATCGCTACGGCCTGTTCGCCCCCGGGCGCTCGCGCATCGTCATCGACCTGGCGCAGACCGCCACCGTGGCGCGGGTCGCGACCACGACCCGCCCGCGGGACGGGGCGACCCTGCTGACCATCGATCTCGCCCGCAGCGACCGCGAGGCCTTCCGCCGCGCCGCGCAACCCCCCGAGCCGCCCCGCGCGGCGGGCCCGCCCGCCCGCGAGGGCGTCGATTCGCGTCCCCTCGTCATCATCGATGCCGGCCATGGCGGGATCGATCCGGGCGCCATCGCGGGCAACGGGGTCTACGAGAAGGACATCGTGTTCGGGGTGGCCCAAGGGCTGGTCCAGCGCCTGGAGGCCGGCGGCCGGATCCGGGTGCAGATGACCCGCGACCGCGACGTGTTCGTGCCGCTGAACGAGCGGGTGCGCATCGCCCGCGACGCCCGCGCCGACCTGTTCGTGTCGATCCACGCCGATTCGATCTCGGCCGCCCCGCAGGTGCGCGGCGCCACCATCTATACCGGCTCGGAGAAGGCCACCGACGCCGAATCGGCGCGGCTCGCCGACCGCGAGAACAAGGCCGACGCGGCGGCCGGCGCCGACCAGGGCGAGGGCCCGGGCGACGTCGCCGACATCCTGCAGGAACTCACCCTGCGCGAGACCCGCGGCTTCTCCGCCCGCTTCGCCAAGGGATTGTTCACCCGCCTGTCCGGCGTGATGGAGATGAGCGCCAAGCCCCACCGCGAGGCCGGGTTCCGGGTGCTGCGTTCCCCCGACGTGCCCTCGGTGCTGGTCGAGCTCGGCTACCTGTCGAGCAAGCGCGACCTCGACCTCCTGCTCTCCGACGAATGGCGGGCCACCGTCACCGGCCAGATGGCCGAGGCGATCGAGGCGTTCTTCGCCGCCCGCCTGCCGCCGGCCCTCGCCCGCGGGACCGAGGCGCCGCGGCTCGGCAAGGCCGCCCAGATCGCACCCGCCCCAGTTTCACCATAGATAACGTGTCGATAGGGACCCGTCGGCCCCTCGCTGTCCTGGCTTTCGCGAGCCGCTTCCGCTAAGCGCGGGAGCGGTGTCGCGCGCCGCCACGGCTGTCGCGTTTCCGTGAGGAGCCGTGCCCGGGCGTGGCTTCAGCCGCCGCTCCGGGCTCATGGTCAAGGCCCTCTCGGGCCGCGCGGCATCATCGACGGATCGGGTTTCGATGCGCTTCATCCTCCGCTTCTTCGGCTTCCTGTTCAGCATCGGCGCGATGGCGGTCGTCGTCGGCGCCGCGGCGGGCGGCTACTTCTTCTGGAAGTACTCGCGCGACCTGCCGGACCACGCGGCGCTCGCCAATTACGAGCCGCCGGTGATGACCCGCGTCCACGCCGCCGACGGCAGCCTGCTCGCGGAATATGCCCGCGAGCGCCGGCTCTACCTGCCGATCCAGGCGATGCCGAAGATCGTCATCGCGGCCTTCCTGTCGGCCGAGGACAAGAACTTCTACAAGCACGGCGGCATCGATCCGGAGGGCATCGTCCGTGCGATCCTGACCAATGCCTCGAGCGGCAAGAAGCAGGGCGCCTCGACCATCACCCAGCAGGTCGCCAAGAACTTCCTGCTCTCGTCCGAGCAGACCTTCGACCGCAAGATCCGCGAGGCGCTGATCGCGCTGCGCATCGAGTCGACCTACTCGAAGGACAAGATCCTCGAGCTCTACCTCAACGAGATCTTCCTCGGCACGATCGTGCCGGGCCGCAACCTGCACGGCATCGCGGCCGCCGCCCTCGACTATTTCGGCAAGTCGGTCCACGAGCTGACGATCCACGAGGCGGCCTATCTCGCGGCTCTGCCCAAGGGCCCGAACAACTACCATCCCTATCGCCGCACCCAGCAGGCGCTGGCGCGCCGCAACGAGATCATCGGGTTGATGGCCCAGAACGGGTACATCACCAAGGAGGAGGCCGAATCGGAGCGCAAGTTGCCGCTCGGCGTCAACCCGCGCACCATCTCGCCCAACACCGCCAACGCGAACTACTTCGCCGAGGAGGTCCGCCGCGAGATCTCCGAGCGCTACGGCGAGAAGAAGCTCTACGAGGGCGGCCTGTCGGTGCGCACCACCCTCGACCCGAAGATGCAGGCGATGGCCCGCAAGTCCCTCGTCGACGGCCTGGTGCGCTACGACCAGGCGCGCGGCTGGCGCGGGCCGAAGAGCCGGGTCGAGCTCGCCGGCCGCGACTGGGGCATGGCGGTGGCCGAGGTGCCGGCGCTCGGCGACGTGCAGCCCTGGCGCCTGGCGGTGGTGCTCGACACCTCCGGCGGCCGCGCCACGATCGGCCTGCAGCCGAAGCGCGAGAGCTCGGGGCAGGTCTCGAAGGACCGCGAGACCGGGATCATCTCGGCCGAGGGCGTGCGCTGGACCGGCCGCAGCGTCGCGGCGGCGCTGAACACCGGCGACGTCGTCTATGTCGAGCGCATGGACGGTCCCGGCAACGCCTACCGCCTGCGCCAGATCCCGGAGGTGTCCGGCGCCATCGTTGCCATGGATCCCTATACCGGTCGCGTCCACGCGATGGTCGGCGGCTTCTCCTATGACGAGAGCGAGTTCAACCGCGCCACCCAGGCGATGCGCCAGCCCGGCTCGTCGTTCAAGCCGATCGTGTACTCGGCGGCGCTCGACAACGGCTACACCCCGGCCTCGATGGTCCTCGACACGCCGATCACCATCGAGGCGGGCCCGGGCCAGGAGGCCTGGACCCCGACGAACTACGGCGGCAAGGCCGGCGGCGGCCCCCACACCCTGCGCTACGGCATCGAGCACTCGAAGAACCTGATGACGGTGCGGCTGGCCAAGGATGTCGGTATGCCGCTGATCGCCGAGTATGCCCGCCGCTTCGGCGTCTACGACGACATGCTGCCGGTGCTGCCGATGTCGCTCGGAGCCGGCGAGACCACCGTGATGCGGATGGTCACCGCCTACTCCATGCTCGACAATGGCGGCCGGCGCATCCGCCCGACGCTGATCGACCGGATCCAGGACCGCAACGGCGAGACCATCTACCGCCACGACACCCGCAAGTGCATCGGCTGCGACGCCGAGAAGTGGTCGGGCCAGGACGAGCCGAAGCTGGTCGACGATTCCGAGCAGGTCCTCGACCCGCTCACCGCCTACCAGATCGTCTCGATCATGGAGGGCGTGGTCCAGCGCGGCACCGCCACGATCCTCAAGGAGATCGGCAAGCCGCTCGCCGGCAAGACCGGTACCACCAACGACTCCAAGGACGCCTGGTTCGTCGGCTTCTCGCCGGACCTCGCGGTCGGCATCTATATCGGCTACGACAAGCCCCGCTCGCTGGGCGACAGCGCCACCGGCGGCGGGCTCGCCGCCCCGATCGCCCGCGACTTCCTGAAGGCCGCCCTGAAGGACAAGCCGCCGACGCCGTTCCGCGTGCCCCCGGGCATCAAGCTGATCCGCATCAACGCGGCCAGCGGCACCCGCGCCGGCGGCTCGGAGGGCGGGCTGCTCGAGGCCTTCAAGCCCGGCACCGCCCCGCCGGACAGCTACTCGGCTCCGGCCAGCGCCCAGCCGGCGGCGCCTGCGGCGGTGCCGCCGGACGCGGACAGGGCGGCCCAGGCGGGCGGGTTGTACTGATGGTGAGAGGAAGGGCGGGGCGCCGGTAGGTGCCTCGCCCTTCGCGCATGTGATCCATGACAGTCCAAGGTCCGTATCGGGCTGCCCCGTCCCGCAGGATCGAACGCGATGTTACGGATCAGGCAGACGAAGACCTATCGTCGCTGGGAACAGCAGCTCAAGGATCAGCGGGCGCGAGCCGCCATCGCGGCTCGTCTGCTGCGGCTCGCGAACGGTCTCATCGGAGACGCGGCTCCCGTGGGTGGTGGCGTCAGTGAACTTCGCATCCACTATGGCCCCGGTTACCGCATTTATTTTCAACGGCGAGGGGACGATATCGTGCTTCTGCTCTGCGGGGGTGACAAAGGCAGCCAGAGTCGCGACATCCAGAAGGCGTTGCGACTCGCTGCCGACGAGGCCTGACCATGGCTGAAGAGATCACCGACTACGATTTCGCGGCCGCGCTCCAAACCGACGAGGCCATCGCGGTTTTCCTCTCGGACGCCTTCGAGACGGGCGATGCGAGCCATATCGCGACGGCCCTCGAGATCGCCGTTCGCGCCAAGGGCGAGGCACGGATCGCGTCGACGGCGGGAATGCCGGAGGCGGAGTACGATCTGGGCAATCCTACCCTCGCGACTCTGTTGGCCGTGATGAAGGCCCTCGGGGTCGGCTTCTCGCCCATGCCCGTGCGCCCCGCATCGTGATGGCCGGCCGGGAGCCGGCTTCGATCGCCACAGGGTGCTGATGCATCGGCGTCGCTGCAATCCGTTTACACCCGCGCCCCCCGGCGCTATCACCCTGCACCCCACCTCACGTGAGTGAACCCACACCAGATGCGCGCCGAGATCGAGCAACTCTCGGATGCCGCCAAGCAGTCGATCGGACTGCTGAGGAGGCATCTTTGACTGGGATACCGTTGACAAGCGCCTCGCGGAGCTGAACGCCCGCTCGGAGGACCCCTCGCTCTGGAACGATCCGGAGGAGGCCCAGAAGGTCATGCGCGAGCGTACGCAGCTCGACGACGCGGCCACGGCGATCCGCCGCCTGGAGCAGGGGCTGGAGGACGGCGCGACGCTGATCGAACTCGGCGAGATGGAGGGCGACGCCGCCAGCATCCGCGAGGGCGAGGAGCAGATCCGCGCCGTGCAGGTCGATGCCGCGCGCCGCCAGATCGAGACCCTGCTCTCGGGCGAGGCGGACGGCAACGACACCTACGTCGAGGTCCATGCCGGCGCCGGCGGCACCGAGAGCCAGGACTGGGCCAACATGCTCCAGCGCATGTATTCCCGCTGGGCCGAGCGCCGGAAGTACAAGGTCGAGATCGTCGAGTGGTCGGACGGCGAGGAGGCCGGGATCAAGGGGGCGACGCTCCTGATCAAGGGCCACAACGCCTATGGCTGGCTGAAGACCGAATCGGGCGTCCACCGCCTGGTGCGGATCTCGCCCTACGATTCCAACGCCCGGCGGCACACGAGCTTTGCCAGCGTCTGGGTCTATCCGGTCATCGACGACCGGATCACGATCGAGATCAAGGAATCCGACTGCCGGATCGACACCTACCGCTCGTCCGGGGCCGGCGGCCAGCACGTCAACACCACCGACTCGGCGGTGCGCATCACCCACAACCCGACCGGGATCGTGGTGGCGTGCCAGCAGGAGCGCTCGCAGCACAAGAACCGGGCCACCGCCTGGAACATGCTGCGCGCCCGCCTCTACGAGCTCGAGCTGAAGAAGCGCGAGGAGAAGGCCAATGCCGAGGCGGCCTCGAAGACCGATATCGGCTGGGGCCACCAGATCCGCTCCTACGTGCTCCAGCCGTATCAGCTGGTGAAGGACCTGCGCACCGGCGCCCAGTCGACCAGCCCCGACGACGTCCTCGACGGCGACATCGACGACCTGATCGAGGCGTCGCTGGCCCACCGGGTCTATGGCGGGGCCGACGCGGTCGAGGATATCGACTGAGGTTTCAGGGCTTCGGACGACGACAGGGGCGCGGTGCCTCCTCCGGACCGGGGGAGGGGCCGCGCCCCTTCTTTCTGGGTCGCGGCCCCGGAACACGAGGAGGGTATTGGTAACGTCGTGCGATCGACGTAGGCCTGACTATCGACAGGGCGGCCCACCGGGATGCCCGCAGCCGTGCCCCGGCGGAACATGGGGCGCCGGGCGCGGACCGGCCTGCGGCGGGCGCATCTGCGGCGGAGCCATCGGCTGTGGTCGCGGCGCCATCATCTGCGGCTGACGCAGCGCCTGAGCCTGCTGGCGTCGCATCGCGTCCTGCATCTGCTGCTGCTGGTTCTGCATCATTTGCTGCGCCTCGAAGCGCTGGCGGGCCTGGGCCTGACCCTGGGCCTGCTGCGCCTGGAGAGCCTGCTGCCGCTGCATCGCCTGCTGACGTACGGCCTGCTCCATCCGCAGCCGCTGCAACCCGTCATCCGGCCGCATTGCGCGGGCGGGGGCAGCCATGCGGGGCGGCGGGGCCGCCAGCGGGCGCAAAGCCTGGCGCGGTGCCGGAGCGGGCGCCGGCCGCATCGGCTGCACGGCGCGCAGCGGCGTGACCGGAGGCCGCACGCCCTGGGGCTGGAGGCCCTGTGGCGGCGCGGCGGCAGCCGATCCCTGCGGCGGGCGGGCGGCGAGAGGGGGCGGTCCCGTCCGGCCCGCGGTCGGAGCCCCGGGTTGCGCGGTGGCTGGCGGGTTTTGGCCGGGGACTTGCCCTTGTATCTGCCCTGAAGTGGCTTGGTGTGGCGGATCTTGGCCTGAAATCTGCCCGAGCCCGACCGGTCGGCCAACCGGCGTCTGGCCGGCAGGCGCACCGGGCCGGCCGGCGATGGCCGGCAGCGGCGTTCCGCCCGTGCCGGGCAGAGCCTGCGCGGGGTTCGGACGCGGTCCGGCCGGGCCCTGAGACGGGATCTGCCCCGGCAGGCTCGGCCGCAGGGCGGTCGCTCCCGGAGATGGTCCTCCGATCGGGCCACCGGCGCGCGGGATCTGGCCCGGCGCCCCTTGCGGGTCCGGCCGCAACGCCGCCTTCCGGGCGATGGCCGGCGGCAGGGCGACCCGGGACGCGGCGGCTCCAATGGCCGCTCCCGCGATGGCGCCGGCCACCGGCGCGAGGCGGGATGCCCCATGCGGCGCCGGCTCGGCGGCGTGCTCGTTCACGACCGTGATGGTCTGAACGTGGAGGTTCTGGAACAGCACCGGGTTCGGCGGCGGCACCACCGCCGGGGGTGCCACCACGTAGGTGGGCACCGGGACGTAAGCGGGCACCGGCAGGATGTAGGCCTCGCCAGGGGGAGGGGGCGGGGCGAGCTCCACCAGCACGGTCGGCCGCGGCGGCAGGAAGGCGATGGGCGGCGGCGGCAGGGCGTAGACCGGATCGTCGAGGAACAGCGCCGGCCGCTCGACGTAGATCACCTCCTCGGGCGGCGGCGGCGGTACGTCGTAGGCGAGCATGCGATAATCCGGCGGCGGCGCGACGGCGGCGGCCAGCGCCGAGAGGCGCCGCCGGGCGTCCCAGGCATGCGGCCCGCGCGGATAGCGGCCGAGATAGGACCAGTACGCCTCCGGCGTATCGGCGAGCGCGCTGCGGCGCCAGGTCATGGCCTCGCGCCTTGCCGCGATGATCGCCCGGACGCGCTGGCTGAGCGGGTCGCGCGGATAGGCGCCGACGAACTCCTCGTATCCCGCCAGGGTGTCGCGGCCGAGGCAGGCGGCGTAGGCCTCCCGCGCGCCGATCTCGCCGAGCGGCTTTGCCGGCGGCTCGAATCCGGCGAGCGTGGGCGCTCCGGCCGCCCGCTCCAGGAATATGAACGGCGCGTCGATACGCGAAGCGCTCCACGGCACCTCTCCGCCGCGGGTCGCCTCCGCGACCCGCAGGCGCACCCGCTCGAACAGGGCGGCCGGTGCCAGCCCGCCCTCGCGGATCATCTCGACGAGGGCGAGCGCATAGGACCCGTAAGCGCCGGTCTCGGCCGGGCCGACGGTGCCGGGCGCCGCATTGGTCGCGATCAGACTGCCGGGCTCGGCCTCGACCAGGGGCAGGCCGCCCGCCAGCGGATCGCCCTTGAGCCGGAACGGTGTGCTCCGCGCGGCGTCGAGTACCACGAAGCGCGCCTTGAGCGGCAGGGCGGCGAGGCGCTTGACGTAGTCCGACACCCGCAGGGTTCTGAGCGGCAGGTCGGAGGCGGTCTCGATCCGGGCATCGACCGGGGCGAAATAGGCCTCGTTCTCGAGCTGCAGGCCGTAGCCGGAGAGGTACACGAAGGCCACCGCGTCGGGCCCCGCCGCCGCGGCCTTGTCGGTGAAGTCGCGCAAGGTCCGCCGCAGCGAATCCTCGTCGAGGTCGCGGGCGCCGACCACGTCGAACCCCGCCGCCTGCAGGGTCTGGGCGACGAGGCCGGCATCGTTGGCGGCGGTCGGGATCGGGCCGGCCGGGTAGGCGCCGTTGCCGATCACGAGGGCGATCCGCCGCTCGGCCGGAGCCGCGGACGAGGGGAGGGCGGTGGCGACGAGGCCCGCCAGGGCGACGAGGGCCAGGACTGCGGGGGCCAGGACCGCGGGGGCCAGGACCGCGGGGGCGAGGAGCAGATGTCGGAGCGGCGGCATGGCGTTGCCCTCCCGTGACGGTGGCGGTCGGGATGCCGGATTCGTGGGCATCCCTGGTTTCCACGGTGCATCGTCGCTTTTCTGGGCAGCACGATGACCCGCCCCATCTCGAACCGTCGCGCTTGAACCGGCACTGAACGATGCGGCATCAGGCTTGCTGGGACCTGACGATGGGGAAGAGCTGAATGCCGGACCGCCTGATCCACGCCAGCGCCAGCATCGCGTTCCTGCTCGCGGTCGCCGTGCTGTTCTCGACCAACCGCCGGGCGATCCGACCGCGAGTCGTGCTGTCGGCGCTCGCCGTCCAGATCGGGATCGGCGCCCTGGTGCTGTTCTGGCCCTCCGGGCGCGGGGTCCTGGGGGCCGTTGCCGACGCGGTGCAGGCCGTCCTGTCCTACGGCGACAAGGGCACGGCGTTCCTGTTCGGCGGCCTCGTCGAGCCGAAGATGTTCGAATTGTTCGGCGGCGGCGGCTTCGTGCTGGCGCTCCGGGTCCTGCCGCCGATCATCTACGTCTCGGCGCTGATCGCGGTCCTGTATCATTTCGGGGTGATGCAGGCGCTCGCCCGGGGCCTGGGGGCGGCGTTGCAGCGGGTGCTCGGCACCTCGGCGATCGAGACCTTCTCGGCGGTCATCACCATCTTCATCGGCCAGAGCGAGATCGCCGTGGCGCTCCGCCCCTTCCTGGCGCTCCTCACCGGGGCCGAATTGTTCGCCGTGATGACGAGCGGGGCGGCCTCCACCGCCGGCTCGATCCTCGCCGGCTATGCCGGCCTCGGCGTGCCGATGCCGTATCTGCTGGCCGCCTCGTTCATGGCGATCCCCGGCGGGCTCCTCTACGCCAAGATCCTGGTCCCTTCGACCGAGCCGAGCCGGGTCAAGACCATGCGGGTCACCTTCGGCGAGACCCGGGCCGTCAACGTGATCGAGGCCGCCGCCGACGGCACCCAGAAGGGCCTCGCGGTCGCGGTGGCGGTCGGCGCGATGCTGATCGCCTTCGTGGGGCTGATCGCGCTCGTCAACGGCGTCGTGGCCTATGCGGGCGGCCTCGTCGGGATGCCGGGCGCCTCGATCGAGGGGCTGCTCGGGACGGCTTTGGCGCCGCTCGCCTGGCTCTTGGGCGTGCCGTGGGACCAGGCGACCCTGGTCGGCGGCGCCATCGGCCAGAAGCTCGCCTTCAACGAGTTCCTGGCCTACGCCAACCTCTCGCCGGTCCTGAAGAGCGGCGAGCTCGGCCCCCGCAGCACCGCCATCCTGTGCTTTGCACTCTGCGGCTTCGCCAACCTGTCGTCGATCGCGATCCAGCTCGCGAGCTTCGGCAGCCTGGTGCCCGAGCGCCGGGCGGAGGTCGCCTCCTACGGGCTCCGGGCGATCCTGGCCGGCACCCTGTCGAACCTGACCAGCGCGGCGATCGCCGGGGTGTTCATCGGGGCGTGAGGTCTTCTTTGCTCCAAAACCCATCCTATCCCACCCGCTGACCTCATCCTGAGGTGCCGCGTAGCGGCCTCGAAGGAGGGCTCCAGAGATCGCAGCGACATTTGGAGCCCTCCTTCGAGGTCAGTCGATCTTTGATCGACTGACACCTCAGGATGAGGTCGCGGATGGGAAGATCGGAGGCCCTGCAAGGTTCAGGACAAGCTCCGGTAAACAGCCGTCTCGAACTCCAAAAAATTCTCCACCGCAGCCGGATCGGCGAAGGGAAACAGCTGCGTGCCCCAGAACCCGCCGATCCCCACATTCCGATCGATCCAGAAATAGAGGTTGGCGAGCCCCGCCCAGGCCAGCGAGCCGGCCGAGCGCCCGGTCGGGGCCGGCTCGTCGTTGATCATGAAGCTCAGACCCCAGGATTTCGGCAGGCCGGGGAAGAACTCGGCATCGTGCGAGAGGTGGCGCTTCACCCCCGGGAGCGCACGGATCTTGAGCGAGGGCCCGAGGCCATTGGTGGCTGCCATGGCGACCGTTTCCGGCCGCAGCACCGGCCCGTTCGGCGAGGCGCCGTCGTTGAGCCACATCCGGATGAAGCGCAGGTAATCCTCGGCGGTCGAGTAGAGCCCGTGGCCGCCCATCTCGACCTCCGGCTCCTGCGGCAGCTCGAAGCCGGCGAGGACCTTGAGCGCGCCGTCCTCGTTCCGCTGGTGCATCCGGGCGAGGCGGGCGCGCATGTCCGGCGTCAGCACGAAGCCGGTCGAGTCCATGCCGAGCGGTGCAAAGACGCGCTCCCGCATCACCGCTCCGAGGCGCTGCCCCGTCACCGCCTCGACCACCTGTCCGGCCCAGTCGATGTTGCTGCCGTACTCCCAGGACTCGCCGGGATCGAACAGCAACGGCGTCATCAGCGAGGCGCGGGTGCCGCTGGTCACGCTCGGCCGCTTGGTCTCGCGCAGGAGGCGGGCATACGATTCGTTGAAGATGTCGTAGCCGAAGCCGGCCGTGTGCAGCAGCAGCATCCGGGTGGTGACCGGACGGGCCGGCGGGCGCAGGCGCGGGGCGCCGTCGTCGCCGAAGCCCTCGAGCACCTGGATCTCGCCCAGGGCCGGCACGTAGGCGGAGGCCGGCGCGTCGAGGTCGAGCCGCCCCTCTTCGGCCAGTTGCAGAACGGCCGTCCCGGTGACCGCCTTGGTGGTGGAGAAGATCGCCAGGACCGTGTCGGGGGTCATCGGCGCGGTCTCGTCCCGCGGCCCGGCGGCGCCGGCATAGAGCGTGCGGTCCCGGTCGGTCGCCATCGCGACGAGGCCGGGCAGGCCCGGACTCCCCTCGACCCCGCGCCGCAGGATCGCGTCGGCCGCGCCCTTGAGATCGTCGCCCATGGTGTCCTCCCGACTCTTGTCGGGAGGTAGCGTAGCGCGGCGGGCGGTGCGGTGTCAGGCCCGTACGGGAGGGGCAGGGTGGCGCTACTGCGCCGCAAAAAACTTCGGATCGAGCGCCGAGAGTGCGAGAAGCGGCGCGGGCATCACCACCCCGGCGCGCCGGATCGCCTGCGCAGCGGCGCGGCAGGCCTGGATGTCGTTGGCGCCCGCCGCCGCATCGACCTGCGCGATCTGCTCCAGGGTCGGCTTCTTCTGCGCCGGTGCCCCGGCCGGGGCGGGAGCGGCCTGGGACGGGGCCTGGGCCTGGGCCTGGGCCTGTCCTTGCGGACCGGAGGCGCCTGGCCCGGTCTGGGCCACCGGACCGCTCAGGCCCGATTTCTGCTGCACCTCGCCGGCGCCCGCGCCCGGCTGCTGCGCGGCGCCGCGATCGGGCGCCTGGACGGCGGCGGTCGCGGGCTGCGGGGCGCTCGGGGTGGCGTCCGGCGCCTTCGGGTGCACGAAGGCGACGAGCTCCTGGCACAGGTTGGCCGGCGGGCCGGCGGCCTGGGCCGTGCTCACGGAGGCGGCGAGGGCGGCGAGGATGACGACGTTGCGCATCACGAGCCCGGCTCCATCGTATGACGAGCCGCAGCCGACTCCTTGATGTCGCCGGTCCAGCGCGGGCCGACGAGGTTGGTGCCCGGATCCGAGACCCGGGCACCGGAAGTCGCGAAGGCCTGGTAGGCGAAACGCTGGTTCTCGCCGAGCAGGAAGCTCGCCGCGGTGGCGAGCACCAGGGCCGCCGCGACGGCGACCAGGAAGGCTTTCATCGCTCTCTCCGCCCTTACTCGGCCGGGACCTGGGAGCGGCCGAGCTGCGGCCCGCTCGCGGTCTTGGCCTGCTGTTCCTTCACCCAGAGATCGTGGTGGACCTTGGCCCAGGCCAGATCCACCTCGCCGCTGCCCATCGCGTCGTAGGCGCCCTCCATGCCGAGCGACCCGATATAGATGTGGGCCAGGATGCCGGCGATGAACACCACGCCGATCAGCGAGTGGATCACCTGCATCACCTGCATCCCGTTGATGTCGGTGAATGCGAACGGGAAGATCATCATCAGGCCGGTGGCGCCCATGGCGAAGCCGAAGCCGACCACCATCCAGAACACCATCTTCTGGCCGGCATTGAAGCGCCCGGCGCTCGGATGCGCGTCGCCCAGCAGCCCGCCGCCCTGCTTGAGCCAGATCCAGTCGATCCTGCCCGGAATGTTGTCACGCACCCAGAGCACCAGCATGAACAGCACGCCGAGCATGAACGGCCAGGCGAGATAGATGTGGGCGTACTTGCCGTACTGGGCCAGGGTCGCGAAGGCTTCGGGCCCGATCAGCGGCATCAGCAGGCGCTTACCGAAGATGTAGTTCAGTCCCGACAGCGACAGAACGATGAAGCAGCTCGCCGTCATCCAGTGCGAGAAGCGCTCGAAGCTGTTGAAGCGCAGGATCTTGCGTCCCGACTCCTCGCTGTGCTCGAGGCGGATGCGGCCGCGGGTGAAGTAGAACAGGCCGAGCGCGGCGATCATGCCGAGCACGACGAGCGCCCCGATCCACGGCATCCAGGATTCGCGGAACGCCCGCCATTCCCGGCCTTGAGGCTGGATCAGGTTGGCGGCGGTCTGGTTCGGGATCGAGATCCGGCCGTGGATCTTCGGGTCCTGCTTGAACAGCATCTCCTCGTTGACCGAGGAGGCGGTCGGGTTGGGGGCGCCGTCGGGCGCGCGCACCTGGGCGACGGCCGGGGCCGTCAGCGCCAGGGTCGCGGCCAGGAGGAGGAGGGAGGTCAGCCTGCGCATCGGAAGTCCCTCAGATCGCGATCGTCTCGCGGTAGGCCGTCTTCCAGCCCCAGGCGCCCGAGCCGTAGCCGCGCTTGATCACCCGCTCCTTGTAGATCTGGGCGATCATCTCGCCGTCGCCGGCCAGCAGAGACTTGGTCGAGCACATCTCGGCGCAGAGCGGCAGCTTGCCCTCGGCAAGGCGGTTCGAGCCGTATTTCTCGTATTCGGCGACCGAGAGGTCGGGTTCCGGTCCGCCCGAGCAATAGGTGCACTTGTCCATCTTGCCGCGGGAGCCGAAATTCCCGACGCGGGGATATTGCGGCGCCCCGAAGGGGCAGGCGTAGAAGCAGTAGCCGCAGCCGATGCACAGGTCCTTGGAGTGCAGCACCACGGCATCCGCCGTGGTGTAGAAGCAGTTCACCGGGCACACCGCCGCGCAGGGCGCGTCGGTGCAGTGCATGCAGGCCATCGACACCGAGCGCTCGCCGGGCTTGCCGTCGTTGAGGGTGATGACCCGGCGACGGTTGATGCCCCACGGCACCTCGTGCTCGTTCTTGCAGGCGGTGACGCAGGCGTTGCACTCGATGCAGCGGTCGGCGTCGCAGAGGAACTTCATTCTGGCCATGAGGATCCCCCCTTACGCCGCGCTGATCTGACAGAGGGTCACCTTGGTCTCCTGCATGCCCGTGACGGGATCGAAGCCGTAGGTGGTGACGGTGTTGACGCTCTCGCCCAGCACCACGGGGTCGGCGCCCTTCGGGTAGAAGTCGCGCATGTCCTTGCCCTGGTACCAGCCCGAGAAGTGGAACGGCATCCAGGCCACGCCCTTGGCAACGCGATCCGTCACGAGTGCCTTCACCTTGGCCTTGGAGGAATTCTCCGGGCCGTAGACCCAGACGAACTGGCCGTCCTTGATGCCGCGCTCGGCGGCGTCTTGGGTGTTGACCTCGACGAACATGTCCTGCTGCAGCTCGGCAAGCCAGGGATTCGAGCGGGTCTCCTCGCCGCCGCCCTCGTATTCGACGAGGCGGCCCGAGGACAGGATGATCGGGAACTGCTTGGCGATCCCGCGATCGACCGCCGCCTTCTGCACCGAGAAGCCGACATTCGGCATCCGGAACTGCCGCTCGTCGGGCCGGGTCGGGTATTTGGCGACGAGGTCGGGGCGCGGCGAGTAGACCGGCTCGCGGTGGACCGGCACCGGATCGGGCAGGTTCCAGGCATTGGCCCGGGCCTTGCCGTTGCCGAACGGGATCACGCCGTGATCGAGGCAGACCCGCTGGATGCCGCCCGACAGGTCGGTGGCCCAGCTGACCGCGTCCGGGTTGTTGCCGCCGATCCGCTGGATGGTGGCGAGTTCGTCCGCCGTCAGGTCCTTGTCCCAGCCGAGCTTGCGGAACACCCCGAAGGTGAATTCCGGGTAGCCGTCGGTGAGGTCCGAGCCCTGGGAGAAGGAATCTTCCGCCAGCAGCGTCGCGCCGTTGCGCTCGGTGCCGAACCGGGCCCGGAAGGTGCCGCCACCCTCCTTCACGTGCAGCGACGTGTTGTAGAGGATGTGGGTGCCGGGATGCCTGATCTCGGGCTTGCCCCAGCACGGCCAGGGCAGGCCGTAATAGTCGCCGCCGACCTCAGGATCGTCCTTCGGCGCGCGCAACGTGACGAGGTCGAACTTGTGCTGATTCTTCATGTGCGCCTTCAGGCGCTCGGGGCTCTGGCCGCAATAGCCCGTCGACCAGCCGCCGCGGTTGATCTCCCGCAGCAGGTCCTCGGCGACCGGGATGCCGTCCACCACCTTGACGTTCTTGAACAGGCTGTCGGCGAAACCGAGCTTGCTCGCCATCCGGTAGATGACCTCGTAGTCGGTCT
Organism: Methylobacterium sp. SyP6R; assembly: GCF_019216885.1. Taxonomy (NCBI): domain Bacteria; kingdom Pseudomonadati; phylum Pseudomonadota; class Alphaproteobacteria; order Hyphomicrobiales; family Methylobacteriaceae; genus Methylobacterium; species Methylobacterium synurae. Next base: position 2,327,246 of record NZ_JAAQRC020000001.1, on the reverse strand, counting down.
TCGATTCGAAGGCCGGCTTCACGATCTGCTCGCCCCATTGCAGCGAGCGGTTCGAGGCCGTGCGCGACCCGTCCATCTCCAGCGAGGTGCAGATCGGCAGGAGGTAGGTGTTGTCGCGCCGCGCATCCATCGCCGCGAAGGTGGTCGGGTGCGGGTCGGCGACGACGAGGAGTTCCAGTTCCGCCATGCCCTTCACCGCCTCGGGCATCCGGGTCACGGTGTTGCCGCCATGGCCGAACACCATCATGGCCTTCAAGGGCGTGCGCTGGTCGACCTGCTCGGCCGGCAGGCTCACCGCGTCGAACCACCGGGTCGAGGTGAGGCCGGGGGTCTCCATGTTCTCCTTGCGCGAGCGGGCCTTGCGGCCGGCGCTGGCGGGGACTTCGTCGAAGCGCGATTGCAGCCAGTCGTACTCGACCTCCCAGACCCGGGCCCAGTGCTTCCAGCCGCCCTCGACGAGGCCGTAATAGAGCGGCAGCGTCGTCACATCGAGGCCGAGGTCAGTGGCGCCCTGGACGTTGGTGTGGCCGCGGAAGATGTTGGCGCCGGTCCCCGGCTTGCCGACATTGCCGGTGGCCAGGCACAGGATGCAGAGCGCCCGCACGTTGGCGGTGCCGACCGTGTGCTGGGTCGCGCCCATGCACCAGATCAGGGTCGCGGGCTTCTCCTTGGCGAAGAGCTCGGCGACGCGCTTCAATTGCTCGCCCGGCACGCCCGACACCCGCTCGACCTCGTCGGGCGTCCACTTGGCGACTTCCTTGCGCACGTCGTCCATCGCGTAGACGCGCTGCTCGATGAAGGCCTTGTCCTCCCAGCCGTTCTGGAAGATGTGCCAGAGGATGCCCCAGATCACCGGGATGTCGGTGCCGGAGCGGATCCGGACGTACTCGGTCGCGTGCGCGGCGGTGCGGGTGAAGCGCGGATCGATGACGATCATGTTGGCGCGGTTGATCTCCTTGCCCGACAGCACGTGCTGCATGGAGATCGGGTGCGCCTCGGCGGGGTTGCCGCCGAGGATGATCATCGTCTTGGCGTTGCGGATGTCGTTGTACGAATTCGTCTGGGCGCCGTAGCCCCAGGTGTTGGCCACACCCGCCACCGTGGTCGAGTGGCAGATGCGCGCTTGGTGATCGACGTTGTTGGTGCCCCAATAGGCCGCGAACTTGCGGAACAGATACGAGGCCTCGTTGGTAAACTTGGCCGAGCCGAGCCAGTAGACCGAATCCGCACCGTTCTTGTTGCGGATCGCCTGGAGCTTGTCGGTGATCTCGGTGATCGCTTGGTCCCAGGAGATGCGCTGCCACTCGCCATTCGCGATCTTCATCGGGTAGCGCAGGCGGCGGTCGCTGTGGACCAGCTCGCGGATCGCCGCGCCCTTGGCGCAATGCGCCCCGCGGTTGATCGGGCTGCCCCAGGACGGCTCCTGGCCGACCCAGACGCCGTTGACGACTTCCGCGGTCACGGTGCAGCCGACCGAGCAGTGGGTGCAGACGTTCTTGCGGATCACGGCCTGCGCCGGATCGGCGGACGAGCCGGCGGCCTCAGCCTGACGCACCGCGCCGAGCCGCAACGAGCCGAGGGCCGCGAGGCCGCCGGCGGCCAGTCCCGATTTCCGCAGGAAGCCGCGGCGGTCGAGGGTGGGGGCGGTCAGGCCCGCGGCGAGGGCCTGGTGGCTGCCGCGGCCCGCAACGCCGCTCCTGCGCTTGGTCAGCATCGCCGGTCTCACTTCTTGAGCGTCTCGTAGCCGTTGGTGCGGTAGAAGGCCTTGACGTGGTCGGTCTCGCGGTAGCGCGACCGGGTCTCGGCATTGCCGGGGTCGTAGGCCTGGGCCTCGGTGGGCGTGAGCGGCACGGAGGCGATGGCGGCCGCCGCCGCGGCGGTGCCTCCGCCGAGCGCGCGGAAGAATTGCCGCCGCCCGAGGCTGGTCTCGCCGTCCTTGCGGGTCTCGTTCTCTTGCCGCATCGCGGCTCTCCTCTTCGTATCCGCGTCCCGGTTCACGTCGTCTTGGCTCACGTCACGCTTCCATCGCGAAGGCCTCGGCCTCGATCGTCGTGAATACCTCGCCGAGTTCGCCGACCGCACGGTAGAACGGGGTGCTGGCTTGCGCCGCAACGTCGGTGAAGAAACGCCCGATCCACGGCTTCAGATGCCGCTCGAAGAAGCGATGATCGGCGCCGGGCTCCGCCGGCAGGCGCCTTGCTGCGAGATTGGCCATCACCTCGAGCAGGGTGGCGGCATGGTCCTCCGGCTCGCTCGACGTCGGATCGCGCTCCAGCCCAAGCTCCGCGAAATCCTGCCGGACCCGGGCGAGCGGCCGCTCGTTGAGGAAGCCGGTGAGGTAATAGGAGGCGTAGGGCATGATCAGTCCGCGCCCGACGCCGACGAACAGGGCGAAGTAGTCGCGGCCGATCTCGCGGGGCGCGGCCTCGCGGGCCGCGCGGCCGAGGGCGGCGTGGGCCTGGCCGAGGGGCGTCGCGTCGCCGTCGAGGCCCTGCAGGGCCGCCAGCAGATCCGGGCCCGGCGCGCGACCGAGGACCGCCGCCAGGAGATCGTATTCCTGCGCGCGCAGAGCGTCGATCTCGTCGACCGGATCGGGGCCCTGGTTCACCATCACCTCGTGCAACGCGACTTCACGATCGGGACCTGCATCGGGGCCTGCCGGCCCTCGAGCCTCTCCTTCGTTTGGAGGATGCAACGTCCCGTTGCCGGCACCATAGCGGGGATTCGATCGAGCGCAATTCGACTTTCTAACGCTTCAAATCGGCAGGGCCCCGCCATGGCGTCGCAGGCGGGGTGGGGAGGGGGGCTCGGGGGGTGGTTCGGGGTGGTTGCGGCCACTCTCTGCCACGGACGAGAACTGTGGAGTTTGGTGCGCAATCCCAACCCCCGTGGGCACAGGGCTGTCCGGGAAAGGGAAAAGACGCAGGTTTTCCCCTCCCCCCTCTGCGGGGGAGGGTGGCGAGCGGAGCGAGCCGGGAGAGGGGACGCCGCTTCCGGAAAAGTCGCGCCCATGATGAAGGGCGCCCTCTGGATCAGCGTCGCGCTGCCCCTCTCCCGGCCTACTCCGTAGGCCACCCTCCCCCAATCCAAGTCGGGCATGCCCGACTTGGATGCTCGGATGCAGAACTCGGGCAAGCCCGAGTTCTGTGGGGGGAGGGGGAATTACCGGAACTGTCTCACTCGTCGAAACCCCCTCACCCTCGCGGCGAACCTGCGGTTCTCTGCTCGCTTCACCCCCGGCAAGGGGGGTGAAGCCCTCTCCCCGCCCGCGGGGAGAGGGGAGAGGCGCGCCATTTTCGGAAATGCCCGCTTCGCCGGAATCGGCGCAGGGAGGCGTCTCTTCCACCCCCCCGAACACCTTCTCGACCATCGCCCGCACGTCCTCGGCCGAGATCGCGCCGCCGGTGCCCGGCACGCCGCCGGGGGTGTTCCAGTCATAGGCGTATTCCCGCGCCTCGCTGACGAAGTCGCGGATCGTCGGGTCGATCGACCACATCCGGCGCAACGCCGCGTTGCGCAGAACCCGCGGCACGCCGGTGCGCAGGAAGGGGGTCAGGTCGGTCGCGGCGGTGAGCGCGTCGAGCGATGGGAGTTGCGCCAGTTCTTCGGGGCTGAGGGAGGCTTCGTCCTCAGCCGGCGCCCCGGCCGGCATTGCGGTTTCCGGCGCGACGGTGGGAATATCCGCGGGCCGGCGCGCCTCGTCGCGCTTGCGCCGCGACCAGCGGGCGAGGAAGCCGTCGCTCACGGCTCCTCCGGCCGGCGCCGCGCGCCGCCTCCCTGGCGGGCGAGCGCCTCCGGGTCGGCCCGGTCGCGCTTGCGCTTGTGGAAGACCCGCTCGACGTGGAACGCCCGGTAGAAGGCGCCGACCTCGGCCTGGATCTCGGGCGGCATCGGCACCGCCTCGACGATCTCGCCGATGCCCTCCGCCAGGGATTCGCCCTCGTAGGGATCGGCCGTCACGGTGGCGACGGCGTAGGTGTCGGGGCCGGTCTCGCGCAGGGCCACCCAGAGCGAGGGCTGCGCCGCCGCGAGGTTGTCGCCGTAATGCGCCGTCTCGGCCGGGTGCAGCTCGACCTCGTAGGCACCGGCATAGAACGTCTCCTCGTCCTCCGAGGCCGAGAGGCGGGTCCAGGGCGCGGTGCCGGGCTGTCCCGGCAGCACCGCCACGGGCAACCAGGCATGGCTCGCCCACGGCCCCTTCAGCTTGCGCCTGGCGACGACGACCCCGACGGCGATCAGCTGGGTGCTCATCAGGCCTCTCCCGTCACGACAACCGGCAGGCCGGCGATCAGGTTCTGCGGCTTCAGCGTCACGGTCCGGTCCGGCGCCATGGCGAGCAGCAGGTAGACCGGCCGGTCGCCGACCCGCGGATCGGCCCGGGTCGGATCGAGGATCGTCAGACGGAACAGGGCGATCACCCGCTCACCGGCGGCGGCATCGACGGGCTCGCCGCGCCACAGCGCGTTGCCGATCCGCGTGCCCTCCTGGTCGAGCCCGACGAACCAGCGCCAGTCCTTGTCCTCGATCGCCGGGATCGGTGCCACCGCCACCTCGACCGCCAGCAGGTGGCGGACGAAGGCTTCGATCGCCCGGGCCAGCCCCTCGCGGCTCTTCGGATCGGAGCCGAGGTTGAGCGCCATGCTGAAGGCGTCGGACCGGCTCCAGTAGGTCCAGGCATTCTCGGCCGTCAGCACGTCGAGCTCGGAGACCGGCTCGCGCCCCAGCATCGCCACGAGGGGGGATTGCCCGCGCGCGCCCTCCGCCTCGTCGATCAGCTCGGCATCGGCGAGCAGCAGCGCGCCGTCGGTGACGGAGGCCCGCTGCGGACGGAAGAACAGCTCGGCGGCGCGCAACGTATAGGGATCGTCGCAAGCATCGAGCGCGTTGCGCAAGATGAGGTGGACGAGCTGGTTGAGGAAGAGCGGCGGCGTGCCCGAGACGCCCCGCCGCACGAGATCGAGATAGGCCGCCTCGACGGAGCGGGCGGCGAGCAGGCGGTCGCGGAAGGCGAGGATGACCTCCCAGTTTTCCCGCGCATCCGCGTCGGTGATCGCCGCGATCTCGGCCGGCGCGACCGGGCGGCGGGGATGGCCGAGGAGCGCGGCGTGAAGCGCCCGCTCGGCGTCGCAGGCCTCGTCCGGCGGCACCAGTTCGGGGCGCGCGAGATAGGCCAGCAGCAACTCGTCGGTGACGACGAGTCCGCCGCCCGCGTCGCGCCGGGTGAGGTGATGGCCGCTCGAGACCCAGAATTCAGGCATGGTGGGGATTCGGAGCCGGTTCGAGGAGGGGTTCTAAAGATGACCTAGGAGACCGGGTATCCCATCCGTGACCTCATCCTGAGGTGCGACCAACGGGAGCCTCGAAGGAGGGCTCCAGGGATCTCAGCGAGTTCTGGAGCCCTCCTTCGAGGTCAGTCCATCTTCGATGGACTAACACCTCAGGATGAGGTCGTGGAAGGGATGACGTCCACTCACCCGCGCCGAACCGGCCATCATCGCGGATCGCCGTCCGGCCTGCCGGCGAGCAATCCCGCCAGATCGACCCGCTCCTCCGGCTCGTCGTCGGTCTCGTAGAAGTCGAAGGCGCGAGCGTAGGCGTGGCGCCGGTCGGAGCCCGGCACGGCCCCCTCCCGCGGGCGCAAAGCCCGGAAGCGCTCGCGGATCTCGCCCTCCTCCAGCGTCCGGTGCAGCGCCAGCACCGTGCCGACCGGCGGACCGCAGAGCGATTCGGCCACCGCGATCTCCTCCCGGGCCGCCGCGAGCGCGCTCGCCCGGTCCGGCGCGCCGAGGCGGGCCTGGAACTGGGTCGCCAGCGCCTCGGTCGCGGCGTCGCGCTCGGCCGCGCTCGCTGCGCTCACCACCACCAGGGTCGAGAAGCCGAAGGAATCGATGCCGACGAAGCCGGCCCGGAACGCCGCCCGCTCCTTGCCGGCGAGGGCGATGGGATCCCCGTCGAGGAACAGGAAGCTGCCGGTCACCGCCCATTCGCCGGGCGGCGCGGCACGGGGAAAGACCAGGGTGTCGGAGGGGTCGAGCCGCAGGGTGCGGGGAAGCTTGAAGCTCACAGGCGCGGGCCCCCCCGGGCGGGATCGAACCAGCCGCTCCCGTCGAGGCGGAGCGTCGCGGGATCGGCGTCGAGATGGTCCCGCGCCCGCGCGAGCGCGGCGTCGGGCCCGTCCTCGGCCCAGAGCGAGAGCCCGCGCAGCAGGTGTCGGGCGAAGCTCTCGACCAGCGCGTCGGGACCGGCCTCGAACCCCTCCTCCTCCAGCGAGGTCGAATCGGGCGTGTGGCCGGGATCGCCCGCCTCGCGCTTCGAGGCGATCAGCATCCAGGAGAAGACCAGCCAGTCCGGTACCGCGTCGTCGGGACAATCCCGGGACCAGGCCAGGCGCCCGCCGCCGAGGCGGGCGCGGTCGAAGAACAGGGTGCCGGCCGCGTCCAGCGTCACCGGCTTGTCGGGCGGGGCGTGGCTGCCGACCGCCTCGGCGAGCGCGACGAGGCCGACGAGCCCGACCCGTCGGGCGGCCGCCAGCGGCTCCTCGGGCGCCAGCACCACCGCCACCGCCACGGTGCCGGGCCGGGCGCCGAGCACGAGGGTGCCGGCGGCCCCGTCGTCGCCCGCCGCGAGAGCGCAGGCCCGGTCATGCGCCGTCCCGGCCGCCGCCGGCAGGCGCAGCGGCCGGAAGGAAGGGGGCAGCATCAGGCCGGGGGAATCGACGAAACTCATGATGGAGAAGGCGTTGCCTGCGCGCACGTGTCGGGTCGTTCTTTTGAACGGCTCGTATATAGCGCTGGAGCGGTGAACAAGGGGCATGACGCCCCAGGGCCTAAGCGTCCGGTTCCCATCGGCCCCGGTTCCCGGAGCCTGGGGGCGCGTGCCCGGTCGGAGAATCCTGTGGTGTCGGATCGGATCGTGATCGCCTGTTCCTGCGAGGGCAGCATGCCCCTCGATGCGGCGGCGATCGGCAAGGCCTGCGGCGGGCGGCTGGAGACGGGCGACCAGCTCTGCGGCCGCGAACTGGAACGGGTGCGGACGGCGATGGCCTCGGGCGCTCCCGTCACCGTGTCCTGCACCCTCAAGGCGCCGCTCTTCCGCGAGGTGGCGGAGGAACTGGGCGCCGAGGACCGCGTCGCCTTCGCCAATATCCGCGAGACGGCCGGCTGGTCGGCGGACGGGCACCGGGCGGGCCCCAAGATGGCGGCCCTGCTGGCGGCGGCCGCCGAGCCGATGCCGACGCCTTCGAGCGTGAGCTTCGAGAGCCGGGGCGTGGCATTGGTCTATGGCCGCGACGAGGTCGCGATCGAGGCCGGAGCGCGCCTCTCCGACCATCTCGACGTGACGGTGCTGCTCTCCCGGCCCGGCGAGGTGGCGCCGCCGCGCTCCGGCGAGATCCCGGTCCTGAAGGGCACCGTGCGGGCCGCCACCGGCCATCTCGGTGCCTTCTCGTTGCGGGTCGACGACACCGCCCTGCCGCTGCCCTCCTCGCGGCGGACACTCGCCTTCGGGCCGGCCCGGGACGGGGCGACCTCGACCTGCGACATCGTCGTCGATCTCACCGGCGGCACGCCGCTCTTCCCGGCGCACGAGTTGCGCAGCGGCTACCTGCGCGCCGATCCGCGCGACGCGGCGGCGGTCGAGCGGGCGCTGTTCGAGGCCTCCCACCTCGTCGGTACGTTCGACAAGACCCGCTTCGTCGACGTCCACGCCGATCTCTGCGCCCATTCGCGCTCGCGCATCACCGGCTGCACCCGCTGCCTCGACGTCTGCCCGACCGGCGCCATCGCCCCGGCCGGCGACCACGTGGCGATCGACCCGCATGTCTGCGCCGGCTGCGGCTCCTGCGCCTCCGTCTGCCCGACCGGGGCCGCGGCCTATGCCGTGCCGCCGGCCGACGCGCTGATGCGGCGCCTGCGCACCCTGCTCGTCGCCTTCCACAAGGCCGGCGGCACGGCCCCGGTGCTGCTGGTCCACGACGAGGCCCATGGCGCGCCCCTGATCGACGCGCTCGCCCGCTTCGGCGATGGGCTGCCGGCCGACGTGCTGCCGTTTCCGGTCAACGAGGTGACCCAGGTCGGGCCCGAGACGATCGCGGCGGCCTTCGCCTACGGCGCGAGCGCCGTGCGGTTCCTCGGCCGGGCCAGGCCGAAGCACGACATCGCGGCGCTCGTCCGCAACGCCGCCCGGTTCGACGCGGTGGCCCAGGCCCTCGGCTACGGGGCGGAGGCGGGCGGCACGGTCGTCTCGCTGATCGAGACCGACGACCCGGACGCGCTGGGGGAGGCCCTGGCCGCTGGTGCCCGCGGCACGCCCGCACCCGCACCGTCGGGCTTCATGCCGGATGGCGACGTGCGGGGCGTCCTGCGCTTCGCGGTCTCGGAGCTGCACCACGCCGCGCCGCGTCCCGTCGACCGGGTGCCGCTCGATGCCGGCGCGCCCTTCGGCGGCCTCGCCTTCAAGGCGGAAGCCTGCACGCTGTGCCACGCCTGCGTCGGCGCCTGCCCGACGGGAGCGCTCGCCGACGATCCCGACCGCCCGCGCCTGACCTTCGCGGAGAGCGCCTGCGTGCAATGCGGCCTGTGCGCCGCGACCTGCCCGGAGGACGCGATCGGCCTCGTGCCGCAGCTCGACTTCGCCGCCTGGGCGGCGCCGCGCCGGGTCCTCAAGGAGGAGGAGCCGTTCGACTGCATCGCGTGCGGCAAGGCGTTCGGCACCCGCAGCACCGTCGAGCGGGTAGTCGGCCGCCTGCGTGATCGCCACTGGATGTTCGCCGGTCCGGCCGGCGAGGAGCGGATCAAGGCGCTGATGATGTGCGACACCTGCCGGGTCTCGCACGTCCTCGACGAGGGCTTCGACCCGCATGCGGCGGCGGAGAACCGGCCGAAGACCTCGGAGGATTACATCCGGGCGCGGCAGGGCTGAGGCTCACCGCGTCGCCCGCTCCAGGAACCGCACCAGGGCCGCCCGGTCCTCCGCCGCGCCGATCGTCTGCTCGGGCATCTTGGTGCCGGGGGTGAAGCGGGCGGGGCCGATCTCGAACAGGCGGGCGACGGTCTCGGGCGTCCACACGATGTCGAGCCGCCGGAAGGCCGGGGAATAGGGATAGTCCGGCACCGTCGCGATGCGGCGGCCGAACACGCCGTACAAGGTCGGTCCGGCGCGGTTGCCGCCGTCGGGCGTCAGGGTGTGGCAGGCCTCGCAGGCGCGAAACACCGCGGCGCCCCGGTCGCCCGCGAAGGCCGCCAGCGGATCCGCCGGGCGGGCCATGGCGAGCGGGCCGATCGGCTCGCCCGTACGGAGGTCCCAGCGGCGCACCAGCCGGTCGCCGCCGCCGGTGACGAGCTCGTCCGGACCGCGGAAGGCCAGCGACCAGACCGGCAGGCCGGGCCCGACCAGGGTGAGGCGCACCCGCGCCTCCGCCCGGTCGACGATCGCCACCGCGCCGCCGACCGTCGCGGCGGCGAGCCGGCGCCCGTCGGGCGAGAGCGCCAGGGCCACCAGAGGCCGGGGGCCGATCTCCACGCCCGCCCGGATGCCGCCATCGGACCGTATCAGGCGCAGCGTCCCGTCGGCGCCCGCCGCCGCGATCTCGCCGTCGGGGGCGGCCACGACCGCGCTGACCGGTGATTCGAGCTGGACCGTGAGCGGCGCTCCGGTCTCCGGCCAGATCCGGACCGTGGCGTCGTAGCCCGCGGTGACGAGGCGCCCGTCGGGCAGGAAGGCGACGCCGTTGACGTTGCCCTTGTGGCCCTCCCGCACCAGGGCGGGAGAACCGTCGAGGGGCGTGATCCGGGCGGTGCCGTCCCAGGACGACGACGCGATCCACCGCCCGTCCGGCGCCACGGCGAGGCCGGAGACCGGGCCGGCATGGGCGGCGACGATCCGCTCCGGTTCGTCGCCCTCGCGCCACAGGGCGATCCGCCCGTCCTCGCCCCCGGTGACGAGCCCGCCATCGGGCAGGAGCGCCACCGCGTTCACCGCCCCGTCATGGGCCCGCAGCACCCGGAGCGCCGCGCCATCCTCGATCGACCACAGGATCGCCGAGGAATCGAAGCTGCCCGATAGCGCCTGGCGGCCATCCGCCGTCACGGCCAGCGCCCGCACCGGCCCGCCATGGCCGCGCATCGGCGCCTCGGCGCGGGCGGTGACGGCGAGAAGGCAGGCGAGGGCGGCGAGGGCGAGGCGGGGCGGGAGGAACATGCGGGAGAGGGTCCGGAGAGGGCGGGACGGGTCTACGCGCCCGGATCCCCGGCCGGGAAGGCGCCCGAACGCCACGGCACCCGCCGGCTTGACAGAACGAGTGATGTTATATTGTTACAAACTTGGAGGTGCCCATCCATGCTCGACCATTCGACCGCCGCTCGGCCGCGAGATTCCCGCCCGCAAGATCCCCGCTCGCAAGATCCCCGCTCGCAAGATCCCCGCCTGCCCGTCACCGTCCTGTCCGGCTTCCTCGGGGCGGGCAAGACGACGCTCCTCAACCACGTGCTCGCCAACCGCGAGGGGCGCCGGGTCGCGGTCATCGTGAACGACATGAGCGAGGTGAACATCGACGCCGACCTCGTCCGGGCGGGTGAGGCCGGCCTGTCGCGGACCGACGAGCGCCTGGTCGAGCTGACCAACGGCTGCATCTGCTGCACCCTGCGCGACGACCTGATGCGGGAGGTGCGGCGCCTCGCCGAGGAGGGCCGCTTCGACGCCCTGTTGATCGAGAGCACCGGCATCTCAGAGCCGCTGCCGGTCGCCAGCACCTTCTCGTTCCGGGCCGAGGACGGGGCGTCCCTGTCCGACGTCGCCCGCCTCGACGCCATGGTCACGGTGGTCGATGCGGTGAACCTGCTGCGCGATTACGGCTCGCACGATTTCCTGCGCGACCGCGGCGAGACGGCCGGCGAGGAGGATACCCGCACTTTGGTCGACCTGCTCGTCGAGCAGATCGAGTTCGCCGACGTGGTGGTGATCAACAAGGCCGGCGACGTCTCGGCGGAGCAGCGCGACCTCGTGCGCAAGGTGGTGCGCGGCCTCAACGGCGATGCCCGGATCGTCGAGGCCGGGTTCGGCCGGGTGCCGCTCGGCACCGTCCTGGAGACCGGCCTGTTCAGCGAGGAGCGGGCGCAGACCCATCCGCTCTGGTTCAAGGAACTCTACGGGGCCGCCGAGCATGTGCCCGAAACCGAGGAATACGGCATCCACTCCTTCGTCTACCGGGCGCGCCGGCCGTTCCACCCGGCACGGTTCGACGCCTTCACCAAGGAGACCTGGCCGGGGCTGATCCGGGCCAAGGGCCATCTCTGGTTCGCGACCCGGCCGGACTGGGTCGGGGAATTCTCGCTCGCCGGCGCCGCCGCGCGGGTGACGCCGCTCGGCCGCTGGTGGGCCGCGGTGCCGCAAGCGCGGTGGCCCAACGACCCGGAATCGCGCGAGATGCTCATGCGGCACTGGAGCGACGCGTGGGGCGACCGGCGCCAGGAACTCGTCTTCATCGGCACCGGGTTCGACGAGGCGGCGATCCGGCACGCCCTCGATGCCTGCCTCGTCGGCCCGGAGCACGGACCGGTGAGAGCGGACCACACCTTGCCGGATCCGTTCCCGGCCTGGGGCGCGAGCGCGGCCTGAGCCGGCCTTGTTCCAGAGCCTCAAGGCCCTGCGCCTCCGGGCCCGGGAACAGGCCTCGGCGCGCCACGCGCTCGCCGAGCGGGCGCGGCGGATCCTGGCGCTCGCGGAGGAGGACGCGCTCTCGGTCAACGAGATCGCCTGCGCCGATCCCGGCTGCCCGGACACCGAGACGGTGATCCTGCTGATGTGCGTCGGGCAGCCGACCCGGGCGCTCAAGATCGGCAAGCCGATCGAGGCGGTGACCGATGCCGATATCGGGGCGGCGGAGCGGGCCGCTCCTTCGTAGTCGCTGCAGGTCGTTGCGCTCGTGAGGCCGGAGCATTCTCGAGTGTGCCGGGACGATCCTGCGGAGGGACGCGGCCTTCCGCGACATTTTCTCCGTCTGGTCCTCCGCCCGGCGACGAAACCTTGATCCCGGCCGGCGCTTGGCCCATCGGCTCGGCCCTCCGTCCCGGGACCAGGACAGCCGCATGGCCTCACTCCACCAGGGCACCCGCCGGTGATCCCGCGGGCGTCCACGACCGCCTTGATGCCCGTCGCGGAGGCGGTGGCGGCGCTCGCCGCCCTCGCGCGCCCGGTCGCGCCCGTGACCGCGAGCCCGGACGAGGCCGTCGGCGCCGCGGCGGCCCGGGACGTCGTGGTCGAGGCCGGCCGGCCGGCGGAGCGGATCGCGCTCCGCGACGGCTGGGCGGTGAGCGCGGCGGAGACCACCGGCGCCTCGCCCTACGCGCCGGTGCGGCTGGCGCGGCTCCCCGCCTGGGTCGAGGCCGGCGACGCGCTTCCTCCCGGCGCCGACGCGCTGCTGCCGCCGGAGGCGCTGAGTGCCGACTTGCTGGCAAACGCGGCGCTGAGTGCCGACTTGCTGGCAAACGCGGCGCTGAGTGCCGACTTGCTGGCAAACGCGGCGCTGAGCGCGGACCTGCGGGAAATCGAGGCCGAGGCCGTGGCCGGGGAGGGGACGCGGGCCCCCGGCGCCGAACTCCCGCCGGGGACCCGGATCCTCGCCGCGGGCGAGCGGGTGACCGTGCTCCACGCCTTCGCCCTGGCGGCCGATGGCTTCGGTCAGGTGGCCGTGCGCCGCCCGCACTGGCGGCTTCTCGTCGCCGAGCCCGACACCCTGGCGCCGGTCCTGCGCGCCTGGATCGCCGCCCGGGGCGGCAGCGCCGAAATCGTGGCGCGGCCGGCGGGGGCCGACGCCCTCGCGGCGGCCATGCGGGTGCCGGGGGCCGATGCCGTCGCGGTGATCGGCGGCACCGGGCCCGGACGGCGCGACGCGAGCGCGGCCGCCCTCGCGCGGGCCGGGCGGCTCCACGCCCACGGCATCGCCCTGCGGCCCGGCGAGAGCGCCGGCTTCGGCGAGGCGGCAGGGCGGCCGGTGCTGCTGCTGCCGGGCCGGCCGGACGCGGCGCTCGCCGCCTGGCTCGCGCTGGGCCGGCCGCTCATGGCCGCTCTTGCCGGCGCCGTGCCGGACGCCCTCTTGCTCCTGCCGCTCACCCGCAAGGTCGCCTCCGTCATCGGGCTCGCCGAGGCGGTGTTCCTGCGCCGCGGACCGGCGGGCGCCGAACCCCTCGGCGGGGCCGAACTTCCGCTGCACCGGCTCGCCCGGGCCGATGCCGTCCTGCTGGTGCCGCCGGCCCATGAGGGATATCCCGCCGGGACCCCTGTCGAGGTGCTGCCGCTGTGACCCTGCCTCCCGCCGACCCCTTCCTCGCGCGCCTCGCCGCCGCCTCGCGCCAGGAGCAGTTCCTGGCGGTGGTGAGCCGGGACGAGGCGATGGCGCGTTGGCGCGAGGCCGTGCCGCACGCGGCCCTGCTGCCCGAGACCGTGCCGCTGCACGAGGCCCTGGGGCGGGTGCTGTCCGCCGACATCGCCTCGCCGATCGACGTGCCGCCCTTCGACCGCGCCCTGGTGGACGGGTTCGCGGTGCGCAGCGCCGATACCGAGGGGGCGAGCGAGGCGGAGCCGCGCCGCCTCGTCCTCAACACCGAGATCCTGGCCTGCGGGGTCGCGCCGGGGCTCACCGTCGGCCCCGGCACCGCGACCCCGATCGCCACCGGCGGCGTGCTGCCCCGCGGCGCCGATGCGGTGGTGATGATCGAGGCGACCGAGTTCGAGGACGGCCCGGAGCCGGCGATCGCCCTGGGCCAGCCGGCCGGCCCGGGCCGGTTCGTCGGCTATGCCGGCGCCGACATGGCGCGGGGCGAGACGGTCCTGCGCCGCTCGACCCTGGTCACCGCCCGGGAGATCGGGATGCTCGCCGCCTGCGGCCTCGCCGAGGTCCCGGTGGTGCGCCGGCCCCGCGTCGCGGTGCTCTCCACCGGCGACGAGCTGGTGGCGCCCGGAACCCCGCTCGGCCCGGCCCGGCTCTACGATTCGAACGGCGCCATCGTGGCGGCGAGCGTGACCGAGAATGGCGGCGTCGCGGTCCCGGGCGGCATCGTGCCGGACGACGAGGCGGCGCTCGAAGGCGCCTTGAGGAAAGCTCTCGCGTGCGCCGACCTCGTCGTCCTGTCGGGCGGCACCTCGAAGGGGGCCGGCGACGTCTCGCACCGGATCCTGTCGCGGCTCGGCGAACCCGGCATCCTGGTCCACGGCGTGGCGCTGAAGCCCGGCAAGCCGCTCTGCCTCGCCAGGATCGGCGCCGTGCCGGTGGTGGTGCTGCCGGGCTTCCCGACCTCGGCGATGTTCACCTTCCACGAATTCGTGGTGCCGCTGATCCGGGCGCTCGCCGGCTTGGCCCCCCGGGAGGAGGACAGCATCGAGGCGCGCCTGCCGCAGCGCTTACGGTCCGAGCTCGGCCGCACCGAATACGTGATGACGGCGCTCTCCCGCGGAACTGATGGTCTGGTGGCCTTGCCGCTCGCCAAGGGCTCGGGCGCCGTCACGGCCTTCTCGCAGGCGGACGGCTTCTTCGCGGTGCCGGCGACCCGCGCGGGGCTCGAGGCCGGCGAGATCGTGCGGGTCTCCCGGATCGGCCGGGCGGGGCGCCCGCCGGACCTGACGATCGTCGGCAGCCACTGCCTCGGCCTCGACCGGCTGGTCGGGCACCTCGCGGGGCGGGGCGTCTCGGCCCGTACCCTCTGGGTCGGCTCCGCCGGAGGCCTCGCCGCACTCCGCCGCGGCGAATGCGACCTCGCCGCCATGCACCTGCTCGATCCCGAGACCGGGCGCTACAACGAACCCTACCTCACCCCCGGCCTCGCCCTGGCCCCAGGCTGGCGCCGGCTGCAGGGCGTGGTGTTCCGCAAGGGCGATGCCCGCTTCGAGGGATCGTCGGCGCAAGGTGCCGTGACCGGGCTCATCGCCGACGACGCGGCCGTGATGGTCAACCGCAACACCGGCGCCGGCACCCGGGCGCTCGTCGACGGGCTCCTGAACGGCGCCCGGCCCGCCGGCTACTGGAACCAGCCGCGGTCGCACAACGCCGTCGCGGCGGCGGTGGCGCAGGGGAGGGCGGATTGGGGCGTGGCGATCTCCACGGTCGCGCGCGATTACGGCCTCGGGTTCCTGCCGCTCACCGAGGAGCATTACGACTTCGCCTACCGCGAGGCGCGCCGCGACGAGCCCGCGCTCGCAATCTTCCTGGGCCTCCTCGACGATCGAGGCCTCGCCGCCGACCTGGCCGATCTCGGCTTCACCCGGGCGGGAGACGCCTCATGCGCGTGATCGGGCTCGCCGGCTGGTCCGGCGCCGGCAAGACGACGCTCCTCGTCCGGCTGATCCCGGCCCTGCGCGCCCGGGGCCTGCGCGTGGCGACGCTCAAGCACGCCCACCACGAGTTCGACGTCGACCGGCCGGGCAAGGATTCCTTCCGCCACCGCGAGGCGGGGGCCTGCGAGGTGATCGTCTCGTCGCGTCGCCGCGTCGTGCAGATCCAAGAAGTCGAGGAGGAGATGCGCCTGCCCGACCTGCTGCGCCGGTTCGCCCGTTGCGACCTCGCGGTGATCGAGGGGTTCAAGCGCGAGCCGCATCCGAAGCTCGAGGTCTACCGCCACGCCAACGGCCGCCCGCCGCTGCATCCGGATGATCCCCGCATCGTCGCGGTGGCGAGCGACCATCCCTTCCCGGAAGCCGGTCGGCCGATCGTCCCCCTCGACGCGGTGGAGGCGGTCGCCGATATCGTGCTGGCGCGGTCGGAGCCCCTCGCCGCGGTCCTGGAGAGGCTTGCCCATGGCGCAGCTGACTGACGACTGCTTCGCCTTCGGCGGCCCGCTGCTCTCGGTCGAGGACGCCGCCGCCCTCGTCGGCGAGCGGTTGCCGGTGCTCGCCGGGATCGAGACCGTGCCCCTGACTGATGCCGACGGTCGCATCGCCGCAGCGGACGTTCTCGCCGGCCTCGACCTGCCGCCCTTCGACAATTCCGCCGTCGACGGCTACGCCGTGCGCTTCGCCGATCTCGCCCCGGGCCGTGAGACCGTGCTGCCTGTGCGCGGCCGCCTGCCCGCCGGTGCCGTGCCGGAGGCCGCCCTCGTCGGTGCCTCGGCCATGCGGATCTTCACCGGTGCGCCGATGCCCCCCGGCGCCGACACCGTCTTCATGCAGGAGGACGTGCGGCGCGAGGGCGAGGCGGTCGCGCTGCCGTCGGGCCTGAAACCTGGCGCCAACCGGCGGCTTTCCGGCGAGGACGTCGCGCGCGGCAGCATCGTGATCCCCGCCGGCCGCCGGCTGACCCCGCCCGACCTCGCGCTCGCCGCCGCGACCGGCCACGCCCGCCTCGCCGTGCGCCGCCGCCTGCGGGTCGCGGTGTTCTCGACCGGCGACGAACTCGCCGAGCCGGGCGCCCCGTTGCGGCCGGGGGCGATCCACGATTCGAACCGCATCCTCCTCGTCGCGCTGCTGCGCCGCCTCGGGGCGGAGGTGAGCGATCTCGGCATCCTGCGCGACGATCCCGCCCTCCTGCCCGACCGCCTCAAGGCGGCGGCCGCCGGTCACGACCTCATCGTCACCTCGGGCGGCGTCTCGACCGGGGAGGAGGACCACGTCAAGGCGGCGGTGGAGGCCGCGGGCCGGCTGGTGTTCTGGCGGCTGGCGATCAAGCCCGGCCGTCCCGTCGCCCTGGGGCTGATCGGCGACGCCGCCTTCGTCGGCCTGCCGGGCAATCCCGTGGCGGTCTACGTCACCCTGCTCGTCGTGGTCCGCCCGCTGCTCGCCCGCCTCGGCGGCGCCCTGCTCGACCCTCCTCCGAGCCAGCCCGCCCGCGCCGCCTTCCGCTACGCCAAGAAGGCCGGGCGGCGGGAATATGTCCGCGTTTCGCTGCGGCGGGGTGCCGATGGGGTGGTGGAGGCGGTGAAGTTTCCCCGCGACGGCGCCGGATTGCTGTCTTCGCTCACCGGCAGCGACGGCCTCGCCGAATTGCCGGAGGCGGTGACCGGGGTCGAGGTGGGGAACTGGGTGGAGGTATTCCGGCATCCTTTGCTGTGGTAAACCGGAACCGGTCCGATCCTCCGGCGCTCCGCCGCCCTGGAGGCACCTAGTAAAATCGTGCTAGAGGCACCCGATCGCGGGACGGGATGCCCGTGACACCTGCGTCAAGGCAGGTCTTGCGTCAGAGCGGGGCTTGAGTCGGCGCGCCTCATGGGTCGAACGGGACTGGACATTCGCCTGCGCGGCCTTCTCGATCGCCTGCGCGCCCTGATCGTCGCGCGCCGGCCCTCCCGCCCGGTGCGGTACGGCGTCCCGGTCCTCGCCGTCGGCGGCATCGCGCTGCTTCACGCGTTGGTCTTCTCCGAATTCGCCCCGTGGTTCCTGTTCACGCCCGCCGTGATCCTCATCGCCCTGCTGCTCGGGGGCGGCGCCGGGTTGTGGGCCACTCTCCTGTCGGCGGCCTGCACCGGCATCGCGCTCCTCGCCGCGCCGCCCGTCGGCGTCCTGTCGCTCACGCAATCGGTCGCCTCGGCGGTGTTCGTCGTCACGACGGCCGGGGTGGTCGGGCTGGTAGTCGCCCTGCGGCACGCGCTCGTCGAAGCGGAGACGTCGCAGGCCGAGCTGAGGCGGAGCGCGGCGGCCTCGGCGGAGCGCGAGGCCTTCCTGGAGAGCATCCTCGCCAGCTCGACCGACTGCATCAAGGTGCTCGACCTCGACGGGCGGCTGACCTTCATGTCCGAGGGCGGCCAGCAGGTGATGGAGGTGAGCGACTTCAACGCGATCCACGGCTGCCACTGGCCCGATTTCTGGGCCGGCCAGGGGCATGAGGAGGCCGTCGCCGCCCTGGCCGCCGCCCGCGCCGGACGCGCGCGGAGCTTCGTCGGCCGCGCCTGCACGATGCGGGGCACGCCGAAATGGTGGCACGTGGCGCTCAGCCCGATCCGCAACCCCGATGGCACGTTCGACCGCATCCTGTCGGTCTCGCGCGACATCACGGCCCTGCGCGAGAGCGAGGAGGAGCGCGACCGCTTCGTGCGGCTGGCCGAGAACAGTACCGACTTCATCGGCATGGCGCGGACCGACGGCCGGGTCTTCTATCTCAACGACGCCGCCCGGCGGATGGTCGGCCTCGACCGCGCCGATCTCGCCGATCTGACCATCACCGACTTCCTCCCCCCGGAGCAGGTCGACACGGTCATGGCGGAGATGCTGGCGGCGGTGGAGTGCGACGGCCACTGGTCGGGCGAGCTGACCTTCCGCCATTTCCGCACCGGGGCGGCGATCCCGGTCCTGTACTCGGCCTTCCCGATCACCGACGGCGAGGGGCGTGTCGTCGGCACCGGCACGGTGACCCGCGACTTCCGCGCCCATAAAGCAGCCGAGGAGGAATTGCGGCTCCTCAACGGCGAGCTCGCCCACCGGCTCAAGAACGTGCTCGCCGTGGTGCAGTCTGTCACGCGGCAGACCCTGCGCAACGCCACCGACCTGCGGAATGCCGGCGAGTCCCTGTCGGCGCGGCTGGTGGCGCTCGGCACCGCCACCGACGTACTCACCAACGCCGCCTGGCGCTCGGCCGACCTGCGCCAGCTGATCGAGGGCGCCCTGTCCCCGCATGGATCGATCGGCAAGCGGATCCGGCTCGCCGGGCCCGCCCTCACCTTGCAGCCCCAACTCGCCGTCGCCCTCGCCCTCGCGCTGCACGAACTGGCGACCAACGCGGCGAAATACGGCTCGCTGTCGAACGATACGGGGATCGTGGATGTCCGCTGGCACGAGGAGGGGACGGGGCCGGAGGCGCGGTTCCGGCTCGACTGGCGCGAGCAGGGCGGCCCGCCGGTGACGGCGCCGGCCCGGCGCGGCTTCGGCAGCGCCCTCATCGAGCGCACGCTGAGCGCCTATTTCGGCGGCACGGCGGAGATCGACTACCGGCCGGACGGGCTGGTCTTCGCGCTCGACGCCCCGGCGGACGCCGCGATCCTGGCGAGCGAGGAGGCGTGACGGTGGGCAGGCTTTGGATGCCTGTCCGTCTCCGCCCCTGACACCTGGACGCCCTCCCTCCGCCTCCCTAACCTGAGCCGCGCCACCCGGCGTGGCGATGGGGAGTGAGGTTCATGGCAGTGTGTTCGATGGCGTCGCGCATCGTGACGGGTGCGATGCTGGTGCTCGCGGCGACGCAGGCCCTCGCGGCGGAGGAGCCCTCGCGCCTCGACCAGGTCATCGAGCGCAAGGTCCTCAACGTCTGCACGACGGGGGATTACCGTCCATTCTCGTACAGGCCCGACGGCGCCAACGACTTCGTCGGCATCGACATCGATCTCGGCCGCTCGCTCGCGCAATCGCTCGGCGCCGAGGCGGTGTTCGTGCAGACCAAGTGGTCGAACCTGATGGCCGATTTCAAGGCGAAATGCGACATCGCCATGAGCGGCATCTCGGTGACGCTGCCGCGCCAGCGCGAAGCCTTCTTCAGCACGATGTACCTGGTGAACGGCAAGGCGCCGATCGTCCGCTGCGACGACGTCGCGAAGTACCAGACGACGGACGCCATCAACCAGCCCTCGACCCGCGTCGTCGTCAATCCCGGCGGCACCAACGAGAAGTTCGCCCGCGCCAACCTCGCCAAGGCGCAGATCCAGCTCTTCCCCGACAACCGCGTCATCTGGCAGGAGATCGCGCAAGGCCGCGCCGACGTGATGGTCGCCGAGTCGGTCGAGGTGAAGCTGCAGGAGAAGCTGCATCCGGGCCTGTGCGCGGTGAATCCCGACCAGCCCCTGCAATACGGCGAGATGGGCTTCCTGCTGCCGCGCGGCGACACGGTGTTCAAGGCCTATGTCGATCAGTGGCTGCACCTGGCGAAGGCCTCGGGCGAGTTCGACCGTATTTTCACCGCGAACATGAAGTGACGGTGGGCGCGATCGACGATCGCGCGTCCCGTCCTCCCCCGAGCAATCCTCATCCCGGCGGCGGGAACCCAACCATCGTCGGGTTCCCGCTGCACGCCGCCGCGTGCGACACTGCCCCCCAATAAACGAGACGGTCCGGGGGGAACCACGATCATGCTGCTCTACGAGCACCCGCTCTCGTCCTATGCGCAGAAGGTCAAGATCGCCCTGCGCGAGAAGGGCGTGGCCTTCACCACCGAACTGCCGGAGACCTTCGGCACCGGCCGGAGCGACGGCCCCTTCGCGGAGGCCAACCCGCGCCAGGAGGTGCCGGTCCTGGTCGACGGGGGGGCGAGCCTCTTCGAATCGACCGTGATCCTCGAATACATCGAGGAACGCTGGCCCGATCCGCCGCTGCTGCCGCGCGATCCCGTCGCCCGCGCCGAGGCCCGCATGACCGAGGAGGTCTGCGACACCCAGTACGAGGCGGTGAACTGGGGCTTCGGCGAGATCCTGTGGTTCCGCCGCGCCACGGGAGCGCTCGCCGACCACCTGCGCAGCCAGGCCGCGGCGCAGACGAAGACCCTGCAGGACTGGCTCACAGGCCGCCTCGGCGAGGCGGCGTGGTTCGGCGGCGCGGCCTTCGGCTGGGCCGACGCGGCGGCGGCGCCGATGGTCAACCGCTCGGTGCATTACGGGATGGGACCCGAGGCGGGCAGCCCGCTCGCGCGCTGGCACGCAAGGCTGCGCGAGCGCCCCTCCGTGGCGCAGACCTTCCGGGAATTCGATGCCGCGGCGGCCCGGATGGCGGAAGCCGCCGACCTCTACACCACCGGCGGGCGCCGCCGCGAATACCGCGACCACCGCCTCGAATGGATGGTGAAATCCGGCGGCGTCGAGGTGGTGCTGGCGGGCCTGCGCGACGGCACCATCCGCTTCGCTTGGCCCCAAGGCAAGATTCGGCCCGAAGGCGAAATCCGGCCCCACGCCGACACGATCTGACGCCCCGACCGCCCTCCCGGGAAGACTCCATGCACCCCCTGCGCATCCTCGACCGCCTCGAGGAGATCCTGATCGCGAGCCTGATGGCGGGCGCGACGCTGCTGATCTTCGTCGCCGTCGTTCACCGCTACGCCTCCGGCATCCCGGCCCTGTATTCGATCACCACCGCGATCCACCTCTCCTGGGCCCAGGAGCTGTGCATCTACATGTTCGTCTGGATGGCGAAGTTCGGCGCGGCCTACGGCGTGCGCACCGGCATCCATGTCGGCGTCGACGTGGCGGTGAACCAGCTGCCCCCCGCCTGGCGCAACCGGATCGTGCTGTTCGGCCTGTTCTGCGGCGCGCTCTTCACCGCCATCGTCGGCATCATGGGCGCGCGCTTCGTCTACGGCCTCGTCGATACCGACCAGACCACGCCCGACCTCGAGATTCCGAGCTGGGTCGTCTATCTGGCGATTCCGCTCGGCTCCGGGCTGATGTGCTTCCGCTTCCTGCAGGTCGCCTGGAGCTTCTGGCGCACCGGGGAACTGCCGCACCACGATCCGGGCCATGTCGAGGGCGTGGTCGAGAGCCCGCACGCCGCGGAAGACCTGGGTAAAGACCTCGCTGCCGAAGCCCGCACCGGAGGCACCGCCCGATGAACGCCGCCATCATCTTCGGGCTGCTCATCGCCCTGATGCTCACCGGGATGCCGATCTCGATCGCGCTCGGCCTCTCGGTGCTCACCTTCCTGTTCACCATGACCACCGTGCCGATCGAGGCGGTGGCGCTCAAGCTGTTCACGGGAATCGAGAACTTCGAGATCATGGCGATCCCGTTCTTCATCCTGTCGGGCAACTTCCTGACCCATGGCGGCGTCGCCCGGCGGATGATCAACTTCGCCACCGCGATGATCGGCCACTGGCACGGGGGCTTGGGGCTCGCGGGCGTGATGGCCTGCGCGCTGTTTGCCGCCATCTCGGGCTCGAGCCCGGCCACCGTGGTGGCGATCGGCTCGATCATCCTGCCCGCCATGGTGGCGCAAGGGTTCCCGAAGCGCTTCGGCGCCGGCGTCATCACCACCTCGGGCGCGCTCGGCATCCTGATCCCGCCCTCGATCGTCATGGTGATGTACTCGGTGGCGACCAGCGGCGCGGTGGTGACCGGGCCCGACGGCCAGCGCGTCTCCTCGGCCTCGATCTCGACCCTGTTCGTCGCCGGCGTGTTCCCGGGCCTGATGCTGGCGGCACTTCTCGGCTTCACCACCTGGTACCGGGCGCGCAAGTTCGGCTATCCGCGGATGCCGAAGGCGACCTGGCGCGAGCGCTGGGTCGCGTTCCGCAAGTCGGTCTGGGGCCTCCTGCTGATCGTGCTGGTCTTGGGCGGCATCTACAGCGGCGCCTTCACGCCGACCGAGGCGGCGGCGGTCAGCGCCGTCTATGCCTTCGTCATCGCGCTGTTCGTCTACCGGGATCTGACCTGGAAGGACGTGCCGCGGGTGCTGCTCGATTCGGCCAACATGAGCGCGATGCTGCTCTACATCATCACCAACGCGGTGCTGTTCTCGTTCCTGATGACGAGCGAGCAGATCCCGCAGGCGATGGCGAGCTGGATCACCGGGGCCGGCCTGAACTGGGTGGTGTTCCTGCTGATCGTCAACATCCTGCTGCTGGTCGCCGGCAACGTGATGGAGCCGTCCTCGATCGTGCTGATCATGGCGCCGATCCTGTTCCCGATCGCCGCCAAGCTCGGCATCGACCCGGTGCATTTCGGCATCCTGATCGTAGTCAACATGGAGGTCGGCATGTGCCACCCGCCGGTCGGCCTCAACCTCTACGTGGCGTCCGGCATCACCCGGATGGGCATCACCGAACTGACCATCGCGGTCTGGCCGTGGCTGCTCACCATGCTGATCTTCCTGGTGGTGGTGACCTACGTCCCGGCGATCTCGCTGTGGCTGCCGCGGATGCTCGGGATGATGTGAGACCCTGGCGGACTTGCTGTAGACTCCGGGAAGAATCCTCGTTTCCCGGAGTTCCGCCATGGCGCTCGTGTTCCCGGTCATCCTCGGTTCGGTGCGCCAGGGGCGCAACGGCCTGCGCGCCGCCCGCTACCTGGTCCAGGCCCTCGAATCCCGCGGCCACGAGGCGCCGCTGGTCGATCCGGCCGAGCTTGCCCTGCCGTTGCTGACGCGGATGTACAAGGAATACCCGACGGGCGAGGCGCCCGAGCCGCTGGAGCGGCTCGCCGCCCTGTACCGCCGGGCGGACGGCTTCGTGGTGGTCTCGGCGGAGTACAACCACAGCATCCCGCCGGCTTTGTCCAACACCCTCGACCACTTCCTGGAGGAGTATTTCTGGCGGCCCTCGGCGATCGTCTGCTACTCGGCCGGCCGCTACGGCGGCGTGCGTGCGGCGATGCAGCTGCGCGCCATGCTGGGCGAGCTCGGCACGCCGAGCATCCCCTCGCTCCTGCCGATTCCCGAGGTGCACAAGGCGCTGGACGAGGAGGGCCGCCCGCTCCAGCCCTGGCTGGAGCGTCCGACCGGCCGCTTCCTCGACGAGCTGACCTGGTACGCGGAGGCGCTGCGGGAGAAGCGGCGGGGTGGGGTACCGTATTGAGGGGAGCGACGACCGCGCGCGAAAACCCTCCCCCCTCTGCGGGGGAGGGTGGACCCTGCGTCAGCAGGGGCCGGGAGAGGGGCAGCGCGACGCTGATCCAGAGGGCGCCCGTCAGAACGGTTCCGCCTCATCCGGAAGCGTGGTTCCCCTCTCCCGGCCTGCGCCGCAGGCCACCCTCCCCCGCAGAGGGGGGAGGGTTCATGCTCTTGGCCGTCGCTCCCGCACTGCGCACCTGCTGTGTCGTGTGCCGGGCCCGGCCTCGTTGAGGCCCGGATGACCCGGCGCGTCGTCCAGGTGCGTGGCAGGCGAGCGGCCCTCAGACCACCCCCGCCCGCAAGATGTCGTGGATGTGCAGGATGCCGACCGGGCGCCCGCGCTCCACCGCGAACAGGGCGGTGATCTGGCTGCGGTTCATCAGCTCCAGGGCGGCGCTGGCGAAGGTGCCGGGGGTGGTGGTGATCGGTGCGGGCGTCATGATCTCCTCGACCCGGCGGGCGAGGAGGTCGCTGTGGCCGTCGCCCCGGCTCATGTGGCGGCGCACGTCGCCGTCGGTGATCATGCCGACGAGCCGGCCGGCCTCGTCGACGATGCCGGCGCAGCCGAAGCGCTTGCCCATCACGGCGATCAGGGCCTCAGAGACCCGGATGCCGCGGGGCACCAGCGGCATCTCCTCGCCGGCATGCATCAGCTGGGTCACGGTCTTGAGCCGGGCCGCGAGCTTGCCGCCCGGATGGAAGACCTTGAAGTCGCTGGCCGAGAAGCCGCGGCGCTCCAGCAGCGCCACCGCCAGCGCGTCGCCGAGCGCCAGCTGGATCACGCTCGACGAGGTCGGCGCGAGGTTGTGCGGGCAGGCCTCCTTCACCAGCGGCAGCGGCAGCAGGATGTCGGCGGCCTGGCCGAGCGTGCTCGCCGGATTGGAGGTCATGCCGATCAGCGTCACGGCGAAGCGCTTCGAGAAGCTGATGAGGTCGCCGAGCTCGGTGGTCTCGCCCGACCAGGACAGCGCGATGACGATGTCCTGGGAGGTGATCATGCCGAGGTCGCCGTGGCTGGCTTCGCTCGGGTGGATGAACGAGGCCGGGGTGCCGGTGGAGGCGAGCGTCGAGGCGATCTTGCGCCCGATATGGCCGCTCTTGCCGATGCCCGACACGATCACCCTGCCCGGGATGTCGTGGATCGCCGCGACGGCGGCGCCGAACCCGGCCTTCAGCTCGTGGTCGAGGGCACGGGCCAGCGTCAGGAGCGCCTCGGCCTCGGTGCGGACGCTGCGGATGGCGGAGAAATGCGCCGCCTCGACCACCTGGCCTCCCGCGCTTCCAGGTGCACTGCTTTCCGCCGCCGCGTAGCTCTCGGCCCGGTTCGAACTCTCCATCGTGCTCCTCGACCCCGCCGCATCCCGTGTGAGGGGCGAGCCTGCCGACTCATTTGCGGCCAGAATACGGGTGGTCCCCCGCCGCGCCGGAGATTTTTCACGGCCTCCGGCGCCGCTGTGGCGCCCGCGCCTCAGGCCCTGCGCCGCGTCGTGCCGAGATA
This sequence comes from Methylobacterium sp. SyP6R, assembly GCF_019216885.1. Classification (NCBI taxonomy): domain Bacteria; kingdom Pseudomonadati; phylum Pseudomonadota; class Alphaproteobacteria; order Hyphomicrobiales; family Methylobacteriaceae; genus Methylobacterium; species Methylobacterium synurae. Next base: position 2,302,255 of record NZ_JAAQRC020000001.1, on the reverse strand, counting down.
GCCCTCGACCAGGCCGGTCAGCTCGGCGGCGGTCTCGGCGACCGTATGGTCGGCGGTGTCGATCACCGCGCGGGCGCGGGCGTAGAGCGGCTCGCGGCTCATCAGTACGGCGCGAATCTCCCGCAGGGCGTTGTCGCTGTCCGGCAGCCGGGCCTGGGCGAGGCCCTTGGCCGCCTGCTCGCGCACCCGGTGGATGTGCTCCTCCGGCCGCGCCTTGAGCCAGACGGTGAAGAAGGCGGACAGAAGCAGGTCGAAGGTGACCGGCTCGGCGACGATGCCGCCGCCGGTCGCCAGCACCATCGGGCCCGGCCGCTCGGCGAGGCGCCGGAGCGCCCCCTGCTCCAGGCGGCGATAGGTCTCCTGGCCGTAGATCGCAAAGATCTCCGCCACCGACAGGCCGTTCTCGCGCTCGATCTCGCGGTTGAGCTCGACGAAGGTCCAGCCCATCCGCTCGGCGAGGATCCGCCCGAGGGTCGACTTGCCGGCGCCGCGCAGGCCGATCAGCGCCACGCGCTGCGTCGGGCCCTCGCCCGGCGCGGCCGCGCCCGAGAGCACGCGCTTAGCCTCGGCGATCTGGTCCGCATTCGCCTTCTCCAGGAGGTCGCGCACCACCGGCCAGTCGGGCGGGCTCTCGACCGCGGCGATCAGGTCCTCGAGCCGCACGCCCATGGCGAGGGCCACCCGGCGCAGCAGGATGATCGAGACGTTGCCCTGCCCGCCTTCGAGCTGGGCGATGTAGCGCTCGGAGAGCCCCGAGGTCTGCGACAGGACCTTGCGCGACATCGCCCGCACCGCCCGCATGGTGCGGACGCGCTGGCCGAGGATCGTCAGGAACTCGGCTTCGGCGTCGCCGGCCTCCGGGCCGTCGGTGTCGGGAGAGTCGTCCGCGTCCGGGCGCGATCCGGTCTTGCTGGGCATGGCGGGCCTCACCGGGGCGACAGGGCGAAGGGGCGGCCCCAATCGGACGGCAGGAGAGCGGGGCCGGTGGACAAAGCGTGGCGGGTCATGGGGAATGGGGATCGCTTGCGCCGCGGGATCCGTCCCGCGGGGGCGGGCGCATCCTCCGCGCGGTTCCGGGGGAAGGGCGAGACTGGTTCATACTTAAACCATGCCACGCGGCCCCGCCATGGTGCAGTGCGGCACGATGGAACGCTCGTCCCCGACTTCGCGATCCCCCGCCGGGTCGATTGGCGGCGGAGCGGAGCCGTGTCCCGCTCCGCTGCCGGTGAGTCTGCTCAGCCGACCCGCTCGACCGCCAGCGCCACGCCCTGGCCGACGCCGACGCACATCGTCGCGAGGCCGAGCCGGCCGCCAGCCCGGCCGAGCTGGAGCGCGACGCTGCCGGCGATGCGCGCCCCCGACATGCCGAGGGGATGGCCGAGCGCGATGGCGCCGCCGTTCGGGTTCACGTGGTCGGCATCGTCGGGCAGGCCGAGGCCGCGCAGGCAGGCGAGCGCCTGCGAGGCGAAGGCCTCGTTCAGCTCGACCGCGTCGAAGTCGGACGGCGTGAGGCCGAGCCGCGCGCAGAGCGTCTCGACGGCGGGAATCGGGCCGATGCCCATGATGCGCGCCGGCACGCCGGCCGAGGCGAGGCCGAGCACCCGGGCGATCGGGGTCAGGCCGTGGCGCTCGGCGGCCTCGCGGGTCGCCAGCACCAGGGCGGCGGCGCCGTCGTTGACGCCCGAGGCGTTGCCGGCGGTGACCGTGCCGTCCTTCTTCACGAAAGGCTTGAGCTTCGCCAGTCCCTCCGCGGTCGTGTCGGCCCGGGGATGCTCGTCGCGCTCGACCTTGACATGGCCGCCCTTGCGGTCGGGAATCTCGACCGCGACGATCTCGGCTGCGAAGGTGCCGTCGGCTTGCGCCCGGGTCGCCCGGGCTTGCGAGCGCAGCGCGAAGGCGTCCTGGTCGGCGCGGCCGATCTGATACTCCTCGGCGACGTTCTCGGCGGTCTCCGGCATCGAATCGACGCCGTACTGCGCCTTGAGCACCGGGTTGACGAAGCGCCAGCCGATGGTCGTGTCGTGGATCTCGGCCTGGCGCTGGAACGCGCCCTCGCTCTTGCCCATCACGAAGGGCGCCCGGGTCATCGATTCGACGCCGCCGGCCACGGCCAGGTCGATGTCGCCGGCCCGGATCGCGCGGGCCGCCGCCCCGACCGCGTCGAGGCCCGAGGCGCAGAGGCGGTTGAGGGTCAGGCCCGGCACCCGCTCGGGGTAGCCGGCCAGCAGCAGCGCCATGCGGGCGACGTTGCGGTTGTCCTCGCCGGCCTGGTTGGCGCAGCCGAGAAACACCTCCTCGACGGCGTCCTTCAGGGCCGGGTTGCGCCGCGCGAGTTCCGCCAGCGGCACGGCGGCGAGGTCGTCCGCCCGCACACGGGCCAGCGCGCCGCCGTAGCGGCCGATCGGCGTGCGCACGTAATCGCAGATGTAGACGTCCCGCGGCGCGCTCATGGCTTCCTCTCCCGATCGTGGTTTCGAAAAACCGGTACGGCGATGCGCGTCTCCGATCAAGCCCGGGCGGCGTCCGCCCGTACTCCATCGCGCGACTGACAGAATGTCGCGGCGTCTTGTGCGCTGCGGTCGGAACCCCCACTGTTCCGCTCCGTGACCGGTCGTCTCTGGACATCTCTCGCGCGTTTCTGCGCGACCGCCCTTCTCGGCCTCGGCTTCGCCCTCCTGGCGATGTCGGCGGCGGATGCCGCTTCCGGCCGTCCCGAGCCGGTGCTGCGTGCCGGCCATGGCGCCTCGCCGATGGCGAGCCTGCATGCCCATTGGGTGAAGAGCCCGGCCTGCACCCTCACGGCGACCAGCGTCGACAATCCCCGCCCGGACGATGGCGGCGCGGCGAGCACGAACCTCGCCTGCCCGGCCGAGGATCCGGCGGCGGGCGCCGCCACGCCGATGCCCCCGCGCCGCCTCGGTGCCCTGGTCCAGGCCGGCGCCGCCCTGCCCGAGCGCCCGCCGAAAGCCGCCGCCTGACGGCTGGTCCGTCCGTTCCCTTGCGGAAGCGGACCCCTCGTCACATCTCCGCCTCGGAACCTTGCGAGTCTTCCGGCTCGCCGCCGCCGCAAGGCCGCAGCGCCGATGCGCGCATCCTCAAGGCTCGCCCGAGTCCCGCGAGCCCCCCGACCTTTGCCCGGACGCCCGGCGGCGCGACGCGCCCCGGCCGCTTCCCCATCGCGCAGGAAAGACCGACCCGTGATCCAACGCCGCCGCATCCTCCTTGGAGCGACCGCCCTCGTCCTCGGGCTCGCCGCCTGCAAGCCGGCCCAGCAGGCCGCCGCCCCCGCGGCCCCGGCCGCCCCGCCGGAAGTCTCGATCGTTACGGTCAAGCACCAGCCGATTCCCTACGAGCGCGACCTGCCGGGCCGCGCCGCACCGACGCGGATCGCCGAGGTCCGGGCGCGGGTCGCCGGCCTCGTCACCAAGCGCACCTTCGAGCAGGGCAGCCAGGTCAAGGAGGGCGATATCCTCTACAAGATCGACCCGATGCCGTTCCGCGCCGACCTCGCCAGCGCCGAAGCGGCTTTGGCCAAGGCCGAGGCCGCCCTGGTGCTCACCCGCCAGCAGGCCGAGCGCCTGGAGACCCTCCTCTCGCGCCAGACCGCGAGCCAGGCCCAGTACGACGCCGCCTTCGCGGCCCAGAAGCAGGCCGAGGCCGAGGTCGCCGGCGCCAAGGCCGCCCGCGACCGGGCCCAGCTCAACCTCGGCTACACGGATGTGCGGGCGCCGATCTCCGGCCGCATCGGCCGGGCGCTGGTCACCGAGGGCGCTCTCGTCGAGCAGGGCGGCGCCAGCAACCTGGCGACGATCCAGCAGCTCGACCCGATCTACGTCGACATCACCCAGTCGGTCGGCGAATTGAACAAGCTGCGCCGGGATCTCGCCAGCGGCGAGCTCGACCGCCTCGCCGCCGATGTCGCGAGCGTGCGGGTCATCATGGATGACGGCTCGCTCTATCCCGAGCCCGGCCGGCTGCTGTTCTCCGACGTGACCGCCGATCCGAGCACCGGCCAGGTGACCTTGCGCGCCGTGGTGCCGAACCCCCACGGCGAGCTTTTTCCCGGCATGTATGTCCGCGCCCGGATCAAGCAGGGCATCGATTCCGACGCCATCGCGGTGCCGCAGCAGGCGGTGCACCGCTCCAACGACGGCCGCGCCCAGGTCTGGCTCGTCGGGCCGGACCAGAAGGTGGTGCTCCAGCCGGTCGAGGTCGGTCCGGTGGTCGAGAGCCAGTGGGTGATCCGCGACGGGCTCAAGGAGGGCGACCGGGTCGTCGCCGAGGGCTTCCAGAAGATCGTCGCCGGCACCCAGGTCGCGGCGGTGCCGTTCGAGACCACTACGGTGGCGTCGGCGGGCTCGCACCCCGCCCCCGCCTCGACCGAACAGCGCTGAGGAGGACACCCCCTTGGCGAGCTTCTTCATCGACCGGCCGATCTTCGCCTGGGTCGTCGCGCTGTTCATCTGTCTGGGCGGCGTGCTCACGATCCCGATGCTGCCGGTGGCGCAGTACCCGATTATCGCGCCGCCCTCGATCGCCCTCTCCACCGCCTTCCCGGGCGCCTCGGTGGAGGACCTCTATACCGGCACGACGCGGCTCATCGAGGACGAGCTGAACGGCGCGGCCAACATCCAGAGCTTCGAATCGGCGAGCGATTCGTTCGGCGTCGTCGAGATCACCGCCAACTTCGAGCCCGGCACCGATCCGGGCTATGCCGGCGTCGAGGTGCAGAACCGCCTGAAGCGCGTCGAGGCGCGGCTGCCCGCGGAAGTGCGCCAGCAGGGCATCCTGGTCGAGGAGGCCTCGGCCGCGACGCTGAACATCATCACCCTGGTCTCCAAGGACGGGTCGATGGACGAGGTCGCCCTCGGCGACTTCCTCATCCGCAACGTCATCAACGAGATCCGCCGCATCCCCGGCGTCGGCCGCGCCACCCTGTACTCGACCGAGCGCTCGTTGCGGGTCTGGATCGACCCCGACAAGCTGCGCGGCCTGTCGCTCAACGCCGCCGACGTGACCCAGGCGATCACGCGCCAGAACGTCCAGATCGCGTCCGGCGCCGTCGGCGCCCAGCCGAGCCCGGAGACCAACGCGGTCAACTATCCCATCACCGTCAAGGGCCAGATGCGGGCGCCCGAGGAATTCGGCGCGGTGGTCTTGCGGGCCAATCCCGACGGCTCGACCGTGCGCCTGCGCGACGTCGCCCGGATCGAGCTCGGCGGCGAGGACTACAAGTTCACCACCCGCCTCAATGGCGGGCCTGCCGCCGGCATCTCGGTGACGCTCGCTCCCGATGGGAATGCGCTCGACACCGCCAAGGCCATCCGCGCCAAGATGGTCGAGCTGTCCCAGTTCTTCCCCGACACGGTGAAGTGGGACATCCCCTACGACATCACCCCCGCCGTCGAGGCCTCGATCGAGAAGGTGCTCCACACCCTCGTCGAGGCGGTGGTGCTGGTGTTCATCGTGATGTTCCTGTTCCTCCAGAACATCCGCTACACCCTGATTCCGACGATCGTGGTGCCGATCGCGCTTCTCGGCACCTGCACGATCATGCTGCTCGCCGGGTTCTCGATCAACGTGCTGACCATGTTCGGCATGGTGCTGGCGATCGGCATCCTGGTCGACGACGCGATCGTGGTGGTCGAGAACGTCGAGCGGATCATGTCCGAGGAAGGGCTGTCGCCCAAGGAGGCGACCCGCAAGGCGATGCGCCAGATCACCGGCGCGATCATCGGCATCACGTTGGTGCTCGTCGCGGTGTTCATCCCGATGGCGTTCTTCCCCGGCTCGGTCGGCATCATCTACCGCCAGTTCTCGATCGCGATGGTGACCTCGATCGCCTTCTCGGCGTTCCTGGCGCTCTCGCTAACCCCGGCGCTCTGCGCCACGCTGCTGAAGCCCGTCGAGGCCGGGCACGGCCACGCCAAGAAGGGTTTCTTCGGCTGGTTCAACCGGATCGTCGACCGCGAGACCGCCCGCTACGGCCGCGGCGTCGCCTGGGCGGTGAAGAAGTCCGGCCGGATGATGGTGGTCTACCTGATCCTGGTCGCGGGCGTGGCCTACGCCTTCGTGCGCCTGCCCGAAGGCTTCCTGCCGGTCGAGGACCAGGGCTTCTTCACTGTCGACATCCAGACCCCCCCGGGCTCCTCGTTCAACCGTACGCTGGCCGCGGTGAAGAAGACCGAGGAGCACCTGCTGGCCCAGCCGGGCGTGGCGACCGTGACGATCGTCAACGGCTTCTCGTTCTCCGGCCAGGGCCAGATGACCTCGCAGGCCTTCGTGACGCTGAAGCCCTGGTCGGAGCGCGGCAAGGACCAGTCGGCGGCGGCGCTCGTCGCCGGGACCAACAAGGCGATGGCAGGCTACCGCGACGCGGTGATCCAGGCGCTGGAGCCGCCGCCGATCGACAACCTCGGCAACGCCTCGGGCTTCAGTTTCCGCCTCCAGGACCGGGCCCAGAAGGGCTACTCGGCCCTGATGGCGGCGCAGGAGCAGTTGCTTGCGATCGCCCGCAAGAGCCCGATCCTCAAGAACGTCTACGTCGAGGGCCTGCCGCCCGCGCCGCAGGCGGAACTGGTGATCGACCGCGAGAAGGCGGCGGCCCTCGGCGTCAACTTCTCCGACATCAACGACACCATCCAAGTCAATCTCGGCTCGGTCTACACCAACGACTTCCCCAACCGGGGCAAGATGCAGCGGGTGATCGTCCAGGCCGAGGACAACCAGCGCCTCAACGCCACCGACCTCTTGAATTACGGCGTCAAGAACCAGCAGGGGACGATGGTGCCGATGTCGTCCTTCGCCAGCCTGAAGTGGAGCGTCGGCCCGGCCCAGATCATCGGCTTCAACGGCTACCAGTCGGTCCGCATCACCGGCGAGCCGGCGGCGGGCTTCACCTCGGGCGAGGCCATCGCCGAGATGGAGCGGTTGATGACCCAGTTGCCGAAGGGGTTCGGCTATACCTGGACCGGGCAGTCGCTCCAGGAGAAGCAGGCGGGTTCGCAGGCGACCCTGCTGCTGGCGCTGTCGGTGCTGATCGTGTTCCTGTGTCTCGCCGCGCTCTACGAGAGCTGGTCGATCCCGCTCGCGGTGATGCTGGTCATCCCCCTCGGCGTGATCGGCTCGGTCGCTGGCGTGCTGATCCGGGACATGCCCAACGACGTGTACTTCAAGATCGGGCTCATCACGATCATCGGCCTGTCGGCCAAGAACGCGATCCTGATCATCGAGTTCGCCCGTGAACTCTGGAAGCCCGGCACCAAGCTGGTGCCGGCCACGGTCGAGGCCTCGCGCCTGCGCTTCCGGCCGATCGTCATGACCTCGCTCGCCTTCATCTTCGGCGTCGTGCCGCTCGCCATCGCGACCGGCGCGGCCTCGAAGAGCCAGCAGGCGATCGGCACCGGCGTGATGGGCGGGATGATCTCCGCCACCGTGCTGGCGGTGATCCTGGTCCCGGTCTTCTTCGTCGTCGCGATGCGGTTCTTCCAGAGGAAGCGCGTGCGGGACGAGAACCTCGACGCGGCGCCGGAGGCGGTGCACGCGCCGGAACCGGCGCGGGAGCACGCCCACGGGCATTGAGGTGAAGGGCGCGGGCTAGAGCATTTTCCGACGAAGTGGAAACCGGTTCGTCGCAGAAAATGCGGCATAACAAGGACTTAGAGAGCTTCGCGATTGCGCCGCGATCGTGAAGCGCTCTAAGGCCCGCGCCCTTGGCTGTTGGTCGGCCTCGCTTCGGGACTGGCTTGATGCTCTATTGCGGGCAACAGGCCGGCGCCCGATCGATCGGCGCGGTACACCGACGGGAGTGAACCGATGCGCCGCCTCGCCCTTGCTGTCCTCGTCCTGATGGCAGGCCCGGCCGCCGCCGAGCAGGACATGCTGCTCGGCGCCGACATGGCCTCCCCGGCGATGACGAAGGCCGAGATGAGCCGGGCCGACATCGAGGCGCTGATCGCCAGGGGTGGGCCGGTCGATCTCTCGGGCAAGGCTCTGTCCGGCCTCGACCTCTCCGGCCTCGACCTGCACGGCGCCAACCTGCGCACCGCGCGCCTGAACAAGGCCAGCTTGCGCGGCACCGACCTCACTGGTGCCAACCTCGAGCAATCCTGGTTCCTGAAGGCGGATCTCTCCGGCGCCAAGCTCGCGGGCGCGCGGATGTTCGGCATCATGGCGCGCGACGCGAATTTCAGCGGCGCCGATCTCAGCCAGGCGATCCCGATCGGCGATTTCCGGAACGCCAACCTGAGCGGGGCGAACCTCGCCGGCCTGAAGGGCGGGGCCGACCTCAAGAACCAGTCGATGGGCCTGATGCGGACGGTGTTTACCTCGGTGAACCTCACCGGCGCCACCCTGCGCGGCGCCGATCTCGGCCGCGCCCGGCTCGACTATGCCGATCTGCGCGGCGCCGACCTCACCGACGCGGTGCTGACGGGGGCCGATCTGTCGGGGGCGAACCTGACCGGCGCGAATGTGGCGGGGGCGGAGTTCAAGAATGCCGACGTGGCGGGCGCGCGGCTCGTCGATCTGAAGGGCGAGGATCGGGCCAGGGACTGGGCGGCGCGGGTGAATGCGGAGCGGGCGATCACGCGGGCGAGCCGGTAACCTCGATATTGGCCGCCGCCATGCGCCGCGACATAAGAAGCGGCGGCCGACCCGCTCGGCCGCGACGAGAGGATGTTTTAGCCATGCGCCGCACCCGCGCCCTCTGGGCCGCCTGCCTGCTCCTCCTCGCGGCCCCGGCCTCGGCCGCCGAACCCACCACGGTCTTTGCCGCGGCGAGCCTGAAGAACGCCCTCGACGAGGCCGGCAAGGCCTTCGCGGCGGAGAGCGGCATCCCGGTGCGGGCGAGCTACGCCGCCTCCTCGGCGCTGGCGCGCCAGATCGAGCAGGGCGCGCCGGCCGATCTCTTCGCCTCGGCCGATCTCGAATGGATGGACTACCTCGCCGCCCGCAAGCTGATCCGGCCCGAGACCCGGGTGAACCTGCTGGCCAACCGCCTGGTGGTGGTTGCGCCCAAGGATGCCAGGGTGACCGAGGCGACGTTCACGCCGGACTGGTTTTCCCGGACGCTCGGTCCCGACGGGCGGCTCGCCACCGGCGAGGTCAACTCGGTGCCGATCGGCAAATACGCCAAGGCGGCGTTCGAGACACTGGGCCTGTGGGCGCAGGTGCAGCCGCGGCTCGCCCAGGCCGACAACGTGCGGGCGGCTTTGGCGCTGGTCTCCCGCGGCGAGGCGCCGCTTGGCGTCGTCTACGAGAGCGACGCGAGGTCGGATCCGGGCGTGAAGGTGGTGGGGGTCTTTCCCGAAGGCAGCCACCCGCCGGTGGTCTATCCGTTCGCGGTCACGGCCGAGGCGAAGGGCGACGGTGGCGCGCGCTTCCTCGCCTATCTGCGGAGCAAGGCCGCAAGGCGCTTCTTCGAGGCGCAGGGCTTCACGATGATCGGGGAGGGGGCGTCGCAATGACGATTCCACACCTCAGGGCCTGTCCGATCGGCGAGGCTCGCCACGCATGCGTCTCTTTCTCCCCATTCGCGACCTCATCCTGAGGTGCGACTGAAAGGAGCCTCGAAGGAGGGCTCCAGTTCGCTCAAAGATTTCTGGAGCCCTCCTTCGAGGTCAGTCGATCGATGATCGACTGAGAGCCTGTTTGACGTGAAGGGTAATTTCTTCCCATTCTCGACCTCATCCTGAGGTGTCAGTCCATCAACGATGGACTGACCTCGAAGGAGGCCTCCAGAAGCCTGCGCGATCCCTGGAGCCCTCCTTCGAGGTCAGCCGATCTTCGATCGGCTAACACCTCAGGATGAGGTTGTGGGCTGGAAGAAGAAGTCCTCTGCAGCAGTCACATCATAATCAAACAAGCTCTGACACCTCAGGATGAGGTGGAGGATGGGAGATCTCGGACTTTATCCAAGTTTCTGCGGACAAAGCCGATTGAACGGCGCCCTCACGCCAGCTGAAACCCGAAGGCGAGGGGGTCGCGCTCGTCGACCAGGATGGTGTTGTGCCCGATCACCCGGGCCCAGCCGCCGATGCTCGGGCGGATGGCGGCGCGCCCGCCGACCTCCGCCTGGCTCTCGACTCGGCCGTGGAACAGCGTGCCGATGATGCTCTCGTGCACGAAGTCGTCGCCGACCTTGAGCAGGCCCTTGGCGACGCGCTGTGCCATCCGGGCCGAGGTGCCGGTGCCGCAGGGCGAGCGGTCGATGCCTTTGTCGCCGTAGAACACGGCGTTGCGGGCGTGCGCCTCCGGGTGCTTCGGGCGGTCGGCCCACATGACGTGGCTCAGGCCCTGGATGCGCGGATCCTCCGGGTGGACCGGGGCGACGGCCCGGTGCACCGCCTCGCGCACCAGCGGGCTCAGGGTCAGGATCTCGGCGGAGGTCATGCCGTCGAGGCCGGCCCAGCCGGGCTGCGGCTCGACGATGGCGTAGAAGTTGCCGCCATAGGACACGTCGACGGTGAGCGGCCCGAGCCCCGGCACCTCGACCCGGACATCGGCGGCGTGCAGGTAGCTCGGGATGTTGTAGAGCCGGACCTCGTCGATGAAGCGGCCGTTGCGGCGATACTCGACCTCGACCTTGCCGGCCGGGACTTCGAGCGACAGGTGCCCCTCGACGCGCGGCACCACGAAGCCCTGCTCCAGGGCCACCGTGACGGTGCCGATGGTGCCGTGGCCGCACATCGGCAGGCAGCCCGAGACCTCTATGAACAGCACGCCGAGTTCGCAATCCTCCCGCGACGGCGGATAGAGGATCGAGCCCGACATCGCGTCGTGGCCGCGCGGCTCGAACATCAGGGCCCGGCGCACCCAGTCGTGCTCGGCGACGAAGATCTGCCGCTTCTCGCCCATGGACACGTTGGGCAGGACCGGGCCGCCGCCGGCGACCACCCGCACCGGGTTGCCGCAGGTATGGGCGTCGACGCAGAGGAAGGTGTGCGGGTGCATGGCGCGGGCGGTCTCCGGGAGAGGCGCGGACGCCCCCTTCGTCGCAGAATTCGCCGCGCCGTCAACGCGGCACGGCCACGGTCGAGGACCGCACTCTCATCCCGGCCCGGCGCCGGGCCAGATGACGCACAGGCAGAGGCACGACCCAGGGCAACCCGGCGGCGTCTCGCGACGTTCTCGGGATCATGGCGCGGCCCCGTGGCGGGCCCGCTCGGCTGCGGCCTGGAAAGCTGCCCGATCGCGACGCGGTCGGATGCCGATCCAGGCCCTGGAGTTTGCCGCATCGTCCGACCGGCCGGTCTCCGCGTCGTCGGGCGGTGCCCCCAGAGAGGAGGTTGCCGATGATGGACAATATCGTTCAGGGTTTCACGCAGTTCCGCGAGCAGGTGTTTCCGAGCCAGCGTTCCGTCTATCAGCGCCTCGTCCATGACGGCCAGAAGCCGAAGGCCCTGGTGATCTCCTGCGCCGATTCCCGCGTCGTGCCGGAGCTGATCACCCAGGCGGGCCCGGGCGAATTGTTCGTCACCCGCAACGTCGGCAACATCGTGCCGCCCTTCGCCACCATGCTGGGCGGCGTGACCGCGGCGGTCGAGTACGCCGTGATGGCGCTCGGCGTGCGCGACATCGTGATCTGCGGCCACTCCGATTGCGGCGCCATGAAGGGCCTGCTCACCCCGGGCCTCGCGGAAAAAATGCCGAATGTCGGCGCCTGGCTGCGCCATGGCGAGGCGGCCCGCAAGATCGTCTGCGACGCCTATCCGGACGATATCGACGACAAGCGCCGCCTGCACGCCCTGGCGATGGAGAACGTGCTGGTGCAGCTCAACCACCTGCGCACCCACCCGGCGGTGGCGAGCGCCCTCGCCGCCGGCCAGCTCACCCTGCACGGCTGGCTGTTCGAGATCGAGACCGGCCACCTCCTGGTCTATGACGGTGAGGCCGGGCGCTTCGTGGTCCTGGCCGAGGAGGACGATCTGCCGGTGGCCGAGTCCTCGGCCGCGCCGCGGCTCGCCGCCGCCGGCGTCGGGACGCCCGAGGTCCGGGCGGCCGAGTAGAGCTTCGATTGACAGGCGGGGCGCGGCGGGAGAGGAACCCGGCATGGCCGATTTCCGACCCGACCGCTCCCGCGACACCGCCTTCGCGTGGATCGCCGCCGCCGCCACCCTGGCGACGATCCTCGTGGCCCATGTCGCGCCGGCCCGCGGGCCTGCGCCGCACCCCGTCGCCGTGTCGCCGGCCGAGGATCCCGGCTGCCGCGAATGGACCGATTCGTGCCGCGTGTGCACCCGCGGTGCCGACGGGGTCCATTGCTCGACGCCCGGCTTCGCCTGCCAGCGCGAGGCCCTGCGCTGCACCGGTCGCTGACGCTCCGGCACGGCATCGACCTCGGTTCGTGGGGTCGGCTCCGTGGGCTCGGCGCCGGCCAACCGGTCAGGCAACTTTGGCGACCGCCGTCGTCGACGGTCGCGTCCCGACGGGATCTCCGCCCTCCGCCAGGGCATAGCCGTTCCGCCCCCGGCTCTTGGCCCGGTAGAGCGCCTGGTCGGCCGCCGTAAACAGCGCGGGCCGGGACCGGGCGGCGCCCACGTCCTTCAGCGCGACCCCGATGCTGACCGTGACGACCCCCGTCCCGTCCGGGCGGCCGGGATGGGGGATGGCCAGCGCCTCGACGGCGCGCACCAGGGCGGCGGCGCACCGGGCCGCCTCCGGCGCCCCGGCATCCCGCAGCACGACGGTGAATTCCTCGCCGCCGAAGCGGGCGGCCAGGATCTCGGGCCACATCCCGGTTTCCGGCACGAAGGTGGCGAACAGGGCCGCCACCCGGCGCAGGCAGGCATCGCCCTCCGGATGCCCCAACGTGTCGTTGAACGGCTTGAAGTGATCGATGTCGATCATCATCAGGGCGACGGCGCGCTCGTCGCCGAGCCAGTCCTGCACCCGCTCGTCGAGGGCGCGGCGGTTGGGCAGGCCGGTGAGGGCATCGGTATGCGACAGGCTCTGATAGCGCTCGCGCTCGGACTCCGCCGCCTCGGAGGCGGTTCGCGCGGCCAGCGTCCGGAGATATTCGCGGCATCGTTGCCGCTCCATCCGGTAATTGGCGTAGAGCGCGAACGTGCCGCCGGTGACGAACTGCACCGACAGGCCGAGCCGCAGGTTCGGATCGAGGCCCGACTTGGTGGCGAGGGCCAGCATCGCGCCGACGAAGGCCAGGCCGGTGAAGGCGAGGGCGTGCCGGAAGCGCAGGGCCAGCAGCATGTTCCCGAAGACGATCGCCAGGACCGACGTGTGGAACGTGTAGCTGCCGAGCGGGGCCGTCGTCAGCCAGAACAGCAGGATCGGCACCGCGGCGGCTCCGATCATCCCGAGAAGGGCGAGCCCTTCGCGCCGGGCCGGCCCGACGCGCCGGATCAGCCAGGCCAGCACGAGGGAGACCGGCGTGATCACCAGCAGGTGGCAGACGACGCTCAGCGCGAAGAGATCGGGCGTCAGCCACAGGTTGGTGAGGTTGTCGACGTTGTAGATGGCGACGCCGAACAGGACGATCTGGCACAAGGCGACGGCACGCTCCCGGCCATGCTCCGCTTCGTACCGCGCGTCCGTGTGCGGATCGAAGCGCAGCAGCCCGTCCAGGCGGCCGGTCTCGTCGGGCGGTGCGGGACATCCGGCGGCCAAGGTCGAACCCTCCTATGCCGCGTCTGCCACAGCGCCTCCTGTCCTTAGGTGAGGATGGCCTACCCGTTCCTTAACGTTGCGACACGGTAAATCCGGGCGCGTCTTCGATACCAGTATTGTCGTACTAATCCGTCAGTCCGGGCGGGGCCGAGGCGGCGATGCGCCGCCCCTCGCGACCGGGCGCGCCGCCGGGCGTCATCCGCCCTCGCGGCCATAGACGTCCTCGATGCGGATGATGTCGTCCTCGCCGGTATAGCTGCCGACCTGGACCTCGATCAGCTCGAGCGGGATCTTGCCCGGATTGGCCAGCCGGTGCACGCAGCCGATCGGCAGGTAGGCCGCCTCGTTCTCGTGCACGAGGCGCACGACCCCGTCGACCGTGACCTCGGCGGTGCCGCGCACCACCACCCAGTGCTCGGCGCGGTGATGGTGCTTCTGCAGCGACAGCCGGCCGCCCGGCTTCACGGTGATCCGCTTCACCTGGAAGCGCGACCCGATGTCGATGCGCTGGTAGGAGCCCCAGGGCCGGTACATCAGCCGGTGGGCATCCGCCTCCGGCTCAGCCCGACGCCGCAGGGCCTCGACCAGGCCCTTCACCTCCGCCCCGGCATTCCGGTGCGTCACCAGCACCGCGTCGTCGGTCGTCACCACCACCACGTCGTCGAGGCCGACCACCGTGGTCAGGATCTCGCCCGAGGCGTGGACCAGGCTGTTGCGGGTGTCCCGCACCGCGACCCTTCCGCGGAGCGCGTTGCCGTCGGCGTCCCGGGGCGAGACCTCCCACAGGGCGCCCCAGGTGCCGATATCCGACCACGGGAAGCTCACCGGCAGCACGCCGGCCCGGGCGGTCCGCTCCATCACCGCGTAATCGATCGAGATCTGCGGCGCGCGGGCGAACGCCTCCTCGCCGAGGCGCACGAAGTCGAGGTCGCGGGTGGCGGTTTCGAACGCCGCCTTCGCCGCCGCGAGCACCGCCGGGGCGTGGGCCGCGAGCTCGTCCAGCATCACGTCGGCGCGGAACAGGAAGTAGCCGCCGTTCCACAGGGCGCCCTCGGCGATCAGGCCGGCGGCGCGGGCGGCGTCCGGCTTCTCGAGGAACCGCTCGACGACGCGCGCTCCGTCCGCGCCGGCCTCGCCCGGGAGGGAGGCGCCCGGCTGGATGTAGCCGTAGGCGGTGGCCGGCTGCGTTGGCGCGATGCCGAGCGTCATGATGTGCCCGGCTCTCGCCCCGGCCCGGGCGGCCCGGGCGGCCGCGACGAAGGCCGCGTCGTCCCCGACCGCGTGGTCGGCGGCGAGGATCAGCACCAGGCCTTGCGGATCGCGGGCGGCGGCGTGGAGCGCCGCGACGGCGACCGCCGGGGCGGAATCGCGCCGGCACGGTTCGAGCAGGATGTCGGCGGCGACGCCGCCCTGCGCGAGCTGCTCGGCGACGAGGAAGCGGGCGTCGTTGGCGGTGATGACCGCCGGGCGGGCGAAGGTGGCGGGGTCGGAGAGCCGCGCGGCGGTGGCCTGGAACGACGAGCGCCCGGGCTCGGCGAGCGGGATGAATTGCTTGGGGAAGCTCTCCCGGGAGGCCGGCCATAGCCGCGTCCCCGATCCGCCGCACAGGATCACCGGGTGGATCAGGTCGCCAGCATCGGACATGGTCGGGCTCCGGGCCGGGAACGGCCGAGGGGGACGGCTCGAAAAACAGGGGCTTCGCGGCTGATGGCCGTGCGGATCTCGGGAGACCGGGCAGGCCGCCGCGCGCGAGGCCGGATCAGGTTGCGGAGTTTGCCACGCCGATCAAGCGACTCGAAAGGGGAGGGGCCCGCCACTTCCGGCCGTCCCGCCGGAAAGTCGCGCCGCATGGTTTCGCGGACGCGAATGCCGCGCCTCCGCTGGCGGAGGAGTGCCGCATCGCTGCCATGCCCCCGCGCGCCTTGCGGGTGCGGCGGGCCTGCGTCACTCCTCGGCGCCGTTGCCGGCCGCCTTCCCGCGAGAGCCGGCCCCTCGGGATGACCATGGCGAGCAGCGCGAGCGGCGGGGCGACCAAGCCTGAGATGATCCGGCCCGAATCCGGCTGGGCCGGGCCCGGCTTCGTCGAGTTCGTCGCCCTGATGGCCCTGATGATGGGCCTGACCGCGGTCACCATCGACAGCTTCCTGCCGGCCTTCCCGGCGATCCAGCGCGACTTCGCGATCCAGGACCCCAACCGGCTGCAGCTCCTGGTCTACGTCTACATGCTGGGCTTCGGGACCGCCCAGCTCGTCTACGGCCCGGTCTCGGACGGGACCGGGCGGCGCCCGGCCCTGATCGCCGGCATCGGCATCTACCTCGCCGGCAGCGTGCTCGCCATGCTGGCGCCGAGCTTCGAGGTGCTGCTGCTGGCCCGCGCGATCCAGGGCGTCGGGGGAGCGGCGGGCCGCGTCCTCGCGGTGGCGATCGTGCGCGACCGCTACGAGGGCCGCGACATGGCCCGGGTGATGTCGTTCTGCATGATGGTCTTCCTCATCGTGCCGATTCTTGCCCCCTCGCTCGGCAGCCTCGTCCTGTTCGCCGGCAGCTGGCGGATGATCTTCGGCCTGATGCTGGCGCTGGCGCTCGTCACCCTGGCGTGGTTCGGCACGCGCCTGCCCGAGACCCTGCATCCGGCCTTCCGCCGGCCGGTCTCGGCCCGGGCGATCGGATCGGGCATCGCCGTCACGGTGCGGACCCGGGCTTCCCTCGGCTACGCCACCGCGCTCGGCCTCACCACCGGTTGCATCATGGGCTATGTCGGCTCGGCGCAGGCCGTCTTCGATACCGGCCTCTACCATCTCGGGCCCCTGTTCCCGGTCGCCTTCGCGCTGATCGCCGGGGCGATGGGTGTCGCGACGCTGATCAATGCCCGCCTCGTGCGCCGCCTCGGCATGCGGCGGCTGGCCCATGGCGGCACGCTCGGGCTGTTCCTCGCCGCCTGCCTGCAACTCGCGCTGGTCCTGGCCTTCGCCGGGACGCCGCCGCTCTGGCTGCTGATCGTCACCCTGGCGGCGTGCCAGTTCCTGATGAGCTTCGCGATGCCGAACTTCAACGCCCTGGCGATGGAGCCGCTCGCGGCGATCGCCGGGACCGCCTCGTCGTTCATCGGCTTCTACACCACGCTGCTGGCGGCCTTCTGCGGCCTCCTCGTCGGCCAGTCCTTCGACGGGACCGTGACGCCGCTGGCGCTCGGCTATTGCGCCCTGAGCGGGCTGTCCCTCGCCACCGTGCTGTGGACCGAGCGCGGCCGGCTGTTCTGAGCGGACTGGCGTCGGCAGGCCGACGCTTCGCCCGTTCAGGCTCTTGCCGTGTCGCAGATTTTCGGCGCCGAACCGGTAACCACTTCGGCGAAATCCGCGGAGGTGCGGGGTCCGGTAGAACCCCCTTAACCGGTCCCGCGCCACCGTCCGCCCATTCGACGAGGGGCTCGGGATGGCTGCGCGCAACGACGGAATCCTGCTCGCCGGGCGGCTCCTGCTCGCCTCCGCCCTGCTGCCGGCGGCGATCGGGCGGGCGCTCAACCCCTCGGGCTTCGCCTTGACGCTGGCGGCGACCGGGATGCCCTACCCGAACGCCGTCGCGACGGCCTCGGTGGTGATCGGGATCTTCGGCCCGCTCCTCCTCGCGCTCGGGCTGCTGCCGCGCCTCGTCGGCCTCGGCCTCGCGCTCCACGCGGTGGTGGCGGGCTTGCTGCTGCACCGGTTCTGGGAGTTCTCCGGCGCCGTCGCCCGGGTCGAGCAGGAACTCTTTCTCGCCCAGCTCGGCCTCGCCGCGGGCTTCGTGCTCTACGCCGTGACCGGTCCGGGCGGCTGGAGCTGGCAGGGCTGGTGGCACGGGGGCGAGCGCGGCACGGCGCCGGCGGCCAGGGTCCCGGCCCCCAAGGACTCTGCCCCCAAGGACTCGGCCCCCAAGGACTCGGCCTCGAAACCGCCCCGCAAGCGGGCCGCCGCGCCCCGCGGGCCCCGCCCGGCCAAGGCCGCGGCCTGACGGCGCGTGGGAGCGAGGAACTGGCGGCGGCGGTCAGGCCGACAGCCGCCGCTCCTCGGCGAGGTGTGCATCGGCGTAGCGGCCGGAGATGTCGCAGGCGACCCCGATCAGCCGGGTGCGGCCGTCGGAGGACGTCATCAGGCTGCCGCGGGCCGAGATCCAGCGCACGCCGTCCTCGTGGGCGATGCGGTACTGCGCGTCGTAGGTGCCCTCGCCCCGCAGGGCGGGTTCGAGGCTGGCGAGGACGGTCGGCAGATCCTCCGGCAGCACCATCGCCAGGAACAACTCGTCGAGCGGGCCCTTCGTCGCGCCCATCAGGCTCGCGCCGAATTCCGAGCAGGTGACCTCCCGGGTCGCCACGTCGACGTCCCAGGTCATCAGTCCGGCCGCCGCGATGGCGAGGCGCAAGCGCTCTTCGCTCGTGCGCAGGGCCTCGGCGGCGCGGACCTGCTCGTCGATATCGGCCATGGTGCCGACCCATTCGCGAATCGTGCCCTCGGCGCTCTCGAGCGGCACCGCCCGGCCGAGCATCCAGCGGTACTGGCCGCTGCGGTGGCGCACCCGGTAGGTCGCGTCCAGCGGCGTGCCGCTCTGGCAGCAGGCCCGCCACAGGGCCCCGACCGCGGCGCGGTCGTCCGGGTGCAGGGCGTCGAGCCAGCCGAAACCCTGCAGCTCGGCATCGCTCAGGCCGGTGCGCGCGCTCAGGCCGAAGGTCTGCATCAGGCTGCCGTCCGGGCCCGAGCGCCACTCCACCGCCGCGCTCGCCTCCACCAGGGCGCGGTAGCGCTGCTCGCTCTCCTGCCTGCCGTCCTCCGCCTCCTGCCGACTGGCCGGCACGGGCGATCCCTGGGCCGGGGCGACCTGCCGGAAGCTCGGCTCGTAGCGGCCCAGCGGCAGGTCGATGCGCACCTCGAGCGGGCAGGCGGCATCGGCATAGATCTGCTGCAACACCTGGCGCAGGCGCCGGGCCTCGACCCGCACGATCGCATCCGTCGCCGGATCGAAGCTGCTCGAGCGGCCGAGGGCATCGGTCGCGATGGTGTAGGACTTGAGCAGGCTGCCGCGTCCCGCCAGGCTCTCGCGCACGACATAGGCCAGGAAGGCGGAGAGCTGGGGCGACTTCTTCAAGGGCGGCAGGTTGAGCAGAGCGTCCAGGGTCGCGCTGATGGTCTCCGTTCCAATCGCTTCCCGATCCATCACTCGTTCCCGTCGCGTTCCGTCGCGCGGGTGCACGCCATCACGCCGCGTTCGCACAACCTGCCGGCGAAGCGATCAGTTGTCGTCGCCTCCCCAACACATGGTGAAGGCATACAAAAGCACGCTCCAGTGTCAAGATCAAAACCATTCTAAGAAGCTAACCCAAGGGCAGTATCGGCGAAGAGCGCCGGCGCTATTGGGGGAGGTCGAGGCCGGGGCAGCGCCGATTCGGGAGGTCAAGAGCGAGCATTCGACGAAAGGTCAATGCGCCCAAATCGCAGCACCGCCGATGATATAGTGTTGCAAAGCTCCGGCCCGCAGGTCTTTTCCGGATCGGCATGGCGTGCGGGCCGGCCGGGATCAATCCGCCAGCAGACGTGCGCCGACCACCGCCGCCGCGGCCCGGTTCTGCACCCCGAGGCTGCGTAGCAGCGCCGCCATGTGGACCTTGACGGTGCCTTCGCCGAGCTGGAGCCGCCGGGCGATCTCTTTGTTCGACCGGCCTTCGACCAGGAGGGCGAGCACGTCGCGCTGGCGCGGCGTCAGGTCGGGAATGCGGAGCTGGCGCCCGTCCTGCCGTCCCTCGAACCGTCCGTCCGGTCGTCCGTCGAAGGCGGGGCCCCGTGCCTCGAGCGCCGGGCGCGGGCCCGCCCCGTCGAGCACCGCCAGGGAGGCCGGCACGAAGATCTGGCCCTCGAGGACCATGCCCACCGCCCGGGTCAGCTCGGACGAGCCGATCCCCTTGGGGATGTAGCCGTGGACCCCGACCTCGAGGGCGGTGAGGATCTTGTTGCGCTCGGTGGAGGCCGAGACCACCGCCACCTTCACCGCCGGGAAGCACTCGCGCACCGCGCTCAGGCTGCCGGGGCCCTCCATGCCGGGCATCGCCAGGTCGAACAGCGCCAGGGTCACGGCGCCCCGGCGGGTCGAGAGCTGGTCGAGGGCGGCGTCGAGGGAACCGGTCTCGACGACCTCGGAAAAGCCGAAGCTGCGGGTCAGGATCGCCACCACGGCGAGGCGGAAGAAGTCGTCGTCATCCGCGATCAGGGCGACTGGCGGAGTCGGGTGGGTCATACCGTGGCGTCTCTGGAAACGATCCGTGCGGCAATCATCCTAGAGCAAGTCGGGGGCGGCTGGGTACCCTCCCGGCACGGAATAACTGGCAATATCAACGACCTATCGCACGGTTCGCAGTCGCCGTAAGAGTTGCATGGAGAATCCGCGCCGCAACACGCCGCCGGCTCCCCGTGCGCGAGGGCCGCCGGAGGCGTCGTGCGGCGCGTCACGGCATCGTCGCCGGGAATCCCTATTCCGGACGGAGCCTGCATCGAGGCGGGCGATCGCGGCCGGTGGCGAAGCGGTCGTGGCGAAGCGGTCGTGGCCAAGTGGTCGTGGCCAAGCGGTCCTGGCGAAGCGGCTTTGGCGAAGCGGAGGGGACGGGATGCGGGGGGCGGCATCGGCGGGCGGGAGGAGGGGATGCGGCGCGGCCGTCCGGCGGCTCCGGGCCTCGCTCGCCCTCGCCGTCTCGGGGGTCGCCGCCTGCCTCGCACCCGCCGCCGGGGCGGAGCGCACCCGGCTCGTCGCCTACACGGCCCTCGAGATCGAGCAGCTCGACCCGATCCGGCGGGCGATCGAGGCGGCGGTGCCGGAGGTCGAGATCGCCTGGCTGCGGGCGTCGACCGGCATCGTCACCGACCGCATGCTCGCCGAGCGGGACGCGCCGCAGGCCGACCTCCTCATCGGGATCGCCGCCACCAGCCTGCTGCAATTCGAGGCGGCCCACCTCCTCGATCCCTACCGCCCCGCCGGCGTCGAGGCGTTGCGGCCGTTCTTCCGCGATCCGACCCCGCCCTACAGCTGGACCGGGATGGACGCCTATCTGGGGGTGATCTGCTTCAACGTCGAGGTCGCGGCCCGGCACCGGATCACCCGCCCGAGCTTCTGGCGCGACCTCCTCGGCCCCGCCTTCGAGGGGCGGATCGTCATGCCGAACCCGGCGGCCTCCGGCACCGGCTATCTCCTCGTCGCGGGCTGGCTGCAGACCCTCGGGGAGGATGCGGGCTGGGCCTACATGGATGCGCTCGACCGGAACGTCGCCGCCTACCTGTCGAGCGGCTCGGCCCCGTGCCGGGAGGCCGCCTCCGGCGCCGTCGCCCTGGGCCTCTCCTTCGACATGCGGGCCGCCGCCGAGAAGGCGGCGGGCGCGCCCATCGACATCGTGGTCCCGGTCGACGGCACCGGCTGGGAGGCGGAAGCCTTCGCGGTCGTCGCCGGACGGCCCCACCTCGCGCTCGCCCGGCGGGTGGCGGACTGGGCGGCGAGCCGGGAGGCCAACGCGCTCTATGCCCGCAGCTTCGCCATCGTGGCCTATCCGGGCGTCTCCAGTCCGGGCCCGCACTACCCGCCCCATGCCGAGGCGCGGATGATCCGCAACGACCTCGACTGGATGGCCCGCAACCGGCCCCGCATCCTGGCCGAGTGGCGCCGCCGCTACGGCGCCAAGGTCCGCGAGCGCTGACGCGAATCCCGGCAATCCGGCCCGGCCGTCCGTTCCGGCCACCTTTCTTTTTCCATCCTGCGGTAGCAGACCCCCCGGGCAGCCGATCGCCCGCGCGGGACCCCTCCCGCCCGAGACGCGGCCGGATTGCGGGCAGGGGACCGGATGTATCACGCGGGCAAGGACGGCTGGCTCTTCCTCACCGGGGGCACCAACGAGGTCGCGGACCAGTACCGGCGGATCCGCCCGATGGACCGGGTCCTGCGCCAGTGGCGCCGGCAGATCCTGCGGCGCATCCGGCGCGGCCAGAGCTTCGGCGCCCGCTACCTGCACCTCGTGGTGCCCGAGAAGCTCAGCGTCTACGAGGACCGCTTCGACGGCCTGACCCTCGACCCGCGCCTCGCGCCGTCCCGCCGCCTCGGCACCCTGATGCGCTGGTCCTGGCCGGGGCGCCGGGCCTGGATCGACCTCCTCGGGCCGATGCGCGCGCGGCGCAACGAGCGCGACCTGCATTACCGCACCGACACGCACTGGAACATCCACGGCTGCCTGCTCGCCTACCGGCTGGTCTGCCGGGCCTGCGGGGCGAGCCCGCGCACCGATTTCCTGGACCGGCCGTTCCACGAATTCGAGGCCGTGCTCGACATCGGCAACAAGCTCGACGCGCCGCCCCTCGAGACCGTGCGCAACTACCAGCTCTTCCGCGATGCCGAGCGGGTCGGGGGCGGCCGCCTGATCGACGCCTACACGGCCGCCGGCCGCCTCGGCGAGCTGCATAGCGGCGCCCATGCGGTCTACCGCAACCGTTCCCCCGACGCCGATCCGCGCATCCTGGTGCTGTTCGGCGATTCCTGCGCCAACTTCGCCCCCAACGGATTGACCGCGATGCTGGCCGAGACCTTCCGCGAGGTCCACTTCATCTGGTCGTCGAACATCGACTGGGGCTATGTCGAGCGCATCCTGCCCGACATCGTGCTGTGCGAACAGGTCGAGCGTTTCCTGCCGCGGGTGCCGGAGGACGATTTCGACCTCGCGTCCTACGAGGCGGAGCGGCTGGCGGCGTTGGGGGTGGCGTCGTAGGGCCACGGCGAACCGAAGAAACTTGACTGGGCCTGCCTTCGCCGCCTGTACGCGCCCTGCATGGCGCACCAATATGGATGCTGCCTGGACATGAGCCGCATTCGAGTGCGCCGCGTCATTCGATCGGAGATGCTGAGACGGGAAGGACCATGGACGCAAGAGAAGCCATCGCAACCGCGAAGCGCTGGATCGCAGACGTCCATGCCGACGAGGATCTGCGCCACGTCGGCTTGGAAGAAGTCAGGAAGACGGACGATGCCTGGCGCATCACGATCGGCTTCTCGCGTCCGTGGGACGAGCCATGGGTCGGGTCCGGTGCCTCGGTGCGGGATCGCGTTCTGGGTCGAACCTACAAGGTCGTGACGATCGATGATCGGACCGGGGATGTGCTCTCTTCGGAGATTCGCGAGCCTGCCCATTGAAGGCTGCGCTCACCATTCTCGATACCAACCTCATGGTGCTGCTGATCGTCGGTTTGGCGTCGCAGGATTACATCCTGCGACATAAGCGGACGCAAACCTACACGGTTGAGGATTTCTTGTTGCTGCAAGATACCCTGGCTGGAACACCGTCTGTCGTGACCATTCCACACGTCCTCGCCGAGACCTCCAACCTCGTCCGTCAATTCGCCGAGCCGGGTCGCAGCCGCATCTGTGCAGTCTTGCAGAATTTTGTTTTCGATTGCATCGAGACGACAGTCGCGAGTGGTGCGGCCGCGCGTCGACCTGAGTTTCGCCTCCTCGGGCTGACCGACGCGGCTCTTCTCGAGGTGCAGTACGAAACGTCGGTCCTGCTGACCGACGACCTCGATCTCTATGTGGCGAGCGTGAGCGCCGGCCGGCAGGCCGTCAATTTCTCCCATCTGCGTGTTCGCTGACTCGTCCCGGCTCCGCACTCCGCCTTGACGAAAAACTGGCATATGCCACTAATAGCCCCGTGCCGGACCCGCCGGCCACTCTGACTCGCGAGGAGCGCTGCCCGATGGATGCGCGCACCCACCGCCTGCTCCATGCCCCGATCGGCCCGACGCTCCTGCGCCTCGCCGTGCCGAACGTCGTCGTCATGCTGGTCCAGGCCCTGGTCGGGCTGATCGAAACCGCCTTCGTCGCAGGGCTCGGCACCGATGCCCTCGCCGGCATGGCGCTGGTCTTTCCCGTGCTGATGCTGGTGCAGATGATCTCGGCCGGCGCCATGGGCGGCGGCATCCTGTCGGCGGTGGCCCGCAGCCTCGGGGCCGGCCGGCGCGCGGAGGCCGACCGGCTGCCGTGGTACGCCGCCGCCATCGGCCTCATCCTCGGCCTGCTCACCACCGGGCTCGAACTCGCCTTCGGGCCGGCGCTCTACCGGGCGATGGGGGGCGAGGGCGCCTCGCTCCAGGCGGCCACGACCTATGGCGGCGTGGTGTTCTGCGGTGCGGCGCTGGTCTGGCTGTTCAACGCGCTCGCCGCCGTGATCCGCGGCACCGGCAACATGACGCTGCCGGCGCTCGTCATCAGCGTCGGCGCCGCCGTGCTGGTACCGCTCTCGCCGGCCCTGATCTACGGATTCGGGCCGATTCCCGGTCTCGGCATCGTCGGCGGCGGCGTCGCGGTGCTGGCCTACTACGCCGCCGGCACGGCGGTGTTCGCCCATCATCTCTGGGCCGGACGCGGCCTGTTGCGGCCCGGCTCCCGCCCGCCTCGCCTCGCCTGGGCACCGTTGCGCGACATCCTGCGGATCGGGGCCGTCTCGTCGATCGTCAGCGCCACCACCAACATCACCATCGCCGTCGCCACCGCCTTCGCCGGGGAGGCCGGCCCGGCGGCGGTGGCGGGCTACGGCACGGGAGCGCGGCTCGAATACCTGCTGGTGCCCCTCGTCTTCGGCCTCGGCGCGCCGATCGGCGCGATGGTCGGCACCTGCATCGGCGCCGGCGACCGGGCCCGTGCCCTGCGGGTGGCCTGGACCGGCGCGGCGATCGCGGGCGGGCTGACGGAGGCGATCGGGCTTGCCGCCGCCCTCTGGCCGCTGCCGTTCCTCAGGATTTTCGGCCACGATCCGCAGATGCTCACCGTCGGCAGCCGCTATCTCCACCTCGTCGGCCCGTTCTACGGATTCGCCGGAATCGGGCTCGCCCTCTACTTCGCCTCGCAAGGGGCCGGCCGGGTCGGATGGCCGCTGGTGGCGGGGATCGCCCGCATGGCGGTCTCGATCGGCGGCGGTGTCCTGGCGCTCCGGCTCGGCCTCGGTCTCGACGGGGTCTTCCTGGCGCTCGGCCTCGGTCTTGCCGCGCTCGGGCTCGTCAATGCCGGCGCGGTCGCCGCCGGGGTGTGGTTTCGCGGGGAGCGGGCGGCGGTGCCGGCCCTCGTGGCAGCGGGAGGGGAATAGGCGATGGGGAATCGGCGATGACGCGGGACCTGTATCTCGAGGATCTGGCGCCGGGCCAGGTCTACGGCTCGGGCGCGGCGACGGTGACCGAGGCCGACATCGTCCGCTTCGCGACCGAGTTCGACCCGCAGCCCTTCCACCTCGATGCCGGGCAGGCCGCATCGACCTTCTTCGGCGGCCTCGCGGCGAGCGGCTGGCACACCGCCGCGCTCACCATGCAGCTTCTCGTCGGCAGCGAGTTGCGGCTGGCCGGCGGGATCATCGGGGCGGGCATGGACGAGCTGCGCTGGCCCAAGCCCCTGCGACCCGGCGACACGATCCGGCTCACGAGCGAGGTGATCGAGCTGCGTCCCTCCCGCTCCCGGCCGAGCCAGGGCCTCGCGAAGGTGCGCACCACCACGCTGAACCAGCATGGCGAGCCGGTGCAGGTGCTGGTGGCCAACCTGCTGGTGGTGCGGCGGCCGGAGGGGTGATGGGTTGCGCGACTGACGCAGCATCCTATCCTCGACCTCATCCTGAGGCGTCAGTCGATCGAAGATCGACTGACCTCGAAGGAGGGCTCCAGGGATCGCAGAGACTTCCGGAGCCGTCCTTCGAGGCCGCTCCGCGGCACCTCAGGACGAGGTGAGAGGGTGGGATAACCCGTCGAATGGCCGAGCAGGCCTTTCCTCCTGTGCCCCACGCACCCGCGCCGGATTCCCCACCGCCACACCCCCCGCCGGCACGTCCCGGGTCACCACGCTGCCCGCCCCGATGATCGCATCGTCGCCGATCGTCACCCCCGGCAGGATCATCGCCCCGCCGCCGATCCAGACATTGGCCCCGATCACGACCGGCCGGCCGAATTCCAGCATCTGCCGCCGCTCGGCCGGATCGCGCGGGTGGTCGGCGGTGAGGATCTGCACGCCCGGCCCGATCTGCGTCATGTCGCCGATCGTCACCTGCACCACGTCGAGGATGCAGCAGTTGAAGTTGAGGAAGACGCCGCGGCCGAGGCTGATGTTGTAGCCGTAATCGCACCAGAACGGCGGCCGGATGTTGCAGCCCTCACCCACCTGCGCGAAGGCCTCCGCCATCAGCGCCTGCCGCTCCGGCTGGCTCAAGCTGTTGCCGGCGTTGTAGCGGTCCATCCACGCCGAGATGCGCCGGTTGTCGGCGATCAGCTCCGGATCGTCGGCGATGTAGAGCTCGCCGGCGAGCATTTTTTGCTTCTGGCCCGTCATGGTTCCTCGCTGTCGGCTGGCCTTCGATCGCGATACGTACATATGTACACACCCTGGCCGAAAGCCAACCCGCCCCCCAGACGAGCCTGCCCGCCGTGACCCGCCGCTACGATCCGGACCGCCGCACCCGCATCCTCCGGGCGGCCCTCGACACGATCGCCGAGCACGGTGTCGCCGGCACGACCCACCGGCGGATCGCCGCCGCCGCCGACGTGCCGCTCGGCTCGATGACCTACCATTTCGCGGGCCTCGACGACCTCCTGACCGAGGCCTTCACCCTGCTCGCCGACACGGTGTCGGCCCGGTTCACCGAGCGGCTGGCCGCGGCGGTGACCCGCGCCGAGGCCTGCGAGGCGGTGGTGGACCTCGTCGTCGACGATGATTGGGCGACGCCCCGCAACCTGCTCCTGAGCTACGAGCTCTACGCCTATGCCGCCCGGGTGCCCGCCCTGCGCAGCGTGATGCAGGAATGGATGGGCAAGAGCCGGGCGGCCCTGGAGCAGCACTTCTCGCCCGAGACGGCGCGGGCCCTCGACGCGATGATTGAGGGCCTGTCGATCCACCGCTCGGTCGATCGGGCGCCGGCGGACCGGGACGAGGTCCGGGGTATCGTCGCCCGCCTGACCGGAACGGCGCTCCCGCTTCCTCGACAGGCCGGAACTTGAAAAGCCGGAACCCGCCCCGCATATCCGCCCGCGACGATTTGTTCCCAATCGGAGAACCACCACGTGAGCGAAACTGTGGAGCGGCATTCGTTCGGCGCCGAGGTCGGGCGCCTTCTGGACCTCGTGGTCCACGCCCTCTACTCCGAGCGCGAGATCTTTCTCCGCGAACTCGTCGCCAACGCCGCCGATGCGGTCGACCGGCGCCGGTTCGGGGCGCTGACCGAGCCCGCCCTGGCGCTGCCGGCCGACGCCAAGGTCCGGATCACCCCCGACAAGGCCGCCCGGACCTTGACCCTGTCGGATCCCGGCATCGGCATGGGGAAGGACGAGCTGGCGCAGAATCTCGGCACCATCGCGCGCTCCGGCACCCGGGCCTTCAGCCAGTCGCTGGCCGATGCCAAGCCCGAGGAGCGCCCGAGCCTGATCGGCCAGTTCGGCGTCGGCTTCTACTCCGCCTTCATGGTCGCCGACCGGGTCGAGGTCACCTCGCGCAAGGCCGGCTCGGACGAGGCCTGGACCTGGGCCTCGGAGGGGCAGGGCGAATACACGCTCGCGCCCGCGACCCGCTCGGAGCCCGGCACCGACATCGTGCTGCACATGAAGGCCGATGCCGAGGAATATCTCGAGCCGATCCGCCTCGAGACCATCCTGCGCAAGTGGGCCGACCACATCACCGTGCCGGTGACCCTGGTGCGCGACGGCGAGGAGGTGCCCTCGACCAAGGGCACGGCGCTGTGGCGCAAGCCCAAGTCCGAGGTCAGCGAGGAGGATTACACCGAGTTCTACCGCCAGGTCGCGCACGCCTTCGACAAGCCCTGGGCGACCCTGCACTGGCGGGCGGAAGGCCAGCTCGAATTCACCGCGCTCCTGTTCGTGCCCGGCATGAAGCCCTTCATGGCGATCGAGGAGCAGCGCGAGAGCAAGGTGCGCCTGCATGTGCGCCGGATGTTCATCACCGACGAGGCCGGGCTGCTCCCGTCCTGGCTGCGCTTCGTCCAGGGTGTCGTCGATACCGAGGACCTGCCGCTCAACGTCTCGCGCGAGATGCTCCAGGCGACCCCCGTTCTCGCCCGCATCCGCCGCGCGGTGACCGCCAAGGTCCTCTCGGAGCTGAAGACGCGCGCCAAGGACGCTGAGTCCTACGCCACCTTCTGGCAGGCCTTCGGGCCGGTGCTGAAGGAGGGGCTGTGGGAGGATGCCGAGCACCGTCAGGACATCGCCAACCTCCTGCGCTTCCACTCCTCGACCCAGGAGGGCTGGACCTCGCTCGCCGACTACGTCGCGCGGATGAAGCCGAACCAGGAGGCGATCTACATCCTGGTCGGCGACGACGTGGAGGCGCTGAAGCGCTCGGCCCAGATCGAGGGTTTTACGGCCCGCGGCCTCGAAGTGCTGCTGCTCTCCGACCATGTCGATGCGTTCTGGCCGGAGCGGATGGACGCCTACGAGGGCAAGCCGATCCGCAGCATCACGCAGGGCGGCGACGACCTCTCGGCCTTCGAGCCGGAGGTCGCCGAGGGCGACACCCCGGCCGATCTCGCCGACCTGCTGCCGAAGCTGAAGGAGGCGCTGAAGGACGACGTCTCGGACGTGAAGGCGAGCCAGCGCCTCGTCGACAGCGCGGTGCTGCTCTCGGCTCCGGCCTTCGGGCCCGACCTGCAGATGCAGCGCCTGCTGCGCCGCGCCGGCCGCGGCATGGGTGGCGGCCAGCCGGTGCTGGAGCTGAACCCGCGCCATCCGCTGATCCGCCGCATCGCCGAGCGTGCGGCGTCTGGCGAGGATGTCGGGGAGGCGGCCCAGACGCTGGTCGATCTCGCCCATGTCCAGGGCGGCGACCCGCCGCGCGACCCCGTCGCCTTCGCCCGCCGGGTGGCGTCGGCTTTGGCGCAGGGGTGAGGGGCGGCTTGGCCGCCTGATCAGTGTTGAGGTGCGGGAGCGATAGCCTCCGCGCCAGAACCCTCCCCCCTCTGCGGGGGAGGGTGCCCGGCGGAGCTGGGCGGGAGAGGGGAACCACGCTTCCAGATGAGGCGGACCCGATCTGAAGGTCGCCCTCTGGATGAGCGTCGCGCTGCCCCTCTCCCGGCCCCTGCTGACGCAGGGTCCACCCTCCCCCGCAGAGGGGGGAGAGTTGGGCGTGGCGCGTCTTCAAGCCCGGACAGCCCCGCGGGAAAGGGGCCTATCGGCGGAGAACCGACGCCGCCGCGGAGCCGGTCACGCCCCCCGCACCATCGCCCCGACCGTCTCCAGGCTCTGCAGCTTCTTGATCGGCCCGATCGCCGCGAGGGTCGGCGCGCCGGCGATCA
The DNA here is from genome assembly GCF_019216885.1 of Methylobacterium sp. SyP6R. NCBI lineage: Bacteria > Pseudomonadati > Pseudomonadota > Alphaproteobacteria > Hyphomicrobiales > Methylobacteriaceae > Methylobacterium > Methylobacterium synurae. Next base: position 2,273,310 of record NZ_JAAQRC020000001.1, on the reverse strand, counting down.
GCGCGCGGCCTGCCGCCCGTACGTCGTCGGGGGTGACGGCATCGACCTTGGCGATCACCTCGGCGGCCGGGATCACCCGACCCCAGGCGAGGAGCTGGCGCGCCGTGCGCTCGATGCGCCCGCCCGGCGTCTCCAGCGCCGAGAGCAACGCCACCTTGAGCTGGGCCTTGGCCCGGGCGAGTTCGGCCGTGTCCACGGTCTCCGCCGCCTCGCGCAGGCAGCCGAGCGTCACTTCGACGAGGCCCGGCAGGTCGCTGCCGGCGGTGCCGGCGCCGATGCCGAACAGGCCGCAATCGCTGAACGGCCAGTGGAAGGCGTGGATCTCGTAGGCCAGCCCCCGGGTCTCGCGCACCTCGTGCCAGAGCCGCGAGGTCAGCCCGCCGCCGAGCACCTGCGCGAAGAGATGCGTGGCGTAATAGGACTCGTCCCGGAAGGACAGGCCGGGCAGGCCGAGCACCAGGTTGGCCTGTTCGAGCTTGCGCGGCATCCGCCGCTCGCCGCCGCGATACCGGCCCGGCACCGCCTCCGGCGTGTCGCCGGCCGGCATGGCGCCGAAATGCTTGTGCGCCGCCGCCACGATGGCGTCGTGCTCCACGGCGCCGGCGGCGGCCAGCACCATCCGGCCCGGCGTGTATTCGCGGGCGAGATAGGCCTCGATCGCCGCACGATCGAAGCTCTTGATCGTCTCCGGGCGCCCGAGGATCGGCCGGCCGATCGGCTGGTCGGGGAAGGCGGCCTCCGTGAAGGCGTCGTAGACCACGTCGTCCGGGGTGTCCTCGACGGCGGCGTATTCCTGGAGGATCACGCCCTTCTCGCGGGCCAGTTCCCCGGCCTCGAAGACCGAGCGGGTCAGGATGTCGCCGAGCACGTCGAGGGCGACCTCGGCATCCTCGCCGAGCACCCGGGCGGTGTAGCTGGTCTGCTCGACGCTGGTGGCGGCGTTGATCTCGCCGCCGACATTCTCGATGTCCTCGGCGATCCGGCGGGCCGAGCGCGTCGCCGTGCCCTTGAACGCCATGTGCTCGATCAGGTGGCTGAGCCCGTGCTCCTCCGGCCGCTCGTTGCGCGAGCCCGCTCCGACCCAGACCCCGAGGGTCGCGGTGGCGAGACCCGGCATCGCCTCGGTGACGACGGTGAGGCCGTTGGGCAGGCGGGTGATCTTGAGCTCCGGCGAGGCGCCGAGCGTCGCGAAATGCTGGTTCATGCGGCGGTCCCGTTCATGCGGCACTCTTCAGGATGCGGGCGCGCTCGCGGATCGCCCGCTCCACCGCCGCCTCGTCGTTCGGCAGCACCGTGAAGCGCTCGCGCCGCTCCAGCAGGTCGGCGAGGTGCGGCGGCAGGGCCGGGCGCACGCCGGTCGCGGCCTCGACCGCATCCGGGAACTTCGCGGCATGCGCAGTGGCGAGCGCCACCACGGGAGTCGCGGGATCGTCGGCGAGCAGCTTGCGGGCGGCGCGCACGCCGATGGCGCTGTGCGGATCGACGATCTGGCCGGTGCCCCGGTAGATGTCGCGGATCTCGGCGACGACCTCGTCCTCGGGCACCGAAGCCGCGTCGAACTCGGCGCGGATGCGCGCCAGCGTCCGCTCGTCGAGCGTGAAGGCGCCCGATTGCTTCAGGCCGGCCATCAGCCGGTTGACGGCGCCGGCATCGCGGTCGAGGCACTCGAACAGCAGGCGCTCGAAGTTCGACGAGACCTGGATGTCCATCGACGGCGAGGTGGTGGGCGCCACGCCCCGGACCTCGTAAGCCCCGGTCGCCAGGGTGCGGGCCAGGATGTCGTTGGCGTTGGTGGCGATCATCAGCCGGCCGACCGGCAGGCCCATGCGCTTGGCGGCCCAGCCGGCCAGGATGTCGCCGAAATTGCCCGTCGGCACCGAGAACGACACCGGGCGGTGCGGGCTGCCCAACGCCACCGCGCTGGTGAAGTAGTAGACCGCCTGCGCGGCGACCCGGGCCCAGTTGATCGAGTTGACGCCCGAGAGCCGCACGTCCTCGGCGAAGCGCGGATGCTGGAACAGCGCCTTCACGATCGCCTGGCAATCGTCGAAGGTGCCCTCGACCGCGAGCGCGTGGATGTTGCCCGCATCGACCGTGGTCATCTGCCGGCGCTGGACCTCGGACACCCGGCCATGGGGGTAGAGGATGAACACGTCGACGTTGTCGAGCCCGCGGAACGCCTCGACGGCGGCGCTGCCGGTATCGCCCGAGGTGGCGCCCACGATGGTGGCGCGGCTGCCCTTGGCCTTCAGCGCGTGGTCCATCAGCCGGCCGAGCAGCTGCATCGCCACGTCCTTGAAGGCGAGGGTCGGGCCGTGATGCAGTTCGAGCAGGAAGAGGTTGTCGCCGAGCTGGGTCAGCGGGCAGACCGCCGGATGCCGGAAGGTGGCGTAGGATTCGTCGATCATCCGGCCGAAATCGCCGGCCTCGATCTCGCCGTCGACCAGCGGCGACAGTACGGTCTTCGCCGCTTCCGCATAGGGCCGCCCGGCGAGACCCGCGATGGTCTCACGGGAGATCTGCGGCCAGGCTTGCGGGATGTACAGGCCGCCGTCGCGGGCAAGCCCCGCCAGCAGCGCGTCGGTGAAGGTCAGCGGAGCGGCGCTGCCGCGGGTCGAGACATGAAGCACGGTGATCGGTCCTGAGGCTGGCGCAGGCCGTACACGAAACCGCGGGGCGCGTCAGCCCTCAGGTCAGGCGCTGCTGCCGGGCGCCTTGCGCAGGCGGCAGCCGGTGATCCGCCATGCCCCGTCCCCGTCGCGCTCCAGGGTGTAGAGCGCCTCCCAGTCGGTGCCGTCCTGGTCCTGGATCCGCACGCCCTGCGCCAGGCTCCCTTCGGGCAGGGCCTCGTCGGTGCCGAACTCGAAGCGGCGGTTGCGGTACACCGCCGCGTAACCCTGTCGGACCATGCCGATGAAGGTCTCGGGGTTGCTGAAGATCGACCGGATGGCGGGCGCCGCCTCGGCATAGGCGCCGGCCGCGTCGTCGTGCCGGAAGGCCTCCTGCTGGCGCAGGATCACCGCCCGGGCCGCCTCCCGGTCGCTGCCTGCGGCGAGGGCGCCCTGGCCGACGGCGAGCAGGGTCATCAGGGCGACGAGGGTGCGCATGGCCGGGCCCTCCTGGGGGGCTGATCGGGATAACGCAGCGTAGCAGGCCGATGCCGTGCACACAACTTGTCCTCGTCCGAGCCTTTTGGGAATGGCGGATGGTCGCGGAGGGAAGGGGCCGGTGCCTGATCATCAGCGTCTCGGTTCCCGTAGAGGCCGAATCTCCTACACGCTCACCTCATCCTGAGGTGTTAGTCGATCGAAGATCGACTGACCTCGAAGGAGGGCTCCAGAAATCTCCGCGATCTCTGGAGCTCTCCTTCGAGGCTCCCTACGGTCGAATGCGATCTCCGATCGCCAGCACCTCAGGATGAGGTCGTGGATGGAGGAGACGATCTCGAGGGTTTCGCGCCAGTGTCGCTGACTGTTGTAAACTCTGTCGAGCGACGACGCGCGCCTACACCCCGCTCGCCTTCCGCCCCAGCTCCACCACCCGCAGGTTGTTGGTCGTCCCGGCCCGGCCGAACGGGATGCCGGCGACCGCCACCACCAGGTCCGGGGCCTGCGCGAAACCTTCCTGGGCGGCGACCTCGGCGGCGCGGTCGACCATCGCCTCGTAGGACTCGATCTCGGGCCCGAGCACCGAATGGGCGCCCCAGTACAGGCTGAGGCGGCGCGACACCGCCGTGTCGGACGTCGCCGCGAGGATCGGCACGTTGGGGCGCTTGCGGGCGATGCGGGCGGCGGTGGTGCCGCTCGACGTGAAGGCGACGATCGCCGCCGCCTCGATCGCGTCGGCGAGCGCCGCCGCGGCGGCCGCCACCGCGTGGGGCGGGCTGTCCTCGACCTCCGGCTCGCTCGCCGCGACGAGCGAGCGGTAGAGCCGGTGCTGCTCGGTGCGGCGGATGATCCGGTCCATGATCGAGACCGCCTCGATCGGGTATTTCCCCGCCGCCGATTCGGCCGAGAGCATCACCGCGTCGGCGCCGTCATAGACCGCCGTTGCCACGTCGGAGGCCTCGGCCCGGGTGGGGGAGGGCGCCGACACCATCGATTCGAGCATCTGGGTCGCCACGATCACCGGCTTCACCGCCCGGCGGCAGGCCCGCACCAGTTCCTTCTGGCGCCCCGGCACGTCCTCGGGCGGCAATTCCACGCCGAGATCGCCGCGGGCCACCATCACGCCATCGGCGATGCGGATGATGTCCTCGATGTGGTCGAGCGCCGAGGGTTTTTCGATCTTGGCGATCAGCCCGGCCCGGCCGGCGATCAGACCGCGGGCCTCCATCACGTCGGAGGGGGTCTGGACGAAGGAGAGCGCGACCCAGTCCACCCCGAGATCGAGCCCGAAGGCGAGGTCGCGCCGGTCCTTCTCGGTGAGCGGCGACAGGGCCAGCACCGTGCCGGGCAGGTTGACGCCCTTGCGGTCGGAGATCGGCCCCCCCGTCACCACGTCGGCGTCGATCGCCGCGTCGTCGACGCCGACCACCCGCACCCGGACCCGGCCGTCGTCGATGAGCAGCTCCTGCCCCGGCGCCACCGCGGCGAAGATCTCGGGGTGGGGCAGGGGGATCGCATCCGGGCCGCCCTCCCGGCCCTCGCGCACGAAGCGGATCCGGTCGCCGGTGGCGAGATCCGCCCGGCCGCCGCGCAGGGTGCCGATGCGGATCTTCGGCCCCTGGAGATCCTGGAGGATGCCGATCGGCCGGCCGGTCTCCTGCTCCAGGGCGCGGATGGCGGCATGGACCTTGGCGTGGTCGTCGTGGGTGCCGTGCGAGAAGTTGAGCCGGAAGGTGTCGACCCCGGCGAGGAACAGGGCCTTGAGCCGCTCCGGCGTGTTGCTGGCCGGGCCGACGGTGGCGACGATCTTGGCGTGGCGGTGGCGGCGCATGGCAATCGCTCCTTGCTCTCGTTCGGATCAGGGCCCGATGGTCAGGGCTTGGTGCGGCGGTAGAGGTTGTTGAAGGTCACGTTCATCCCGCCGCAGGCATTGTTGTCCTCGGCGAGCAGGTAAGGAGGCAGCAGCCTCAATCGCAGGCGGCAATCGCCGGAATCGCCGGCCGAGAAGGGCAGCGTGCCCTTGTCCCCCATGGTGAAGGCGAGGTCCGCGCCCTTCGGCGCCGTCTCGCCCTCGACCTCTCCGATATTCACCGCGCCGCGGCGCACGCGGTCGGGATCGAGGGCGCCGTAGGTGGCGTCGCCCTTGATCGCGAGGGTGCCGGGGGTCTTGCCCGGCCGGATCACCACGGTCTGTTCCGGTGCGGTCCAGGTGCCGGTCCAGTCCTTCAGGGACGGGGCGGGGGAGACGGGCGCCGGAGCGACCGCGTCGTCGGCCACCCAGCCGGAACGGGTCGCGCCGGTCTTTCCGACATAGCTGGCGCAGACGAAGCCCGGCAGGGTGGCGCCGAGGATCACGGTGTTGCCCGGCACCAGGAAGGCCTTCTCGCGGCAGGCCGGATCGGGGCCGGGACAGCCTCTGCGCCCGGTGGTGCCCTTGACGAACGGCACCCGGGCCTCGGCCTCCTTGATCGTGCCGAGGCGCGGTCCCGCGCCGGCGCCGAGCGCGCCGTAATCGGTGCAATCCCCGTCGGCGGCGAGCGCCGCCCCCGATCCCGCGAGCCAGGCCAGCACGAGCGACCCGACACCCCACCGCGCCCCACCCCGCATCCGCGAAACCCTCGCTCGTCGCGACATCGCCGCGGAAGCTAGGGCATCTTGGACCAAAGGAGCACCCGTCGGCGCTCAAATCGCATCGCTTGCCGCAGCGCGACGCCCTTGACGCCGGTTATGCTGCAACGCACCCTGTCCCTCGGAAACTGTTCGGTGACGATACAGAGGGGGATGATCGACGGCCATGCTGTTCCAGCCGCCCGTCTTCGAGACGATCTTCCGCACCCCCGTCGAGCATCGTCTGGTGATCCGGGGCTCGCGCAGCCGCGGCGCCCCGCTGGACGGCGTGCGCTGGTACCACGACGAGTTCGACGCCACCGGAGCCCTGGTCGCCCGCTACGAGACCTACGACGAGACCGACGAAGCCGGGCAGGACCGCTGCGGCTGGCGCCGCTACGACGCCGCCGGCCGGCTCGTCGCCCGGCACGAGGTGGCGATGCGCTGGTCGGCCCTCGTCGTCCTGAAGCAGTCGCGCCGCGCCGCCGAGATCGCGCTGCAACGGGTCGGCGCGCCCGCGCCGCTTCCCCGCCGGGCCTGGCGGCCCGATCGCGTCTCCGCCGCCTGATCCGGAGCCCGTTCGAGCGGTCGCGTCGATCGATTCGGGCACACAGGCCGATCCCTCTCGGCGTCATGACCCGCCACGTCGCGCCGCCCGCACCGGCGGAGGCTGAGCGGACCTGCGTTGGCTTGCCAACGCAAGTCCGCTTAGGTTCTTGTTTCGTCCCAGATTTTTGGCGCCGAACCGGCCACCGCTTCGGCGAAATCTGCTGAGGCCGATCGTGCGCCATCCGCGGTCGGATGGGCCCTTCGCGGCCGCTCCGAATCGGCCTAAAGTCCTGCCCCGAGTCGGCCCGCACCAGAACGGGCCGGCCATCGGAGGAGGCAGCCATGCACGAAGTGGTGCGCATCACGGTGCGGCCCGACGGCCGCTACACGCTCTATCGCGGCGAGACGCCGCTGATCTTCGGGCTGACGCGCGAGATGGCCTTCAGCCTGGCCGAAAGCTGCGGCGTCGTCATCGAGCGCGCCTACAGCATCAACTGAGGGTCATGCCTCGCCGCTGGTGCGCAGACGGGGCCAGACGAGGTCGGCGGCGAGCGACGCCGCCGTGCCGCAGCCGCAGCCGAACACCTTGACCAGAAAATCCGCGACGCGACCGTGCCGGGTCGCCTCGAGCAGCTGGAACGCCTCCAGGGCGCCCGCCGCCGCCACGACCAGCACCAGCACCCGCCAGCGGTGGCGCGGATAGCCGAGGGCGAACAGGAAGGCGAGCACCGCGAAGGCGCCGGCCCGCTCGATCGAGACCGGCAGGGCGCTCACCGGCCGGTAGCCGATCGGCACCACGGTCGCCGCCGTGATGGCGGCCAGGATCAGCCAGCCGAGAATGCGCGACGCTCTGGACATGCGAGGGGAGACCCGTGCGGGCATCGACAAGGACGCGGAGGGTGCGGTGCCAGAACACGGCGCGCTCCGCAATCCTGGCCCGAAAGGTTTACGATTCCCTTCGAGCCGGCTGCGTCACCGTGACCGCGATCAGGCGAGGCCCGGTACCACCAGCGCGCCCTCGGCGGCCCCGCTGCCCGCCGCGAACACCACCCGGCCGCCCTCGAGCCGGGCCCGGCCGCTCGCCACCAGGGCGAGCGCCGCGGGGTAGATCCGGTGCTCCTGCACCAGGACCCGGGCGCTCAAGGAATCTTCGTCGTCCTCCGGCAGCACCGGCACGACGGCCTGGGCGACGATCGGGCCGGCATCGAGTTCGGGCACCACGAAATGCACCGTGCAGCCATGCACCCGCACGCCGGCCTCCAGCGCCTGGGCATGGGTGTGGGTGCCGCGGAACAGGGGCAGCAGGGAGGGGTGGATGTTGAGCATCCGCCCGGCCCACGATTCGACGAACCAGGGCGTCAGCACCCGCATGAAGCCGGCGAGCACCAGAAGCTCGACGCCGTGCCGGCGTAGCTCCGCATCGAGCGCCCGCTCGAAGGCGGCCCGGTCGGAAAAGGCGCGGTGATCGACCGCCGCGGTGGCGAGCCCGGCCTGCGCCGCGCGGGTAAGACCGGGTGCGTCCGGCCGGTTCGAGGCGACGAGCCCGATCTCGGCCGGGTAGTCCGGTGCCTGCGCGGCCTCGATCAGCGACACCATGTTGGAGCCGCGGCCCGAGATGAGGATCGCGATCCGGGTGCGCGTGCTCATAGGGCGAGCCGCCCCGTGAAGGTCACCGGCGCCTCGCCCCGCGGGGTGATCTGCCCCAGCCGCACCGGCGCCTCGCCGGCCGCCCGGAGCGCCTGCTCCACCGCCTGGACCTGAGCCGGATCGACCACCACCACCATGCCGATGCCGCAATTGAAGGTGCGCAGCATCTCGGCCTCGGCGACGTTGCCCTGGCGGGCGATCCAGCCGAAGACCGGCGGCACCGTCACCGCGTCGAGGTCGATGGCGATGCCGACGCCGTCGGGCAGGACGCGGGGCAGGTTGTCGGGGAAGCCGCCGCCGGTGATGTGGGCGAGCGCCTTGATGGCGCCGTGGCCGGTCGCCTTCAGGGCCGCCAGCAGCGGCTTGACGTAGATCCGGGTCGGCTCCAGCAGCGCCTCGCCGAGGCTGACGCCTTCCGCGAAGGGCGCAGGCGCGTCGTAGCCGAGACCTGAGGCCGCCACGATCCGGCGCACCAGCGAGAACCCGTTCGAGTGCACGCCCGAGGAGGGCAGGCCGAGCACCACGTCGCCGGGCGCGATGCCGGCGACCGGCAAGAGCGCCCCGCGCTCGGCGGCGCCGACCGAGAAGCCGGCGAGGTCGTAGTCGGACCCGTCATAGAGCCCCGGCATCTCGGCGGTCTCGCCGCCGATCAGCGCGCACCCGGCCTGGCGGCAGCCCTCGGCGATGCCCTTGACGATGTCGGCGCCCACCCCCGGCACCAGTTTGCCGGTGGCGTAGTAGTCGAGGAAGAACAGGGGCTCGGCGCCCTGGACGATGATGTCGTTGACGCACATCGCCACGAGGTCGATGCCGATCGTGGCGTGGCGCCCGGTCTCGATCGCGATCTTGACCTTGGTGCCGACGCCGTCATTGGCCGCGACCAGGATCGCGTCCTTGAAGCCCGCCGCCTTCAGGTCGAACAGGCCGCCGAAGCCGCCGATCTCCGCGTCCGCTCCCGGCCGGCGGGTCGCCCGCACCAGGGGCTTGATCGCCTCGACCAGGGCGTTGCCGGCATCGATGTCGACGCCGGCCTCCGCGTAGGTCATCCCGTTCTGGCGCTCGCCCGTCGTCATCCCTCGACCCTTCGCCTCGATCCGTCCCATGCTGCGACCGCTCTTAGCCGCTCTTGTGAGGGATCGCGAGTCTTGCCCGCGACCGCGAGGCAGGGCAGCCGGGGAGCCATGTCCTCGGGGAGCCATGTCCTTGCCGCACCTGCCGTTGTCGACGATGCTGCTCCGATCGCTGCCGAACCTGATCACCGCCGCGCGCCTCGCCCTGGTGCCGTTCGTCGTCTGGGGCATCGCCCGCGAGGCCTGGGGCACCGCCTTCCTGCTGTTTGCCGTGGCAGGGCTCTCCGACGGCATCGACGGTGTCCTCGCCCGCCGCTACGGCCTGGCGAGCCGGCTCGGCGCGATCCTCGATCCGCTCGCCGACAAGGCCCTGATGCTCGCCGTGCTGGTGAGCCTGACGCTGGCCGGCCTCGTGCCGCCCTGGTTCCCGGCCGTGCTGGTCGCCCGCGACGCCCTGATCGTCGTCGGCGCCGCCCTCGCCCGCCGCGCCGGCCGCCCGCTGGAGACCCCGCCGCTCGCGATCGGCAAGTTCAACACCGCCGGCCAGATCGCCTTCCTGGCCTGGCTCCTCGGCAGCCGGGCGCTCGGGATCGCGGCGGTGGGGGCTGAGGCGGTTGTGATGCCGGTGCTCGCCGGGCTGTCGGTCGCGTCCGCGGTGGCGCAGGGGCTTGCAGCGTGGCGAGGGGGAGCGGCGACGGGTCGGTGAGCTGGACGCTCCTGCGCCGATTTGTTTCTGGCCTGTTTTTGGAAAGGTATTTTTCGGCGCACCGAGAAAATTTTATTTACCTTGAGTAATATTGAATAAAAATCGTAGAATGGGCTGCGCGCGATTCGCGGCGAGGCGAAATAATAACACGATGAACATCACCGGAGATTATAACAACAATGTTCTTTATGGAACAGAGTATGATGATGTGATCGATGGAGCGTTAGGGAATGACGTTCTGATCGGCAAAGGTGGTAATGATACGTTTCTGGTGAAAGGGGGGCAAGGACCCGATCACTACGACGGCGGTTCGGGGTACGACAAAATTTCGATCGAACAAGTTCCGTGGTACTATAATTACATTTGGCTTGAGATAGCCTCTATGGAAAGCGTCGAGTTAATTGACAATAAAAGTCAACTTGCAGCTTACATTGTAACTGATAATTACCTAAATCTAAATGGAACTGAGCTAAGAGGTATAAATGACATAAGAGGCATGGCTGGCACGCAGTATATAAAGGGAAGTCGACAAAATGATATTATTAAAGGGCTGGATGGCGACGATTTTCTGGAGGGATACATCGGTAATGACACACTCTGCGGTGACAATGGGGCGGACGAGATAGTCGGGGGTCGCGGCAACGACGCACTTTACGGTGGGGCTGGTGCTGACAAATTTGTGTTCGACACCGGCCATGGCGCTGACATCATTTACGACTTCGAGGATGGCGTAGACAAAATCCTGTTTCCCGCTGACCTCAGTTACAGCTTCGCTGCCTCTGGCAACGGCACTCTCGTGACCGCTGGGACGACCAGTATACTTTTGTCTGGAGTTTCTTCAGCGTTGATCAGCGCCGACGATTTCGGCACGACTCCTTACAACATATACGGGTAGCATAGATGGCGGCTGTCACGCTATCTGACGCGACAGCCGCCTCGAGATATGCCGCTTGAACCGCCGCTCCCCTTGAATGGATCGGACGGAAGGCCTTTTCTGTCTTGTTTCAGGCAGTCGATGTGAATTTAGGCGCGTGATATTTAATAAGGAAAAATTTATTGCTCGACGTCCGTTGCCCCGTAGTCGACTTCGAGAAGTACTGTGCCCTGATCGTAAAACCTGAGGATATTATTGTCATCCATCTTCATGATTAATTGTCCTGTTGTCTTGTCCCGTGCTTCGAATTTGCCAATGCGGAGTTGGCCATCAGTCCCCTGCGAGACGATTTTGCCGGAAATGTCCGCAACTTCAGCGACGCCCGCCGTCAATGTTGCGATTTTATCCCGAAGTGCTCCAAGAAAGTTCAGATATGACAAATTGCTTTGTTCAATGACATCTCCCCCGCTGGTTCTGCCAGTCGTGTAGGAAAAATCTGATTTAAAATAGTCTTCCATGATGGAAAATATTTTTTCTCCTTCTCGCATTTGTTCCGGCCAGCGATGATAGCCCGGGGTCACGGCGTCGATGGCCTTCTGCGCAGCCTCCTTCCTGGCAAAATCCACCATGATGGCGCGATACTCTGGGTCCTCAATGTCCTCCGGGCGGTCGTAGTACCGCACACCCTGGCTGCTGCCGTGATTCGGGCTCGCCCAGATCTCAGCCGCGCGCAAAGCTGCGTCGCCGATCTTGGCCGCCGCCGCCTTGCTCGCGGCGGTGGTCTCGACGGAGATCGTGTTGACGATCTTGAGGATCGCGGCAGCAGCCTCGTCCGTGTCCTCCGGTCCGATGCCGCCCACGCGGCCGTGAAAGACCGGCCCAGTCGTTTGCAGGAGCGTGGTGATATACGACGCCGGTGTATTGCCGATGCTGGTCATGGCACCTCCTGAACACGGCGCAGGCGCCGGGAACTGCGCAGGCCGATATCGATTTTTGAGTGTATCTCTTGTTTATCCGATTTATTTCCCAGCGGCAATGCCAAGAAGATGTCGGGAATGGACTTTATCTGAAAAGCGATCTTTTATTTTTTTTCGGTCGTGATATATTTTATTAACCTATTTCCGCAGGGCAGCCGGCGCCGGAATCCCGAAGCGCCCGCAGGCCGGGCTTGACCCTGCGGCGGCGCCCTTCCATCTCGGACCGGCCGGGACGCGACGGATTCGCGGGGGCGACGGGGGTGAGCCGAGCATGCCGATCCAACGCCGGGCCGCCATCACCCTGGCGGTCGTCGCCCTCGTGGTGTTCCTGCTCTACCAGCTGCGCGACGTGCTCCTGCCCTTCGTGGCCGGCGCGGCGCTCGCCTATGCCCTCGATCCGGTCGCCGACCGGCTGGAGCGGCTCGGGCTCGGGCGGCTCACCGCGACGCTGATCATCCTGGCGACGTTCCTGCTCGGGCTGATCCTGGCCCTGATCCTGGTGGTGCCGCTCGCGGCCAACCAGGTCGCGGCGCTCGTCGCCTCGCTGCCGGCGATGATCGCGAAGCTCCAGGCGATCATCGCCGAGCGGGCCGGGCCCCTGATCGAGCGGGCCGGCGGCCACGGCGCGCTCCAGGAGCTGCAATCCTCGGTCGGCAACCTGATGGGCCAGGCGGTGGCCTGGATCCTCGGCTTCCTGCGCTCGCTGTGGTCGGGCAGCCAGGCGGTGGTCGGGATCGTCTCGCTCCTGGTGGTGACGCCCGTGGTGGCGTTCTACCTCCTCGTCGACTGGGACCGGATGATCGCGACCCTCGACCGCTGGGTGCCGCCGCGCCACCGCGCCACCGCCCGGATGCTCGCCCGCGACATCGACGGGGCGATCACCGCCTTCATCCGCGGTCAGACCCTCGTCTGCCTGATCCTCGGCACGTTCTATGCGGTCGGCCTGTGGTGCGTCGGGCTGAATTTCGGCGTGCTGATCGGCCTGATGGCCGGCCTCCTCACCTTCATCCCGTATGTCGGCTCGCTGACCGGCTTCCTGCTCTCCACCGGCGTCGCCCTGGTGCAGTTCTGGCCCGACTGGGTCCCGGTGGTGCTGACGGTCGGGATCTTCCTGGTCGGCCAGTTCCTCGAGGGCAACGTGCTCCAGCCCAAGCTCGTCGGGGATGCGGTGCGGCTGCACCCGGTCTGGCTGATGTTCGCGCTGCTCGCCTTCGGCTCGCTGTTCGGCTTCCTCGGCCTGCTGCTGGCGGTGCCGGTGGCGGCGGCGCTCGGGGTCGTCGCCCGCTTCGCGGTCAAGCGCTACCTCGAGAGCCGGCTCTACCACGACGGCACGCCGATCCTGACCGCCGACGCCACCGTCGCCGCGGTCACGGTGGCGAAACCGGCGCCGCCCGCCATATCGAAGCCGTGACCACATCGAAGCCCTGAACCCATTGCCGGGACCCCCGACACCGCATGTCCGACCGACCGCGCCAGCTCGCCCTCGACCTGCCCGTCGCGCCCCGCTTCGGCTCCGAGGACTTCCTGGTCAGCCCCTCGAACGAGGGGGCCTATGCCCGCATCGAGGCCTGGCCCGACTGGCCGGACCGGGTCCTCGTGCTCACCGGCCCGCCGGGCAGCGGCAAGAGCCACCTCGCGGCGATCTTCGCCGAGCGCTCGGGCGCCCTGACAGTCCCGGTCGCCGCCGTGACGGCGGCGGCGGTGCCGGATCTGGCGGAGGCCGACGCCCTGGTGATCGAGGATGCCGACCGCGAGGGGGGGCGCGACGAGGCCGCCCTGTTCCACCTCCTCAACCTCGCCCGCGAGCGGTCCTCAAGCGTGGTGGTGACGGCGTCCCGCCCCGTCGAGGCCTGGGGGCTCTCGGTCGCCGACCTGCGCTCGCGCCTGCGGCTGGCGCCCGGCGTCCATCTCGCGCCGCCCGACGAGGCGCTGCTCAAGGTCGTGCTGGTCAAGCTCTTCCTCGACCGCCAGCTCGTCGTCGATACCAGCGTCGTCGACGCCCTGGCCCTGCGCCTCGACCGGTCGCTGGCGCGGGCCCGCGACGTGGTGGCGCTCCTCGACCGCGAGGGCCTGAGCCGGCGCCGGCGCATCACCCGGCCCCTGGCGCTCGCCACCCTGGCGGCCCTGGAAGGGGAGCGGGGGGAGGAGGATCCGGAAGAGGATCCTGGCGACGAGTCCGATCAAGACTGAGCCCACGGCGCCAGGGCGTGCCCGCGGCGCCACTTGCAAGCACGAACGGTTATCGCCCGCGCCGTTCACGCAAATGTCAAACTGTCCTGTCACCGGGTAAGGCGGGAAGCCGCGACCTGGCGTCGATCCAAGGAGGAACCATCGTGTCGGACACCGCTGCCGGAACCAGTGCTATCCCGGTCCTCGACGAGACCGAGGCGACGCCTGAGACGGGGGAGGGCGCCCGGCGCGACGAGGCCGAGATCCTCGCCGAGTCCAAAACGGCCCCCAAGACGGCGTCCAAGACGGCGTCCACGACCGGGGACGAGGTCGTCGAGGACGCCGCCCGCCAGGCCAGGGCCGATGCGGTCGCGGCCGGCCGGGCCCTGCGCCACGAGCCGGGCCGCTACGTCAACCGCGAGTTATCGTGGCTGCAGTTCAACCGCCGGGTGCTGGAGGAGGCCTCGAATACCGGCCATCCGCTGCTCGAACAGCTGCGCTTCTTGTCGATCTCGGCCAACAACCTCGACGAGTTCTTCATGGTGCGGGTCGCCGGCCTGCACGACCAGGTCCGGGCCGGGCTGACCGCGCCGTCGGCCGATGGCCTGTCGCCGGCCGAGCAACTCGCCCGCATCGACGCCGAGGTCACCGGGCTCGCCGGCGACCAGCAGCGGCGCTGGAGCGAATTGCGCGAGGAACTGCACCACAACGGCATCGACCTCGTCGAGGCGATGGACCTCTCGGCGGAGGAGGCGGCCTGGCTCGAGGATTACTTCCTCCAGCACATCTTCCCCGTCCTGACGCCTCTCGCCATCGACCCGGCCCATCCGTTCCCGTTCATCCCGAATCTCGGCTCGACCATCGCGCTCACCCTGGTGCGCCCGCGCGATGCAAGGGTGCTGCGCGCGCTGATCCGCCTGCCCTCGATCATCGACCGCTTCGTGCGCCTGCCCGATCTCGGCCAGACCGGCACCGCCCGGTTCATCGCCATCGAGCAGGTGATCGTGCTGTTCACCAGCCGCCTGTTCCCGGGCTACCTGGTCAAGGGCCAGGGCGGCTTCCGGGTGGTGCGCGATTCCGACCTCGAGATCGAGGAGGAGGCCGAGGACCTGGTGCGCCACTTCGAGACGGCGTTGAAGCAGCGCCGCCGCGGCGTGGTGATCCGCCTCGAAGTCGTCGCCACCATGCCGGAGGACCTGCGCAACTTCGTCGCCGACGAACTGGAGATCGCGTCCGACGCGGTGTTCGTGGTCGAGGGGATGCTCGCCCTCAACGAACTCTCGCAGATCGTCGGCATCGACCGGCCGGACCTGAAGTTCAAGCCCTACAACCCGCGCTTCCCCGAGCGCATCCGCGAGAGCGGCGGCGATTGCTTCGCGGCGATCCGCCAGAAGGACTTCATCGTCCACCACCCCTACGAATCGTTCGATTCGGTGGTGCAGTTCCTGTCCCAGGCCGCCCGCGACCCGAACGTGGTGGCGATCAAGCAGACGCTCTACCGTACCTCCTCCAACTCCCCGATCGTCGCGGCTCTCGCCGAGGCGGCGGAGGCCGGCAAGTCGGTGACGGCCCTCGTCGAGCTGAAGGCGCGCTTCGACGAGGAGGCCAACATCCGCTGGGCCCGCAACCTCGAGAAGGCCGGCGCGCAAGTCGTGTTCGGCTTCATCGAGCTGAAGACCCACGCCAAGCTCTCGATGGTGGTGCGCCGCGAGGGCGACCGCCTGGTGAGCTACTGCCATGTCGGCACCGGCAACTACCACCCGATCACGGCGCGCATCTATACGGACCTGTCGTTCTTCACCGCCGATCCGGTGATCGGCCGCGATGTGTCGCGGATCTTCAACTTCATCACCGGCTATGCCGAGCCGGCGGAGCTGGAGCGGATGGCGGTCTCGCCGCTGACCCTGAAGAAGCGCCTTCTGGAGCACATCGCCGAGGAAATCGCGCATGCGAAGGCCGGGCGGCCGGCGGCGATCTGGATCAAGTGCAACTCGCTGGTCGACACCCAGATCATCGACGCGCTCTACGACGCGAGCGAGGCGGGCGTCGCGATCGACTGCGTGGTGCGCGGCATCTGCTGCCTCCGGCCCGGGGTGCCGGGCCTGTCGGAGAACATCCGGGTCAAGTCGATCGTCGGGCGCTTCCTGGAGCACGGCCGGGTCTACGCCTTCGGCAACGGCGTCGGCCTGCCCCACCCCAAGGCGCGGGTCTACATCTCGTCGGCGGACCTGATGAGCCGCAACCTCGACCGCAGGGTGGAGGCGATGCTGCCGATCCTCAACCCGACGGTGCACCAGCAGGTGCTCGACCAGATCATGATGGCGAATCTCCTCGACAACCAGCAGAGCTGGCGTGTACTGGCGTCCGGCGCGAGCGAGCGGATCGGGCCCGCCGAGGGCGAGGAACCCTTCAACGCGCACAAGTATTTCATGACCAACCCGAGCCTGTCGGGGCGCGGGAAGGCATCGAAGAAATCGAGTCCGCGCGCCCTCAGCCGGCGCGCCCAGCGCGCCTGATACGAGGTCCCAGGCCGGTCCCGGGGTCCCTGTCCGTCGGGCGGCGCTCCCGTGATGAGGACCTGGATGGGCCTGGATCAGACCGCCCTCAACGAAGCCGCACTCGCCCGGATCGAGCCAGGCAGCCCCGTCGCCATCATCGATATCGGGTCGAACTCCGTCCGGCTGGTCGCCTATTCGGGCATCAGCCGGGCACCGACCCCGCTCTACAACGAGAAGGTCCTGTGCGGCCTCGGCCGCAACGTGCTCTCCACCGGCCGCCTCAACGAGGAGGCGGTGCGCCGCGCCCTCCAGGCGCTCGCCCGGTTCCGGGTCCTGTGCGAGACCATGCATGTCGGCCAGGTCTTCGTGCTGGCCACCGCCGCCGCCCGCGACGCCGAGAACGGCCCGGCCTTCCTGGAGGCGGCGCGGGCCGCCTGCGGCCACCCGATCGAGCTCCTGTCGGGCCGGCGCGAGGCGGAGCTGTCGGCCTACGGCGTCATCTCGGGGTTCCACGCGCCGGACGGCGTGGTGGGCGATCTCGGCGGCGGCAGCCTCGAACTCGTCGATTTGCGCGGCTCGGCGGTCGGCAGCGGCGTGACCATGCCGCTGGGCGGCCTGGCCCTCCAGGATCTCAGCGGCGGCTCGCTCAAGAAAGCCCGCAAGATCGCGGCCGAAGCGCTGAAGAAAGCGGGCCCGCAGCTCGACACGCTCAAGGGCCGCACCTTCTACGCCGTCGGCGGCACCTGGCGGGCGCTGGCCCGCCTGCACCAGGCGGCGCGGGATTATCGCCTGCACGTCATGCACGGCTACACCATCGAGCCGAACGACGAGCTGTCGTTCCTTCAGGTCGTCGAGCAATCCGACGCCGCGACGCTCGCCGCCGTCGAGAGCGTGTCGGAAGCGCGCCGCCCGCTGCTCGCCTATGGGGCGGTGGTGCTGGAGGAGCTGATCCGCTCCGGGCGCCCGCGGGAGATCGCGATCTCGGCCACCGGCGTGCGCGAGGGCCTGCTCTACGAGAAGCTCGACGACGCGGCGCGGGCCCGCGACCCGTTGCTGCTGGCGGCGGCCGAGCTCAACCGCCTGCGCTGCCGCAGCCCGGGCCACGGCCCCGAATTGCAGGCCTGGACCGACGCCTTCATGGCGAGCCTGTCGACGCCCGAGACCGCCGACGAGCGCCGGCTTCGCCATGCCGCGTGCCTCCTCGCCGACGTCAACTGGCGCACCCATCCGGATTACCGCGGCGAGCAGAGCCTCAACGTCATCGCCCACGCCTCCTTCGTCGGCATCGACCATCCGGGCCGGGCCTATCTGGCCGTCGCGGTGTTCTTCCGCCACGAGGGCGTCGCCCCCGAGAAGGCGAGCCCGCTCCTTCGCCAGCTCGCCGGCCCGCGCCTGTTCGAGCAGGCGCGGCTGCTCGGCGCCGTCCTGCGCGTCGCCTTCCCGGTCTCGGTGGCGATGGAGGGCGTCCTGCCGCGCACGCCGCTGGCGATGCGCGACGGCGCGGTCGTCCTGACGCTTCCGCACGCCCTGCGGGATCTGGCCAGCGACCGGCTGTCGAACCGCCTGCGCGGCCTCGGGCGGCTCCTCGGGGTCGAGGCGCGGATCGAGATCGAGGGGTAGGGGGATCGCGGGGTTCGGCCGGCCGGGAATCTCCGCTAAGGTTCCCGCGCCTGTCCCCGAGCCCGGATTCCATGGACCAGACCCCTTCGCCGACCCCGATCGCCATCGACGATTTCCTGAAGCTCGACGTGCGGGTCGGCACGATCGTCGAGGCGGCGCCGATCCCGGAGGCGCGCCGCCCGGCCTACCGCCTCGTCATCGATCTCGGCGCCGCGCTCGGCTTGAAGAAATCCTCCGCCCAGGTGACGGTGCACTACACGCCCGAGACCCTGGTCGGCCGGCAGGTGCTCTGCGTCGTCAACCTGCCGCCGCGCCAGGTCGGCCCGGTGCGCTCCGAGGTTCTGACCCTCGGCGTGCCGGATGCGGAGGGCGCGGTGGTGCTGATCGCGCCCGAGCGGCCGGTGCCGAATGGCGGGCGGTTGTACTGACCCTCCGACTGACCTCCAGGAGATCGACCACACCATGACATCCAGCCACGGTCCCGGTTCCAACCATGGTCCCTTGCGGGTCGGCATCGGCGGCCCGGTCGGGTCGGGCAAGACCGCCTTGATGGAGGGCCTGTGCAAGGCCCTGCGCGAGCGCTACGACCTCTGCGCCATCACCAACGACATCTACACCAAGGAGGATGCGCGCCTCCTCACGGTGGCTGGAGCTCTTCCCGAGGAGCGGATCATGGGCGTCGAGACCGGCGGCTGTCCGCATACCGCGATCCGCGAGGACGCCTCGATCAACCTGGCGGCGGTGGCGGAGATGCGCCGGCGCTTCCCCGCCCTCGATCTCGTCCTGCTCGAATCCGGCGGCGACAATCTCGCCGCCACCTTCTCGCCGGAACTCGCCGACTTGACGATCTACGTCATCGACGTGGCCGGCGGCGAGAAGATCCCGCGCAAGGGGGGCCCCGGCATCACCCGCTCGGACCTTCTCGTCATCAACAAGACCGATCTCGCGCCCCTCGTCGGTGCCGATCTCAAGGTGATGGAGGAGGATACCAAGCGCATGCGGGGCACGCGTCCCTACGTCTTCGCCTCCTTGCGCCACGGCGACGGCGTCGCGGCGGTGGCGCGCTTCGTGGTGGAGGCCGGGGGGCTTTAGTGCTCCTCGACCTCCTGCACTGGGTCGCCCAGCCCGCGTCGCTTACGGCGCGGCGCCTTGGCTACGCCGGCGACAGCGTGCGGCTCGCCTCGCGCTCCCGGCGCTGCCGCGCGGCCTGGGCGCCGCATCTGGCGGCGGCGCAAGACGCGGTGCGGGCGGCGATGCGCGACCTGCCCCGGCGCGACACCGTCGTCGTGCTGGGCTCCGGCCTTCTCGACGACGTGCCGATCGACGATCTGGCCGCCACGTTCCGGCGGGTGGTGCTGGTCGATGCGGTGCATCCCTGGCGCGGCCGCTGGCGGGCGCGGCGCTTTGCCAACGTCTCGCGCCTCGTCCACGACCTGAGCGGCACGCGCGACCTGCTGCTCGGCCGTGGCGAGACCTTCGGGCCGATGCTGCCGCCTCTCTGCCGGGAGGCCGACCTCGTGGTCTCGGCCAACCTCCTGTCGCAACTGCCGATCCTGCCGGTGGCCCGGCTCGAGGCGGCGGGCCGGCTCGGGCCGTTCACCGACCCGGAGGCCTTCGGGGGCCTCATCGTGGCGGCCCATCTCGATGCCCTGGCGGGGCTATCGGCGCAGGTCTGCCTCGTCACCGACCGCGACGAGACCGAAGAGGACCGGGACGGGCGGGTCCTGGAGCGGATCGACCTCCTCTACGGCGTCGATCCGGGGCCGGCGGTGCGGGGGTGGGACTGGGTCCTGGCGCCGTTCGGCGAGGAGGCGCGGGACCGGCGCCTGGTGCATCGCGTCGGGGCTTACCCGGATTGGCGGCCGGCGGCATGACATGACGGCATGACGGCGCGGGGCCGGCACGGCTTCGCGCCGGGCGGCGAGGTGTCTAGTGTCAGGCTCCTGGCGGATGAGGGCTGTTCGGGGAAAAGGATGGCGCGGGTATTCCCCTCTCCCCGCGGGCGGGGAGAGGGGAATACCCGCGCCATTCCGCGTCCCTGGCAGCCCCGTGGTGCATGGGCGGAGGACCACGACGATGACCCGCGACAGCGGCCCGGCCATCTCGGCCGAGGCGCCGGCCGAGGCCCCGGGAGAAGCCCATTGGCGGCGCAACCTCGCGGTGTGCGTGTTCGGCTCGTTCACGACGCTCGTGGCGATGACGCTGCTGCTGCCGTTCCTGCCGCTCTACGTCGAGGAACTCGGGGTCAAGGACCGGGCGGCGATCGTGCAATGGTCCGGCGTGGCCTTCGGGGCGACCTTCTTCAGCGCCGCCCTGGTGGCGCCGCTCTGGGGCCGGCTCGCCGACCTCTACGGCCGCAAGCTGATGCTGATCCGCGCGAGCCTCGGCATGGCGGTGGCGATGTCGCTGATCGGGCTCGCCGAGACCGTCTGGCAGCTCGTGGCCCTGCGGCTGCTGGCGGGGTTCCTGGGCGGCTACGCCTCGGGCTCGACGGTGCTGGTGGCGACCCAGACGCCGAAGGCGCGCTCGGCCTGGGCGCTCGGCACGCTGGGCTCCGGCATCATGGCGGGCAACCTCGTCGGGCCGCTCGTCGGCGGGGTGCTGCCGCCTCTGATCGGCATCCGCGCCACCTTCCTGGCCGCCGGCGCAGTGATCTTCGTGGCCTTCCTGGCGACGCTCGTCCTGATCCGCGAGGCGCCGCGCCCGCCGAAATCCGCGCACGAAGGCGGCGGGTTCTCCAGCATCCCCGACAAGCGCCCGGCCCTCGCCATGCTGGCGACCGGCATGCTGCTGATGCTGGCGGTGATGTCGGTCGAGCCGATCATCACCGTCTACGTCGCCGAGCTGGCCGCCGATCCCGCCCGCGTCACCCTGGTCGCCGGGCTCGCCATGTCGGCGACCGCCTTGGGCAGCATCCTGTCGGCGCCGCGGCTCGGGCGGCTCGCCGACCGGATCGGGCCCTGGACCGTCATCACCGGGAGCTTGACCGCTTCGGCCCTGCTCCTGGTGCCGCAGGCCCTGGTGACGAGCGAATGGCAGCTCGTCGCCCTGCGCTTCCTGATGGGGCTGGCCTTGGGCGGGCTCCTGCCCTGCATCGCCAGCGTGATCCGCCATTCCGTGCCCGACCGGGTGGCCGGAACGATGCTGGGCTATTCCACCTCGTCGCAATATGTCGGGCAGGTGGTGGGGCCGCTCATGGGCGGCTTCGTCGGCGGGCATGTCGGCATGCGGGCGGTCTTCCTCGGCACGGCCGTGCTGATGGCCTTGGGGGCCGCCGGGACCGCCCTGGCGCGACCGAAGGGGATGAGAGCGTGAGCGAATCCGGGTTCGAACGGCGGATGATCGAGATCGGCGACCCGTCCGGCGGGTGCCTCGCCGCCCTGGAATTCGGGCCGGCCGAACAACCCCTCGCCGGCCTCCTGCTGCACGCCAACGGCTTCAACGCCCGCACCTACCGCAGCCTGCTCGAACCGCTGACAGACCTGCACGTCCTCGCCTACGACCATCGCGGCCACGGCCGCAGCACCCTGCCGGCGGAGCCCGAGGGGCGAACCGACTGGTGGGATGTCACGAACGACCTCATCGCGCTCCTCGACCGGCTCGATGCACCGCCCCTCGTGCTGATCGGCCACTCGATGGGCGGCACCGCCTCGCTGCTCGCCGCCGCCGAGCGGCCTTCGCGCGTGCGCCGCCTCGTGCTCCTCGATCCGGTGATCCAGCCGCCCGAGCGCCGCGGCGAGGGCCATGCCGGCCTCGCCGAGGGAGCCCTGCGGCGGCGCAGCGACTTCCCGTCCCGGGAGGCGGCGCTCGCCGCCTATCGCGGGCGCGGCGCGTTCCGCACCTGGCCGGAGGCGCCGCTCGCCGATTACGTGGCCGATGGGTTCCGGGATGGCCCGAGCGGCGTGACGCTGGCCTGCACCGGGGCCTGGGAGGCGTCGAGCTACAGGGCGCAAGGCCACGATCCATGGGCGGCGCTCGACCGCCTGTCCTGCTCGGCCGAGATCCTGCGGGCCGAGACCGGCAGCACCTGCGCGCTGGCCGAGAGCCGGGGCGCCGTCGAGGTCGAGACGGTGCCGGGCACCACCCATTTCCTGCCCTTCGAGGCGCCCGAGCGGGTCCGGGTCGCGATCCGGCGCGCCCTCGCCTGATCCGAAAGGCGGGGGCGCGGCTTACCTCTTTCGAGGGATGACGGGCGCCCCGACAATCCCCCATCGCGCAGATAGCTCCCGGCTGTCCCGGCGGCCCAATGTCGACCGGACGGGACGGCGCGGCTTTCCGCGGAGATCCGCCCGCTCGAGCCGGAGGGGCGCGTCATGAGATTCTGGCTCGGTCTGTCGGGATGCCTGGCGCTGGCGGGGGCCGGCGCGGCGCTGACGATGGAGGGAAATCCGCCCGCGGCGGGGCCGGTGCCGGCGGCGCAGCCGCGCGCGGCCACGGCCTGGACCGATGTCAGCGAGGCCGACCGGGCCGGCGTGCCGCGCCAGATGCAGGCGCGCGTCATCCTGGCCCGCCAAACGGGCGATTCGGCCAGGCAAGCGAGCGATCCGCCGGGCCCGGCAGGCGATCAGTCCAGCGCGACGCCGAAACCCGTCGAGCCCGCGCGAACGGCCCCGGACATCCGGGCCGTCGAGGAGGCCCGGCAGCGGGCCGAGGCGCGGGTGCGGCGGGCGGAGGCCGAGGCGGATTTGGCCCGTCGACGCCTGGAGCAGGAGGAGGCCCGCGCCAACGCCCTGTCGGATGCCGCGATGGCGGCGCGCCGCGACCTGATCGCCGCCCGGGCCGAGGTCGAGGAGCTGCGGGCGCGGACGGCCGAACCGGTCGGTTCGACGATCCATGACCAGGTGATCCATGACCAGGTGATCCATGACCAGGCGATCCATGCCCAGGCGATCCATGACCAGGCGGCGGCCGCTGCCGACGAGGCTCGCCTGGTCGCGGAGAAGACCGTCGATGCGAGCCGGCAGGCGCTGGCGGAGGAGCGGGAACGGTCCGAGCAGCTGGCGGGTGCGCTCGCGGAGGCACGCCGCCGCGTCGCCGTGCTGGAGACGGCCGCCGAGGCCGCGCAGGTCGCCCATCAGGCCCAGGCGCAGAATGCGGCGCGGGAGCGTGCGATGATGCGGGCGGGCCTGCGCCGCCTCGCCGTCGCCCTGCGGGCCGCCCAGGTGGCCCAGTCGGAGGCCGCCGCCCGCGAGGTGCAGGCCGCCGGTGCCCGCGACCGGGCCGAGCAGGGACGGCTCGCCGCGGAGCGGACGACCGCCGAGACGCGCGGGCGCCTCGATCGCCTGAAGGCCGGCCGCGACCGCGACGCGGAGGCCTCCATCGACACGGCGCCGCAACGGCCGTCGCTGGTGCTCCAGACCCGCCCCGGCCCGGCGCCGCGGGGAGGGGCCGCCTGGACCGCACCGCGGCCGACGGCTGCGCCGGACACGCTCGACGAGGAGCGGCTGCTGGTCCAGGCCGCCGCCCTGCTCGGGCGCGGCGACATCAGCGGGGCGCGGCTCTTCCTCACCCTCGGCGTGCGGAGCGGCAGCGCCCGGGCGACCGCGCTCCTTGCCGAGACCTACGATCCCGACAGGCTTGCCGCCCTGCAGGTCCGCGGCCTGCGCGGCGACCCCGAGACGGCGAGCGCCCTGTACCGCCAGGCCCAGCAGAATCGGGGAGGCCGACAGCCGGATCTCGCGAGTCGCGATCCCGCGGCGACGCCGCCGGCCGGCCTCGGGCCGCAGGGACCGGCGGGCTGGACCAGCCCGGTCCGCCAGGCCGGCCTGCCGGGGCCCTTCGTGCCGCCCCTGGCCGCCCCATGGGGCGGCGAGTGATACGAAATCCGGAAGATCCCTTCCGGATTTCGTATCACCAGCCCGCGCGGCGCCTGAGCGAAGCCGAAATCCGCATTGCGAAGCAATCAATCGGATTTCGTATGATCTGAAGGGGAGAGACCGCATGACCCGCCGCGCCGCGCTCTGGTTCGCCCTCCTGCTGCCCTGGACCGGCCTGGAGGCCGGCGCACAACCTGTCGCCGATCCCCCGCTCAGCCCGACGCCCGCGCCCGTCCGGCCGGCTCGGGCCGCTCCCCCGAAGCCGCGGGTGCAGGTCTCCGCCCCGCGGGAGAGCGCCGAGGACGTGGCGCTCGGCAGCCACCTCAACGCCAACACCGTGGCGGTGATCTCCGGCACCCCCGGCGGCACCTACTTTCGCATGGCGAGCGACCTCGCCTTCGTGCTCGACGGCGTCAAGGACCTGCGGGTGCTGCCGGTGATGGGCAAGGGCGCGGGGCAGAACGCCTACGACCTGCGCTACCTGCGCGGGATCGACATCGCCTTCGTGCGTACCGACTCCCTCGACCAGTTGCGCAAGGACAAGCGGGTCGGCAACGCCCAGTCGCACATCGCCTATATCGCCCGGCTGTTCAACGACGAGCTGCATGTCGTCGCCGGGCGCGACGTCACCGACATCCGCCAGCTCGCCGGCCGCAAGGTGAGCTTCGACGTGCGCGGCAGCGGCACCGACGTGTCGGGCCGCGCGATGTTCGCCGGGATCGGGCTGGCCGTCGACGCGGTCAACGTCGACCAGCCGAAGGCGCTCGCCATGCTGGAGCGGGGCGAACTCGCGGCCGTCGTCTCGGTGGCGGCCAAGCCCGTGGCGGTGCTGGCCGAATTCCAGGCCGGCGACCGCTTCCACCTGCTCGACGTGCCCTTCGCCGGCGGTGTCGCCGAGAGCTACATGCCGGCGGAACTGACCCATGCCGATTACCCGCTCCTCGCCCCGGAGGGGAGTGCCGTGCGCACGCTCGCGGTCGGCACCATCCTGGCGGCCTATAACTGGCCGAAGGGCAGCGAGCGCTACAATCGCATCGCCCGTTTCGTCGACGCATTCTTCAGCCAGTACGACGCCTTCCTCAAGGCGCCCCGGCATCCGAAATGGCGTGAGGTGAACCTCACCGCCGAGGTCGCCGACTGGCCCCGCTTCCCGGCGGCCCGGGATTGGCTGGAGCACCGCATCGCCCCGGCCCCGCGGGTCGCGGCGGCGCCCGGCGAGGTGGCGCAGTTCTTAGGCCAGCGCCGGGGGGCGGGCGAGGTCGACCGGGACCAATTGTATCAGGAGTTCCTGAAGTGGCGGGATGAGCGGGGGCGGTGAGGGAATCCTCATCAAGCTCGTCGGCGTATCCTACCCTCGACCTCATCCTGAGATGTCGGTTCATCGAAGATGGACCGACCTCGAAGGAGGGCTCCAGATGCCGCTGCGATCCCTGGAACCCTCCTTCGAGGTTAGCCGATCGAAGATCGGCTAAATAGAAACTGGCTCTACGGGTTTGATTTCGCACGCAAATCCAAGGCGCTCGATCTGCCGCACGAGCGCCTTGGCGCGGATGGTCGGGGCCGCCTTGCGGCCGTGATCAGGCCCGGGATCGACGTAAGCCGTGCCGGCCTTGAGCATGTGATAGATCGCGGTCAACATCGAAGCGGCGACCGCGCAGATCGCCTTCTTGGGGCCGCGCCGGCCGCGCAAGCGCTGGAACTGCGCCCTGATGTAGCTCGCCTTCTTGCGCACTCCGGCCCAGGCGGCCTGCACCAAGGCCGTCTTGAGCCAGGGCGCGCCCTTGCGCAGCCGCGTCGAGCGCCGCTTGCCCGCGCTCTCGTCGTTCCTCGGGCACAGCCCGGCCCAGGAGATCAGATGGCCGGCGGTCGGGAAGCGGCTCATGTCGGGGCCGATCTCGGAGAGGATCACCTGCGCGGTGAGGTCACTGATGCCCGGGATCGTCACCAGCAGCTTCACCGCTTCCCGGAAAGGGCCGAGGTCGCGCTCCACCTGCGCGTCGATCTCCGCGATCGCTCGCCCCAACCCGTCGTACTGGCGTAGATGCACACCGAGCAGGAAACGGTGGTGATCCCCGATCCGGCCCGTGAGCGCGGCCCGGATCGCCTCGGGCGCCGCCTTCACCCGCGGGCTGACCAGCGCCTGCAGCCCAGCCGGATCGCGCTCGCCCTTGACCAGCGCGTCGAGCACGGCGCGACCGGACTGGCCCATGATGTCGGTGAGCACCGAGGCGAGCTTGAGGTTGGCCTCCTCGAGGGTCTTCTGGATGCGCTGGACGTGGCTGGCCTGCTCGCGGACCAGTTGCTTGCGGGTGCGCAGCAGGTCGCGCATCGCCTGGGTCTGAGCCTCGGGCACGAAGCTGGCGCGGATCAGGCCGTGGGCGAGCAGGTCGGAGAGCCAGACCGCGTCGGCGACGTCGGTCTTGCGGCCGGGCACGTTCTTGACATGGGCGGCATTGGCCAGGATCAGGGTGCGGCTGTCGGCGTCGAGGACCTGCCAGACCGGGCGCCAGTAGATGCCGGTCGCCTCCATGGCGACATGGGTGCAGGCGTGCTCGTCGAGCCAGGCGGAGAGGTCGAGCAGAGCGGGCGTGGTGGTGGCAAACGTACGCACCTCACGCTGAACCTCGCTGCTCTCGGCCAGACGGATGGCTGCGACGACGGTGTCCTTGTGAACATCGAGGGCGGCGCAGCGGGGGTAGAGGACCTTCATCACGATCTCCTTGCCGTCAGGCCGCCGGCGCAGGCTCCCGTGAGATCAAATCTAAATGACGCGCTCCGGGGCTGGCCCGAGGACCGGCCCGTGACGCAAGCGAGGGGACTGAAGAGGAGCCCGGATCCAACTGATACGCGGGGTCTGGCACACCAAAGACGAACCGATCTCTCCGCCGACGGCAAGTCCACTCTGCCATATGTTTCATCCGCAAGGGACCGCGAAGCCGGTGACGAACTGATACGAAATCCGGAAGAACACTTCCGGATTTCGTATCACCAGCCCGCGCGGCGCGTGAGCGAAGCCGATTTCCGCATCGCGAAGCGATCAGTCGGAAATCGTATGACACCTCAGGATGAGGTTCTGAGCGGGATGGAAGAAAGGTTCCTTCCGCGCCCCTTTGGAGGCCGGTAGAGATCGAAACGGAGACGGCGCCGCCCTCGTGCGAGACCGGCGCCGTTTTCTTCGCGAACCCGCTCCGCCTCAGAGCGGCCGCTTCAACGTCCGCGCCACGAGTCCCAGAATGCCCTCGCGGAACACCAGCACGCAGACCACGAACACCACGCCCTGGATGATCGTCACCCAGGCGCCGAACTGCGCCAGGTAGTTCTCCATCGCGATGATGACGAAGGAGCCGAGGATCGGGCCGAAGACGGTGCCCATGCCGCCGACCAGCGTCATCAGTACCACCTCGCCCGACATCGACCAGTGCACGTCGGTGAGCGAGGCGAGCTGGAACACGATCGCCTTGGTCGAGCCGGCCAGCCCCGCCAGCGTCGTCGAGAGCACGAAGACCGCGAGCTTGTACTGGTTGGCCCGGTAGCCGAGCGAGATCGCCCGGGGCTCGTTGTCGCGGATCGCCTTCAGCACCTGGCCGAAGGGCGAGTGGATGATGCGGTAGATCAGCAGGAGGCCGAGGAAGAAGATCACCGCGACGAGGCCGTAGAGCGCCCGGTCGTCGGCGAGGCTGATGATTCCGAACAGGTTGCCGCGCGGCACCGCCTGGATGCCGTCCTCGCCGCCGGTGAACTTCGCCTGCAGCGAGAAGAAGAACACCATCTGGGCGAGCGCCAGGGTGATCATCGAGAAGTAGATGCCTTGGCGCCGGATGGCGAGCGCGCCGAAGACGAGGCCGAGAAGCGCCGCCATCAGGGTGCCGCCGAGGATCGCGAGTTCCGGCGTCAGGCCCCAGTTCTTCGCGGTGTAGGCGGTGACGTAGCTCGCCATGCCGAAATAGGCGGCGTGGCCGAAGGACAAAAGGCCGCCGTAGCCGAGCAGCAGGTTGAAGGCCAGCGCGAACAGCGCGAAGCACAGCACCTTCATCAGGAAGACGGGATACAGGATGAAGGGCAGCACCGCGAGCAGGACCGCGATGACGACGAAGACGAGGCGATGGAACGCCTTGGCGTCCCGGCCCTCGGGCAGGGCGGTGGCGATCGGGGAGGCGTCGGTGGACGCCGCGGCGGAGGACATCGTGGGGGATCCTTCAGGCGAGGCGGGTCAGGCGGTGCGGCCGAACAGGCCGGCGGGCTTCACCAGCAGCACCAGCACCATGATGACGAAGATCACGGTCGAGGAGGCTTCCGGGTAGAACACCTTGGTCAGGCCCTCGACCAGCCCGAGGCTGAAGCCGGTGATGATCGAGCCGAGGATCGACCCCATGCCGCCGATCACCACGACCGCGAAGACCACGATGATGATGTCGGCGCCCATGTTCGGGTTCACCGAATAGACCGGTGCGGCGAGAACGCCCGCGAAGGCGGCGAGCGCCACGCCGAAGCCGTAGGTCAGCGTCAGCAGCAGGGGCACGTTGACGCCGAAGGCCTGGACCAGGGTCGGGTTCTCGGTGGCCGCGCGCAGGTAGGCGCCGAGCTTGGTCTTCTCGATGACGAGCCAGGTTGCGATGCAGACGACGAGCGAGGCGACGACGACCCAGCCGCGGTAGTTCGGCAGGAACATGAAGGGCAGGCGCTGGCCGCCCGAGAGCTCCGAGGGGATCGCGTAGGGCAGGCCCGACACGCCGTACTCGTTGCGGAACAGGCCCTGGATGATCAGCGCCAGGCCGAAGGTGAGGAGCAGGCCGTAGAGGTGATCGAGCTTGTAGAGCCGCGAGATCAGCAGCCGCTCCAGGATCACCCCGAACAGGCCGACGATGATCGGCGCGAGCAGCAGCGCCCACCAGTAGCCGAGGCCGGCATAGTTCAGCAGCATCCAGGCGACGAAGGCGCCCATCATGTACTGCGCGCCGTGGGTGAAGTTGATGATGTTCAACAGGCCGAAGATGATCGCCAGCCCGAGCGACAGGATGGCGTAGAACGAGCCGTTGATGAGGCCGAGCAGGAGCTGGCCGAAGAGCGCCTGCATGGGGACGCCGAGGATCGTTGGCATGGGGTCTGGCGACTCGCGTGGGGACCGGGCCTGATTCGGATGGGCCGGCGGCGCTCGTCGAGCGCCGCCGGAAAGGAGCGTCGTACGACTTCCGATCGATCGCTTCGCGATGCGGAAGTCGGCTTCGCTCAAGTGCCGCGCGGGCTGGTCATACGCTATCCGGAAGGGATCTTCCGGATAGCGTATCAGCTCTTGTTCACCAGCGGGCAATTGCCCTGGTTGAGCGGGCGGAACGCCTCGTTGCCGGGGATCGTCGCCAGGGTCTTGTAGAGGTCCCACGGACCCTTCGACTCGGCCGGCTTCTTGACCTCGAACAGGTACATGTCGTGGATCGTGCGGCCGTCGGGGCGGATGTTGCCCTTGCCGAAGAGCGGATCGTCGGTCGGGATCTCCTTCATCTTGGCGACGACCTTTCCGCCGTCCGAGGCCGACTTCAGCGCCTCGACCGCCTTCAGGTAGTGCAGCACGCTGGCATAGACGCCGGCCTGCACGGCGGTGGGCTTCTTGCCGCCGGCCTGCTTGGCGAAGCGGTCGGAGAAGGCGCGGGTGCCGTCGTTGAGGTCCCAGTAGAACGGCTCGGTCAGCACCAGCCCCTGCGCCACCTTCGGGGTGAGCGCATGGATGTCGGACGAGAAGATCAGCAGGCCGGCGATGGCCTGGCCGCCCTCGGTGATGCCGAACTCCGCCGCCTGCTTGATGGCGTTGATGGTGTCGCCGCCGGCGTTCGCCAGCCCGATCACCTTGGCGCCGGACCCTTGGGCCTGGAGCAGGAAGGACGAGAAGTCGGCGGTCGGGAACGGCGTCTTGACCGCGCCGACCACCTTGCCGCCGTTCTTGGTCACCACCTCGGTGGTGTCGCGCTGCAGCGCCTGGCCGAAGGCGTAATCGGCGGTGAGGAAGAACCAGGTGGTGCCGCCGCGCTTGACCATGGCGCCGCCGGTGCCGTTGGCGAGCGCCACCGTGTCGTAGGTCCAGTGCACGGTGTTCGGCGAGCATTGCGGACCGGTGAGATCCGCGGTGCCGGCGCCCGAATTGATGAAGGCCTTGTTCTTCTCGCGGGTGACCTGGTTGATGGCGAGCGCCACCGAGGAGGTCGGCACGTCGAAGATCGCGTCGACGCCGTCGCGGTCGTACCATTGCCGGGCGATCGAGGCGCCGACATCCGGCTTGTTCTGGTGGTCGGCGGCGACGATCTCGACCTTCAGGCCCTTCTCGGCGGCCTTGAAGTCCTCCACCGCCATCCGGGCGGCGGCGACCGAGCCCTCGCCCGAGATGTCGGCATAGACGCCCGAGCGGTCGTTCAGCACGCCGATCTTGACCGGGGTCTGCGCGAGCGCCTGGCCGGCGGCAACGGCGCAGAGCGCGCTGGCGAGCAACAACCGTTTCAGCATCGACTATCCTCCCTGGTGGCGCCGCCCGCACGCGGCGGCATTCATCTCGAAATCCGGGCGGGCCTATGATGCCCGCCTCTCGTCATTGCAGGACGTCCCGGCCCTCGTTCAGGGCCGCGCGCCCTCGTTCGGCGCCGCCGTCCCGGCCTGCGCGGCCTTGGTGACGAGCGGGCAGCCGCCCTGGTCGAGGGGCCGGAAGGCCTCCGCGCCGGGGATCGTCGCCAGCGTCCGGTAGAGGTCCCACTCGCCCTTGGATTCGGACGGCTTCTTGACCTCGAACAGGTACATGTCGTGGATCTTGCGGCCGTCCGACCGGATACTGCCCTTGCCGAACAGCGGATCGTCGGTCGGCAGCTCCTTCATCTTCGCCACGACCCGGCGCCCGTCATCGGCCTTGCGCAGGGCCGCCACAGCCTTGAGGTAGTGCAGCACCCCGGCATAGACCCCGGCCTGGGCGGCGGTGGGCTTGCGGCCCCCGAACCGGCGGGCGAAGCGGTCCGAGAAGGCGCGCGTGCCCTCGTTGAGGTCCCAGTAGAACGGCTCGGTCAGGACCAGCCCCTGCGCCACCTTCGGGGTGAGGGAGTGGATGTCGGAGGAGAAGATCAGCAGGCCGGCCAGCGCCTGGCCGCCCTCGGTCACCTTCAGCCGCGCCGCCTCGCGCACCGCCCCGATCGTGTCGCCGCCGGCATTGGCGAGGCCGATCACCTTGGCGCCCGAGCCTTGCGCCTGGCGTAAGGACGGCGCGAAATCCGCCGCCGGGAACGGCGTCTTGACGCTGCCCAGCACCCTGCCGCCTTTGCGCAGGATGAGCGCCGTGGTGTCGCGCTGCACCGCCTCGCCGAAGGCGTAGTCGGCGGTGACGAAGAACCAGGTGTCGCCGCCGCGCTTGACCATGGCGCCGCCGGTGCCGTTGGCGAGCGCCACGGTGTCGAAGGTCCAATGGACGGTGTTGGGCGAGCAATCCGGCCCGGTGAGGTCGGCCGTACCGGCGCCCGAATCGACGAAGACCTTGTTCCGCTCGCGGGTGACCTGGTGGACGGCGAGCGCCACCGAGGAGGTCGGCACGTCGAAGATCGCGTCCACCCCCTCCCGGTCGTACCAGGCCCGGGCGAGCGCCGCGCCGACGGCGGGCTTGTTCTGGTGGTCGCCGGCCACGACCTCGACCGCGAGGTCGTGGCCTTGCGGGCGGAAATCCTCCACCGCCATGCGGGCGGCGACGACCGAGCCCTCGCCCGAGATGTCGGCATAGACGCCCGAGCGATCGTTCAGCACGCCGATCTTCACCGGGGCGCCGGCAACAGCCGCCACGCTCGAAGCGAGGCCCGCCAGCAGGGCCGTGAGGAGGACCCGCGCCCGCATCACACGCCGAGATAGGTGTGGAGCTTGTCGATGTTGGCGTCGAGTTCGCTGTTGGGGATCATGTCGATCACCCGGCCCTGCTCGACCAC
This sequence comes from Methylobacterium sp. SyP6R, assembly GCF_019216885.1. Lineage (NCBI taxonomy): Bacteria > Pseudomonadati > Pseudomonadota > Alphaproteobacteria > Hyphomicrobiales > Methylobacteriaceae > Methylobacterium > Methylobacterium synurae. The sequence goes on along the minus strand of NZ_JAAQRC020000001.1, from coordinate 2,241,733 downwards.
GAAGTGCCGGTCGGCCACGGTCTGGGCGAAGCGGAAGTTCTGCTCCACCAGGATGATCGTGTAGCCCTCGGATTTCAGCCGGGCGATGGTCCGGCCGATCTGCTGCACGATGACCGGTGCCAGGCCCTCGGTCGGCTCGTCGAGCAGGATCAGCTTGGCGCCGGTGCGCAGGATGCGGCCGATGGCGAGCATCTGCTGCTCTCCGCCCGACAGCTTGGTGCCCTGGCTGCCCGAGCGCTCCTTGAGGTTCGGGAACAGGGTGTAAATCTGCTCCACCGTCATCCCGCCGGGCTTCACCCGCGGCGGCAGCATCAGGTTCTCGTAGACCGACAGGCTCGAGAAGATGCCGCGCTCCTCCGGCACGTAGCCCAAGCCCAGCTTCGCGATGTTGCGCGAGGCCATGGCGATGGTCTCGGTGCCGTCGTAGCGGATCGAGCCCTTGCGCTTAGCCAAGATGCCGATGATGGCGCGCAAGGTGGTGGTCTTGCCGGCGCCGTTGCGGCCGAGCAGCGTCACCACCTCGCCGGGCTTCACGTCGAAGGAGATGCCGTGCAGCACGTGGCTCTCGCCGTACCAGCCCTCCAACCCCTGCACGGCCAGCAGCGGGGCGGCGCTCGCGCTGCCTGCGGGGACCGGCTTCGTCATCACCGCCTCAGCCATGACCGGCTCCGATATAGGCCTCAATCACGCGGGGATCCTTCGACACGGTGGCGTAGTCGCCCTCCGCCAGCACCTGGCCGCGCGCCAGCACGGTGATGCGGTCGGAGAGCGAGGCGACGACCGACAGGTTGTGCTCGACCATCAGGATGGTGCGGTTCGCCGAGACCCGGCGGATCAGCGCCGCGGTCCGGTCGACGTCCTCGTGGCCCATGCCGGCCATCGGCTCGTCGAGGAGCAGCATCTCGGGCTCCAGCGCCAGGGTGGTGGCGATCTCGAGCGCGCGCTTGCGGCCGTAGGAGAGTTCCACCGCCGGAATGTCGGCGAACTCGCTGAGGCCCACCGCCTCGACCAGCTCCAGGGCTTCCTGGTTCAGCGCCCGCAGCACCGTCTCGGAGCGCCAGAAGTCGAACGAGTCGCCGCGCTTGCGCCGCTGCAGGGCGATGCGGACATTCTCCTTGACGGTCAGGTGCGGGAAGACCGCCGAGATCTGGAACGAGCGGACCAGGCCGAGCCGGGCCACGTCCGCCGGCTTCATGCCGGTGATGTCGCGGCCGTTATAGCGGATCGAGCCCGCCGACGGCACCAGGAACTTCGTCAGCAGGTTGAAGCAGGTGGTCTTTCCGGCGCCGTTCGGGCCGATCAGCGCGTGGATCGTGCCGCGCTGCACCTCGAGCGTCACGCCGTTCACGGCGCGAAAGCCCTTGAACTCCTTGGTCAGTCCCTCGGTGGACAGGACGATGTCCCGGCCCTCGGCACCCGCTCGGGCGCGTCCCTCGGCGTGGGTGGTCGGTTGAGCCATGTCGGCGCGTCACCCCTGCGTTTCCTCACTCGCGCTTATGCGCGTATCGCATAGCGAAACAGCATGCCGCGAATGGAGTGTCAACGGGTCGGCACCCGCCCGCCCCTGGGAGATCCGGGCTTGTCAGTGCTTAATTCACGGCCGGTCGCGGTGTGCGTGCCGGTTCGAGCACGGCTCGCGCGGCACGGGTAAGGGGCCGTTCGACGGTGCGGTGCAGCAGGATCGCCGCGAGGCTGGCGAGGACCAGCATCAGCACCGCCAGAATGCCGGGCCCGGTCAGGGCCGCGAGGCCCGTCGCCTCGGCGGCGATGCGCACGCCCCGTACGACGAAGGGATGAGCCAGATAGAGGGCATAGGACGCGTCTCCCAGTACGATGGCCGGCCGGAGCCGGCGTCCCGCCCCGCCCGCCGGCCCGAGCGCGACAGCCGCGACGAGGAGCAAGGCGGGCCCGCCCCAGGCGAGGCAGCGGGGAAGGGCGGGCGCCTCGCCGGCCAGCGATAGAAGGGCGAGTCCCGCGACGGCGAGCGCGAGACGGGCGGGGCCCGGCAATCGCAACCCCTCCTGCCGCGCCAGGGCGAGGCCGGCGCCGCAGGCGAATTCGACCACGATCGGGTCGCTCCAGAACGCCAGCGGCACCGGCCATGGCCCAGGAAGCTGCCCGCTGAGCACGAGGCCGGCGAGCAGCGCGAGAACGCCGAGCACCGCGCCGCGCCGGCCGAGCGGCAGCGCGAGGGCGAAGAGTGCGTAGAACGCCATCTCGTAGTTGAGCGTCCAGCCGAGCGAGTACAGCGGCTGCACCGCGCCGTCGGTCCGGGCCATCGGCCAGAACAGGTAGGAGGCCACTAGATAGCCCGGTCCCTCGGTCCCGGCGCCGAGGAGGCCCGGCCTCGCAAAGGCGAGGGCGAGGACGAGCGTGGTGGCGAGCCAGTAGAGCGGCACCACCCGGGCGATCCGATGCGCGAGGAAGATCCGTCTCGGACGTGCCCGCCCGTGCAGGGGGGCTGAGGCGTGCACGATGATGAAGCCGGAGATGACGAAGAACACGTCGACCCCCGCCGGCCAGGGCAGCCACGCCGCCGGGACGAAGGAAAGTCCCGCCCGGGCGGCGAGGCCCGCGACCTCGAACTGCGCGTGGCCGGCAGCGACCATCAGGGCGGCGAGCGCCCGCAAGGCCTGGATCAGCGGCAGGGGAGCGGGGCGTGTCACGAGGGGTCGATCACGTCGCTGTTTCGCGCCCGGACGGTCCGGGGCGTCGAGGTCCGTCATACCGGAGCGGGCTGCCTTCCGGCCAGGGGCGGGCCGTGACGATGATGACGCAAAGGCGGGAACAATGTTCGCGAAAGCTCGTTGTCCGCACCGAAAGCGTCCTGCCAAGCCGCTCGGAACGAATGGCTCGATATTCGGTCGTTGACCGGACCCGACGCTCAAGAACAGAATTTCAGGAGATCACCGATGAAGACGCTCGTTGCCCTGACCGGTCTTGCCGTTGCGCTCGCCACCCCCGCCTTCGCGCAGCAGGTCGGCGATTTCAACCAGTTCCGCTCGATGGCGCTGATGTCGAACGCGTTCGAGGTCAAGTCGAGCCAGATCGCCCTCGAGAAGTCGCGCAACCCGCGCATCCGCACCTATGCCCGCGAGATGATCCGCGACCACCGTGCCGCCAACGTCGCACTGCTCGGCGGCCGTGAGAACGTGGCCCGCGGCACCGGCGCCGGCATCGGCGGCCTGATCGAGGCGCCCTTCGCCATCGCGGGCGGCGCGGTCGGCGCGGCCACCGGCGCGGCGGCGGGCGTCGTCGGCGGCACGCTCCAGGGCGGCCCGGTCGGCGGCCTCGAGGGTCTCGGTGCGGGTGCGGCCCGCGGCGCGCAGGTCGGTGCCAACGCGGTCGATTTCGACGGCGACGTGACCACCACGGCGGCCACCCGCGCCATCCCGCTCGGCCCGCAGCAGCAGGCGATGCTCGCCGAGCTCGCCGACACCCCGGCCGGCCCGGCCTTCGACCGGACCTATGCCCGCATGCAGGTCCAGGCCCACGGCATGACCGTCGCCAGCTACCAGGCCTACGCCCAGTCGGGCCCGAATCCGGCCCTGCGCGCCTACGTCCAGCAGGCGCTGCCGGTGATGGAGCAGCACCTGGCGATGGCTCAGCGTCTGCCGGGCGCGCGCTAAGACCGGCGATCCGGTGAGGTAACGAAGCGGCGGGCCGGAAGGCCCGCCGTTTCCGTTCGCGTCACGCGGGTATGTGCGCGGCCTTCGGAAATGGCGGCGCCAAAGCACCGAAAGATTCGGTGTCGCCGATTGATTGACGTAGCGGCCGGGCCTATCTTCGGCGGGTGAGGGCTCGCGGGTGGCGGCCCGCGAGCCCTCTTGTCAGTGGTTCAGCTCACTACATGAGCCCGATCGTGATGGTCAGAGACCATCCGGTCGGGCTTTTCGTGATGGTGATGGTGAGTATCGGAAAACCGTTCACATCCGTCACCTCCTTCCCGGCCATGCCTGCTCAGCCCTTTCGGGTTTCGACGGCGGCCGGCGAATGCCGCCGTACACCCACGCGCCATGGGCTCTCGCAGCCGGGAAGGTGTCCGCTGACGTAAGGATCATAGCGGCTGCCGGACGGGTTGTCTCCATCCCGTCTTCGCCTCGTCGTCGACGCGGGCCCTCAGATCTCGACTGCGCCGATCGTTTCCTCGTCGAACGCCACGCTCTTCACGATCGCCACCACCGGCAGGCCCGGCACGAGGGCGAGTTCGTGGACGGCGAGACGCGTCACCTCGGCGACCAGGCTCGCCTCGCCGCAGGCGATCTCGACCCGGGCATGGGGTCCGTCGCCCGGGGCCACGGCTGTGACGGTGCCGGAGAGGACGTTGCGGGCACTCAAGGAGCGCGGCGCCTCGCGGGCCACCAGCACGTCGCGGGCCCGCACCCGCACCCGCACGGTCGTGCCCAAAGGCAGGGGCAGCCGCGGCACGGTCAGGCGGCCGGGCGGGCCGTCTAGGCGGGTGAGGCCGAAGGCGTTGTCATGGGCGGCGACACGCAGGTGCAGCAGGGCGCCGGTCTCTCCCGTGTCGCGGCCCGGAAACAGCCCGCCCCGGCGCAGGATCTCGGCGGCGGGGCCGCAGGCCGCCACTTGTCCGTGATCCAGCACCACCACCGTGTCGGCGAGGCGTGCCACCTCGGCGAGCGCATGGCTGACATAGATGATCGGCACCCGCGCCTCGTCGCGCAGGCGCGCCACGTAGGGCAGGATCTCGGCCTTGCGCGCCTCGTCCAGCGCCGAGAGCGGCTCGTCCATCAGCAGGAGCCGCGGCCGGGCGAGCAGGGCCCGGCCGATCGCGACGCGCTGGCGCTCCCCGCCCGACAGCCCGGCCGGCCGCCGGTCGAGCAGGGCGCTGATTCCGAGAAGATCGGCCACCGCCTCCAGGCTCGGGCCGCCGGCGCGGTCGCGGGAAAACCAGCGCCCGAACAGCAGGTTCTGGCGCACGCTCAGATGCGGCATGAGCCGCGCGTCCTGGAAGACGTAGCCGATCCGGCGCCGGTGCACCGGCACCCGGACACCATGATCCGTATCGAGGAGCGTGACGCCGTCGACCACCACCCGCCCACGATCCGGCCGCACGAGGCCGGCGATCACGTCGACGAGGGTCGACTTGCCGGAGCCGGATCGGCCGAACAGGGCGGTGACCCGCCCCTCCGCAGTGAAGCCCGCATCGAGCGCGAAGGCGCCGCGGACGTGCCGGACCGCGACCTCGATCATGCGCCCAGCCTGCGCTTCGCCCGCCGCGCCAGCCACTCGGAGGCCAGCAGCGCCGCCATCGACAGGGCGACGGAAACCAGGGTCAGGCGGAGCGCCCCCGCCTCGCCCCCCGGCACCTGGGTCAGGGTGTAGATCGCGGACGGAAGGGTCTGGGTCTCGCCCGGGATGTTCGACACGAAGGTGATGGTGGCGCCGAACTCCCCCATCGCCTTGGCGAAGGCGAGCACCGCCCCAGCGAGGATGCCCGGGAGCGAGAGCGGCAGGGTGACGACGAGGAAGACCGCGGCCGGCGAGGCCCCGAGCGTGCCGGCGGCCTGTTCGAGCTTGCGGTCGACAGCCTCGAGGGAGAGCCGCATCGCCCGCACCATCAGCGGGAAGCCCATCACCGCGCTGGCGAGCGCCGCCCCGGTCCAGCGGAACGAGAACACGATGCCGACCTCCGCGAGCGCCGGCCCGAACCAGCCCCGGCGCCCGAAGGCGAGGAGCAGCAGGTAGCCGGTCACCACCGGCGGCAGGATCAACGGCAGGTGGACCAGTCCGTCGAGGAGCGCCCGGCCGCGGAACTCCCGGCGAGCGAGGAGATAGGCGACCGCGAGCCCCGGCAGCAGGCTCGCGAGCGTCGCCACGCTCGCCACCAGCAGGCTGAGCCGGAGCGCGCTCCACTCGTCGGGGGTGAGGAACAGGGGAGGGGTCATCCGGCGGACAGAACCCGTACCATGGCGGATCGGCGCCCGGAGTCCAGGCCCCGCGCGGCAACGCTGGGTTTCGGGGCCTTCGATTGATCCGGGCCGCGATTTGAGGCCTGTGAGGACGACCCACCCGCTCCCCGGAGGCCTGGATGATCACCTTCTACTTCAACGGCTCGCCCAACCCGACGAAGGTCGCGCTCTTCCTGGAGGAGGCGGGGCTCGCTTACGAGCCGGTGGCGGTGGATACCCGCAAGGGCGAGCAGTTCTCGGCCGATTTCCTGAAGCTCAACCCGAACGGCAAGGTGCCGGTGATCGTCGACGACGGCACGGTGGTGTTCGATTCGAACGCGATCCTGCTCTACCTCGCCGAGAAGACCGGCCGCTTCCTGGCTCCGGCCTCCGAGCGCGGTGCGCTCCTGTCCTGGCTGATGTTCGTGGCGACCGGCATCGGGCCGTTCTCGGGCCAGGCGGTGCATTTCCGCCATTTCGCCCCCGAGACAGTGCCGTACGCGAACGATCGCTACCAGTACGAGGTGAGGCGCCATTACGGGGTGCTCGACGGCCATCTCGCCGGGCGCGAGTGGATGGTGGGCGACGCCTACGGGATCGTCGACATGGCGGTCTGGGGCTGGGCCCGGATGCTGCCCTTCGTGCTCGGCGAGGGCGCCTTCGACGCGTTCCCGAACCTGAAGCGCCACCACGACGCCATCGCGGCCCGCCCCGCCGCTGCGAAGGCCGTCGCCCTGAAGGACCGCTTCCCCTTCAAGGCGGAGCTCGACGCCGAGGCGCGCGGGCACATGTTCAAGCACCTGAAGCCGGCCGTCTGAGCCGGTACCAGGAAAAGGGAGGAGACACGTCATGAAGACCTTCGACAACCCATTCAAGCGCGCGCTCGCGGAAGGGCGGCGCCAGGCCGGCCTGTGGATGACCACCGGCTCAGCCAGCATCACCGAGCTTGCCGCCGGGGCCGGCTTCGCCTGGATGCTGATCGACATGGAGCATTCGCCCAACGACCTCATCCAGGTCGTCGACCATCTGCGGGCGGCGGAAGGCGGCACCGCCGAGCCGGTGGTGCGGGTGCCGTGGAACGAGCCGGTGATGGTCAAGCGCCTGCTCGACCAGGGCGCCCGCTCGCTGATGTTCCCGTTCGTGCAGAGCGCCGAGGAGGCGCGACGGGCCGTCGCCGCGACGCGCTATCCGCCCCACGGCATCCGGGGTTTCGCCGGCACCTCCCGGGCCACCGGCTATGGCTTGCGGCCGGATTACCATGCCCGCTCGGGCGACGAGGTCTGCGTCATCGTGCAGGTCGAGACCAAGGAGGCGCTGGCGGCGGCCGGGGAGATCGCGGCGGTCGAGGCCGTCGACGGCGTCTTCATCGGCCCGAACGACCTCGCCGCCAGCATGGGCCATCTCGGCGAGCCCGATGCGGCTCCGGTGCGGGCCGAGATCGCCGCGGCCCTGACGCGGATCCGCGCTTCGGGCAAGGCGGCGGGCCTCCTCAACTTCAGCGAAGCCGGCGCCAAGGCCGATTTCGAGGCCGGGTTCGGCTTCGTGGCGGTGGCCGGCGACGCCCACCTGCTCGCCCGCGAGACGCAGCGGGTCGCCAAGCTCTTCAACACCTGACCCACCCGCCCCGGAGGACACGAGATGGCCGCCCCGTCGTTCCAGCACCGCTTCGAGCCCGCCACCGACGCGGGGTCCGTGCCGCTCCTGCTCCTGCACGGCACCGGGGGCGACGAGGACGACCTCCTGCCCCTCGGCCGGGCTTTGTCGCCCGGGGCGGCCCTGCTCTCCCCCCGCGGCCAGGTGCTGGAAGGCGGCGCGCCGCGCTTCTTCCGCCGCCTCGCCGAGGGCGTGTTCGACGAGGCCGACCTGGTGCGCCGGGCCGGCGACCTCGCCGGTTTCGTCACCGCGGCGCGGGCGGAATACGGCATCGCCGCGCCGCTCGCCGTCGGCTTCTCGAACGGCGCCAACATCGCCGCCGCCCTGATGCTGCTGCATCCGGGGGTGCTCGCTGGCGCCGTGCTGCTGCGGGCGATGGTGCCGCTCTCCGCCCCGCCGGCCGGGCGCCTCCAGGGTGAGCCGGTGCTGATCCTGTCGGGCCGGATGGACCCGATCGTGCCCGCCGACAACGCCGCGCGCCTCGCCGGGATGCTCACGCAGGCGGGCGCCGCCGTCACCCACGAAGTGCTGCCCGCCGGCCACGGCCTGTCGCAGGCGGATCTGGTGCGGGCGAAGACGTGGTTGACGGGACGGCCCGGCTGACCGGGCGGCCGCGATCGTCTCTCAGGCAAGCCCGAGCAAGGCCGCGAGGCGGGCGCGCACGTCGGCCATCAGTTCGGGCGGAGCAACGGCAAGCGGGCACGCACCGCGCTCGTGCCATGACACGCTCTTGGCCTGGTCGGACAGCACCACGCCGCGCAAGCTGTCCTGTTCCGCTCCGTCGAGGAGGCCGAGACCCGGCGGAAGGGCAATGCCCGCCGGGACCGGAACCGCGAAAGGATAATCCTTCACGCGGCTGGTGATCGGGCAGACGATGCAAAGCCGCGTCACTGTATTATAGCGCTTCGGCGTGAGCACGAGGGCCGGGCGGATGCCGGCCTGCTCGCGCCCGGCCTGCGGGCTGAAGTCGAGGGCGATGACCTCGCCGAGATCCGGGCAATGCGGCTGATCAGGCGATTTCCGCGCCTCGCGGAGCATCCGCGAAATATTCTTCATAAATATTCTCTTCTGTGATGCCAGCGAGCAACTCGTCGAGCGAGTAGCGAGGCTGCTGGTGAATAGGCTTCACGATCAATTTTCCGGATTCGACACTCAGGTCTGCTGTCATGCCTTCTGCCGCGCCAAGCTCACGTAATGCGTGGCTCGGAATACGCAGGGCGATACTATTGCCCCATTTTGCGAACTGCACAAGCATTGCCAAACCTCAAACACACACCCTGACACATATCGGTTGTCGATACGAGGTATATACGTACAGGCGATTTCACACAAGGTGCGCCCCAGGCTTGCACGGGCGTCGCCCGCTTGGGGGCGAGGGGAGGCCGGGCAATGCGGCGTCTTTTCTCGTCAGCGACGAAATCCCCTCACGTCCGCTCCGCCACCGTCTTGCCCCCGTGCTTCTGGCGCAGCGCGTCGATCTGCTCCTCGGCTTGGCGGAAGGCGGCGAGGCTCGGGCCGGTCAGTTCGCGGGCGCTCGGCAGGCGGATCTTCATCGGGTCGACGAAGCGGCCGTTGATCGCGACCTCGTAATGGACGTGCGGGCCGGTCGAGAGGCCGGTGGTGCCGACCGCACCGATCACCTGGCCGAGACGCACCCGGGCGCCCGGCGCGATGCCGCGGCCGATATAGGCCATGTGGTTGTAGGCGGTGGTGTAGCCGTTGGCGTGCTGGATCTCGACCCGGTTGCCGTAGCCCGAGCGGGCGCCGGCCGACACGATCGTGCCGTCGCCGGTCGCCATGATCGGCGTGCCGCGGGTCGCCGCCCAGTCGACGCCGTTATGCGGCCGGGAATAGCCGAGGATCGGGTGCTGGCGCAGGCCGAAGGGCGACGAGATCCGCCCCTCGGCCACGGGGCGCCGCATCAGGAATTTCTGGCTCGAGCGGCCGTTCGGGTCGAGGTAATCGACCTCGGAGGTGCCGGGCACCCGGTAGCGGTACAGGCCGTAGGTCTCGTCGTGGACGCGTAAGCCCACATAGAGCAGCTCGGGCTTCGCGTCGTCGTCCTCGGTGAAGAACAGCTCGGCCCGGTCGCCCGCAGAGGTGCGCTGCTGCAGGTCGGTGGAGGTCGCCAGCGCCATGACCATCTCCTCGATGATCGGGCGCGGCACGCCGTTCTTGAGCGCGGTGCCGTACAGGCTCTCGTAGAGGGTGACGCCGGATTCCTCGTCGTCGTCCTGCGTCGCGCCCGCGCGCGGTGGCGCCACCGAGACGAAGCCGCCGCGGTCGTTGGCGGCCACGATCTCCTGGATGCCGTCCTCGCCGTAGAGGGTGACCCGGACGATGCCGCGCTCGTTCCCCTTGCCGCTCCCCTGGTTCTCGCCCTCGGGGGCGATGAGCAGGCGCACGTGCTGGCCCTCGGACAACTCCCCCTTCGCCCGCGCGCTGAGGCTCGCCAGCATGGCGTTAAGCCGCGCCGGCTCGGCGCCGTTGCGCTTGAGGAGATCCGCCAGGCTCTGGTCCTTGGCGAGCACGAGGTCGCGCTCCTCGACCAGCCGCGCGCCGGCACTCTCGCCGCCGGTGCTGGTCTCCGGGATCTCGGTCAGGTTCTCGGGCAGGATCCGGACCTCGATGTTGCGGAACCGCGCCTCGAGCCCGGGATCGTCGGGGAGCGCGGCCGGCCGCAGGGCCCGGGAGAGCAGGCGCTCGGCCGGGAAGGCCGGCGGCAGCGCCCCGTTTGCGAGGGTCTGGGTCTCGGCCACCAGGGCGTCGACCTCCGCATCGGTGAGGGCAGGCGCATCGTCGTCGAGCGCCGCCTCGGCCAGCGGGCTGCGGGTCAGGGTGACGGCGGTCTCGGCCGGGTCGGTATCGCCCTCGGGGGCGGCCGGCGCCTCGATCCGGGCGCTGCGCATGGGATCGAAGGGCGGCACCGGCACGTCGGGCGCGCGCAGGGGCAGTTCGGTGGCGATCTGCACGTAGGCGTGGAGGCGGATCACCTCGCGCTCGCCGGCCCGCTCGCTCATCGGCGCCTTGAAGGCGGTCTTGGCCGCCACGATCATCTCGTCGCGCACCAGCCGGTCGCCCTTGCGGGCGGCGTCGCCGGAGCCGCCCTCGCCGTGGGGCGGCAGCGCCCGCTCCGGCAATGTCGGCACTACGCCGTCGGCGGCGGCGAGGTAGAGCGCGACGCCGATCAGCCCGGCGCCGGTGATGCCGGTGAGCAGGCTGCCGGCGAGCCAGCGCAGGTTGAGGGCCTGCCGGGGCGGCCGCGACGCGACGGGCGAAGCGGGAAGGGAGGGCGCGTCGACGAAAGCGGACAAGGAATCGGGCCCTGGAATCAGGCGGAGGCTTGAGCCCCGCCCTTGGCGCCGAAACCGTGACCGTTTTGAGACGCGGACGGCTCTCCCTACTCTGCCGCTTCCCGCGCCGCGTAGCCGAGGCGGGCGTTCAGCTCGTCGATCAGCGAGGAGGCGGCCTCCGCGATGACGGTGCCGGGCGGGAAGATCGCCGAGGCGCCGGCCTGGCGGAGCGCCGCGAAGTCGCCCGGCGGGATCACGCCGCCGACGACGATCATCACGTCGGGCCGGCCGGCCTCGTCGAGAGCCCGCTTCAGTTCCGGCACGAGCGTCAGGTGGCCGGCGGCCAGCGACGAGACGCCGACGATGTGGACGTCGTTCTCCACCGCCTGGCGCGCCGCCTCCTCGGGGGTGGCGAAGAGCGGCCCGATATCGACGTCGAAGCCGAGATCGGCGAAGGCCGATGCGATCACCTTCTGGCCGCGATCGTGCCCGTCCTGGCCCATCTTGGCGACGAGGATGCGGGGACGGCGCCCGTCGGCCTCCTCGAAGGCCTCGACCTGCCCGCGCACCCGCTCGACCGCCGCCGACATGCCGCCCATCTCCCGCTTGTAGACCCCCGAGATCGCCCGGATCTCGGCCCGGTGCCGGCCCCAGGCCCGCTCCAGCGCCTCCGAGATCTCGCCCACCGTGGCCTTTTCGCGCGCCGCCTCGACGGCGAGCGCGAGCAGGTTGCCGGAGCCCTGCGCGGCCTCCGTCAGGGCCGCGAGCCGCGCCTCGACCGCCTGCCCGTCGCGCTCGGCGCGCAGGCGCTTGAGCTTGTCGATCTGGAGCGTGCGGACGTTGCCGTTATCGACCCGCAGCAGGTCGATCGCCCGGTCGCCGTCCGGCTTGTAGCGGTTGACGCCGACGATGACCTGCTGGCCCGAATCGATCCGCGCCTGGGTGCGGGCCGCCGCCTCCTCGATGCGCAGCTTCGGGATGCCCGCCTCGATGGCCTTCGCCATGCCCCCTAACGCCTCGACCTCGCGGATATGGGCGGAGGCCCGGGCGACGAGATCCTGGGTCAGCCGCTCGACGTAGTAGGAGCCGCCCCACGGATCGATGATCCGGGTGGTGCCGCTCTCCTGCTGCAGGAAGAGCTGGGTGTTGCGGGCGATGCGGGCCGAGAAGTCGGTGGGGAGCGCCAGCGCCTCGTCGAGGGCATTGGTGTGCAGCGACTGGGTGCCGCCTTGCGTCGCCGCCATCGCCTCGACGCAGGTGCGGGTGACGTTGTTGAACACGTCCTGCGCCGTCAGCGACCATCCGCTCGTCTGCGAGTGGGTGCGGAGCGCCAGCGACTTGTCGGATTTCGGCGAGAAGTCCTTGACGAGGGAGGCCCAGAGCAGGCGGGCCGCCCGCATCTTGGCCACCTCCATGAAGAAGTTCATCCCGATCGCCCAGAAGAAGGACAGGCGGGGAGCGAACTTGTCGATGTCGAGCCCCGCCGCCATCCCGGCGCGGATGTACTCGACGCCGTCGGCCAGCGTGTAGGCGAGTTCGAGGTCCTGCGTCGCCCCGGCCTCCTGCATGTGGTAGCCGGAGATCGAGATCGAGTTGAACTTCGGCATGTGGGCCGAGGTATAGGCGAAGATGTCCGATATGATCCGCATCGACCCGGCCGGCGGGTAGATGTAGGTGTTGCGGACCATGAACTCCTTGAGGATGTCGTTCTGGATCGTGCCGGCGAGCTTTTCCGGCGGCACCCCCTGCTCCTCGGCCGCGACGATGTAGAGGGCGAGGACCGGCAGCACCGCGCCGTTCATCGTCATCGACACGGTCATCTGGTCGAGGGGGATGCCTGAGAACAGCGTCCGCATGTCGTAGATCGAATCGATCGCGACGCCCGCCATGCCGACATCGCCCGAGACCCGCGGATGGTCGGAATCGTAGCCGCGGTGGGTCGCGAGGTCGAAGGCGACCGACAGGCCCTTCTGCCCGGCCGCGAGGTTGCGGCGGTAGAAGGCGTTCGAATCCTCCGCCGTGGAGAAGCCGGCATATTGCCGGATCGTCCAGGGCTGGGTCGCGTACATGGTGGGGTAGGGCCCGCGCAGGAACGGCGCGATGCCCGGATAGGAGCCCGCGAGGTCGATCCCGTCCCGGTCCCGTGGGCCGTAAGCGGCCTTCACCGGGATGCCCTCCGGGGTCATCCAGGGCTCGGCGGCGGCCGCACTCGTGGCTTGATGGGCCGCCGCGGCCGGCGCGAAGGCGATTTCCGAGAAATCCGGGATGCGGGTCATCGGCCTGCGGCTCTCGTTGCTGGCGTTCCTTGTCGCCAAACTTATAGGGGCGCGTACCGCCGCGGCCAATGGGTTGAAGGTCGGAAGGCGCGGCGCGGTCAGCGCACCTCCTCGCCCCCCGCCACCCGGCCGCGGGCCCTCGCCCGCACCCAGTCGCGCCGACGCTGGTCCGCCTTCGATTCGACCGCTTCCCGGTCCGCCGGCACGGTGGCGTAGAAATCCGCGACCGCCGCGCCGCCGTGGATGCGCTGGCCGCGGCCGGCCTCGTGACGCAGCCGCCAGCAGCCGAGCGCCTCCCGTTCGCCGTCGCTCCGGGCGCGGCTGCAGGCCTCCGCCCGGTTGGCGCGGGGCGAGGCCTCGGCGTGGCCGGCGAGGGCGAGGAGGGGGGCCAAAACGGGGGCGATGACGGCGAGACGGGACAGCGACGGCTTGCGGAGCATTCCGGACCTTTCGTATGGGGAGGGCCACAAGCCTAGAGACCCGTCCCCATGCCTGCAACCTCCCCGAGCACCCGGCCGTGACGCAGCCGGACAGCGCCGCGCGGCTCTGGGCGCCGCTCGCCGGGTTCGCGGCGGCCGAGGAACGCCTCGGCGAACGGGCGCGGGCCAAGGGCTCGGTCGCGGCCGGCCTCTACGAGTTCCTGCGCTTCGGCGTGAAGCAGGGCTGGGCCTGCCTGTTCGGCGGGGCGATGTGCGGCCTCCTGATCCTCACGCACCTCGCCTGGCCGGCCGGCGCGCCGATCGCCCGCTACGATTTCCTGACGCTCGCGGCGGTCGCGATCCAGGTCGCGATGCTCGCCTTCCGCCTCGAGACCTGGGAGGAGGCCAAGGTCATCCTGGTCTTCCACGCCGTCGGCACCGCCATGGAGCTGTACAAGACCCGGATGGGCTCCTGGGTCTACCCCGAGGCGAGCTGGCTTCGTCTCGGCGGCGTGCCGCTCTTCACCGGCTTCATGTATGCCAGCGTCGGGTCCTATCTCGCCCGGGTGTGGCGCCTGTTCGATTTCCGCTTCACCCGCCACCCGCCGCTCCCGGCCCTCGCGATCCTGTCCCTGGCGATCTACGCCAATTTCTTCACCCAGCACGTGATGACGGACCTGCGCCTCGCGCTGTTCGCCGCCGCCGCCGCCCTGTTCGGCCCCGCTGTCGTTCATTTCCGGGTCTGGCGGGCCTGGCGGCGCATGCCGCTGCTGCTCGGCCTGCTCCTCGTCACCCTGTTCATCTGGTTTGCCGAGAATATCGGCACGGCGACGCGGGGGTGGATCTACCCGCACCAGGCCGCCGGCTGGGCGGCGGTGTCGCCGGCGAAATTCGGCTCCTGGTTCCTCCTGATGATCATCTCCTACACGCTGGTGGCGCTGGTGAGCCGGCCGAAGGCGTTCACCACGCCGCCGCCCGAGCCGAGCGCGGCCATTGACGCGGGCGCTGCCAAGCCCAATTCCCGGATGGCCGTCGCCGCTTCCGTTCCGGCAACTCCCCTCTCGACGAATTCCCCATCGGAGTGACGAATACGGTGCCCGATCGCTTCCTGCGGGTCGCCCTGACCACCGCCCTCGTGCTGCTGGCCCTGTTCGTAGCGCAGCCCTACGTCACGAGCCTGCTGTTCTCCGCCGACGCGCCGCGGGCGGTGACGGCACGCGGCGACCTGTCGCCGATCGAGGCCTCGACCGTGGCCCTGTTCGAGCGTGCGGCGCCCTCCGTGGTCTACGTCTTCGCCCGCCAGCCGCAGGGCGCGGTGACCTTCGATCCCGAGACCGGCGAGCGCCGGCAGGGCGGGGGCGAGCAGACCGGATCCGGCTTCGTCTGGGACGCGGCCGGCCACATCGTCACCAACAACCACGTCATCCAGGGCGGCGGCGACATCCAGGTGCGGCTCTCCACTGGCGAGGTGGTGCCCGCAACGATAGCCGGCACCGACCCGAACTACGACCTCGCCGTGCTGAAGCTCGGGCGCGTCACCGCGAGCCCGCCGCCGATCGCCATCGGCACCTCCGCCGACCTCAAGGTCGGGCAGTTCACCTACGCGATCGGCAACCCGTTCGGCCTCGACCACACCCTGACCACCGGCGTGGTGAGCGCGCTCCAGCGCCGGCTTCCGACCGCGGAAGGACGCGAGCTCTCCGGGGTGATCCAGACCGACGCGGCGATCAATCCGGGCAATTCCGGCGGGCCGCTGCTCGATTCCGCCGGGCGCCTGATCGGCGTCAACACCGCGATCTTCTCGCCGTCCGGCGCCAGCGCCGGGATCGGCTTTGCAATTCCCGTCGACATCGTCAACCGGGTGGTGCCGAACCTGATCCGCACCGGCCGCACCCCGAATCCGGGCATCGGCATCGTGGCGGCGAGCGAGGAGGCGGCGGCCCGCCTCGGCATCGACGGTCTCGTCGTGGTGCGGGTGCTGCCCGGCTCCCCCGCCGCCCAGGCCGGCCTCCAGGGCGTCGATCCGGCGACGGGCGAACTCGGCGACATCATCATGGGGGTGAACGGCCGCCCGGTGCGCCGGCTGGCCGACCTCACCGCGGCCCTCGAAGCCGCCGGCGTCGGCAGCAGCGTGACGCTCCAGGTCGAGCGCGACGGGCGGGCGATCACCCTCTCGGTCACCCCGGCGGATATGGGGCAGCGCCGGCGCTGACGCTTCGGTCGCGGAGCGGGGCCGGATCGGCTATCCTGGCGCCGATCCGCCCTGGAGCTTGTTTTTCGTGACTCCACGCCTCCTGGCCGCCTTCCTCTTCACGGCCGCCGCGCTGCCTGCTGCCGCGGGCGAGCGCGGCACCCGCATGCCGCGCCTGTGCCCGCAGGACGCGCCGCCGGGCGTGCGCCTGCCCGACCGGCCCGAATGCCGCGAGGCGCCTCCCGCGGCCGTCCGGGCGCCGGCGCCGGGCTTCGTCGATCTCGGCAACGGCACCTCGCTGCGCGTCAGCGGCCGGGCCGCCTACGAGGTCGGATATACCGGGCGCTAGCTCCGCTCCTCGACCGCCGAGGATCCGGACCGAATCGCACGGCCGAAATCCGCCGCTCCGGAACCCTCCCGGCCTCCGCCGCATTCGCTGTGACCTGGCCTGCGCTGCGATTTGGCGCGACGGACTCGGCGTGACGGAGGGCGTGATGATCCTGGCAGCCTGTGAAGGCCGGCACTGGCAATACGAGATCGTCGAGCATGCCGACGGCTACGTCGTGCGGATGCGCGACCTCGATACCGGCGACGTCGATGCGGACGGCGCCACGGTCTTCCGTACCATGCCGGTCGCCTTCGCCTTCGCGGCGATGTCCGCCGCCTTCGACCGCTTCACCGCCTCGACCGACGAGGAGCCGGACGACGCCCAGATGGCCACCGACTTCGCGGTGAGCGAGCAGATTTTTTGCGATCTCAGCAGCCGCCTGTGCGACGGCGGCGTCGCCGGCAGCCTGGTCCAGGCCTGGGAGCGCCGGCCGGCGGAGGGGCCGCGGCTGACGCTGCACTGAGCCTCACGACCCGGAGGCTCACGACCCGAGCCGCTTGAGCGCGTCCCGCGCCGCCCGCTCGCCGTCGAGCGTCGCCCCGCCGACCGTCATCGCCGCCCCGCCCGCGGCGGCCTCGCCGGCGAGGAAGATCCGCCCGGCGACCGGCAGGCGCAGGGCGTCGCGGGCGGCGAGGTGGCCCGGCCGGGCGAGCGAGTAGCTGCCGCGGGCGAACGGATCGGTCCACCAGGCGGCGAGGCGGCCTCCGGTGACCGCGGCGCGGATCTCCGCCCCGAAGACGCTCACGAGATGGTCGGTCGCCGCGGCGAGGGCCGCCGTCTCGCCGGCCTCGCACAGGGCGCGGGCGCCGTCGCCGCCGCAATGCAGCACCGCCAGCGGCTTCCCGAACGGCTGCATCTCCAGATAGGCGGTGAGGCCCGGCGTGCCGGTTCGCAGGATCACGGCATCGCGCAAGTCCTGAGCCTTCAGCCGGGCGAGGTCGAGGGCGAGGCCGATCTTGGTGTAGGCACCCATCGTCAGCCCCGCCACCGCGTCCGCCGCCGCCGCCGGCAGGGCGGGGGTGAAGCGCAAGGACCCCGAGGCCAGCACGCCGACCGGCACCGTCACGATGGCGCAGGCCGCCCGCAGGGTCCCGCGCGGCGTCTCGACGGCGACGCCCGGGCCGCCCCAATCGATCGCCGTCACGGGCGTGTCCAGCCGCACCGGCAGGTCGGCATAATGGCCGGCCACCAGGGCGCCGTAGCCGTCGACCCAGATGTCGTCGCCGGACCAGAGCTGGTCGTAATCGGCGGCGGAGACCCGGTCCGGCTCCTCGCCGAGGGTGAGGCGGGTGAGCCCGGTCGCTGCGGCCCGCACCGCCTCGTCCTCGCCGGCAACGGCCTGCGCCACCGAGCGGTCCGGGCCGGCCGGGTGGTCGAGGAGGGCGCTCACCCGGCCGAAGCCGGTCCGGCGCTGACGCCGCTCGGTCTCGCTCGCCCGCACGCCGTCCCGCACCAGGACCGGCCAGGGGCTGGTGGCATCGTCGCTGGTGCGGACGCCCGCGGCCCGCACGATCTCCCGCCACGGATTGCGCTCGGCCCAGTGCACGTATTGCCCGCCGGCATCGAAGCTGCGTCCCGGGCCCAAGCTGGTCTCGGTGAAGGCGCGCCCGCCGATGCGCCCGCGCGCTTCCAGCACCACGACGCTGTGGCCGCCGCGCCGGATCGCCGCCGCCGCGGCAAGGCCCGCGGCGCCCGCGCCGATGACCGCGACGTCGGCATCCGCCGCGGCGCGGGCCTTGGCCGAGGCGGCCAGGATGGCGGCCCCGGCTAGCAGGGAGCGACGCGACAGCGTCATCCCGATTCTCCGTCTCGATGTCCTGTTCGTCCTCACCTCGGCGGCGGCGGGCCGCCGGCAAGCCTCGCGCGGCGAAAACGAGCGTCGCGCGGCGAAATATCGCCCGCTTCGACACCCGCGCTTCCGCGCCGCGGCATCGCTCGCTATGAGCGCCGCCATGCTGATTCGCCCCGCCCGCCCCGACGACGCCCCCGCCATCTGGTCGATCATCGCCCCGGTGATCCGCGCCGGCGAAACCTACACCCTCGACCCGGAGATGAGCGAGGCCGAGGCCCTGGCCTACTGGACGGGGCCGGACAAGGAGACCTTCGTCGCCGTGGAGACCGGCGAGATCCTCGGCACCTACTACATGCGGGCCAATCAGGCCGGCGGCGGCCGCCACGTCTGCAATTGCGGATACATGACGCGCCAAGGCGCAACGGGACGCGGAATCGCCCGGCGGATGGCCGAACACTCGCTCGATCACGCCCGCGCGCGCGGCTACCGGGGGATGCAGTTCAACTTCGTCGTCAGCACGAACGAGCGGGCCGTGCGGCTGTGGCACTCGCTCGGCTTCGAGACGGTCGGGCGGCTGCCGCTGGCGTTCCGGCATCCGGCTCACGGTGAGGTGGATGCGCTGGTGATGTTCCAGGCATTGTGAGAGCCGTTTTGAGTGAGTTGTACGCCGAAAACTGAGGTGGATCACGAGACATACCGCCCTCGTACCTCATGCTGAGAGCCCGTTTAAGTGAAAATTTCTGAAAAATACTTGAGTTTATTGGGTGGTATCCTGCCCGCCACCTCATCCTGAGGTGCGACCGTAGGGAGCCTCGAAGGAGGGCTCCAGAAATCTCCGAGCTAACTGGAGCCCTCCTTCGAGGCTCCTTTCAGTCGCACCTCAGGATGAGGTGAGAGGGTGGGAGAGCCTTGGTTTCCACAGTTCTTGAACAAAAATCCCTTTCACACGATTTCCAGAAGATTCTTGTCGAAAATCGTATCAACAGCCCCCGACCGTGAGTTTCCGCCTCACACGCATGAGCCAAGCTGATTTCCGCGTCGCGAAGCGATCATCATGAAATTGTATCAAGCAGTCTCTGAAGGACGTGCAGCAGAGCGGGTCTGTTCGTGGAGATCGATCAGGGCATCGCTGGATTTCGAAGTGCCGCGGCGCCATCATGGGCTATCGGCGATGTCGAGCTTCGCTATGGCGGCGAGTGGTGCCGGTTCGGACTCGTCGCGCCCGGTTGCCGAACCGTCACGCCCATGCCGAGAACGCCATCCGCCCCTGATTGTGCCCGAGATTGCGTGGCATCCGCTCGGCATGGAAGCCGGCCTCCCGCAGCCGCGCCAGCATCGCAGCCTCCTCGTACCGGGCAAGACCCAGCGTCCGACGCAGCGAGCGATAATCCGAGAGCAGGGTACGGACGAGGCCGATGGCGGCCGCCACGAGGAAACCCTCGCGCCGGGCGAAGGCGAGGAGGGCCGTCGCATCGGCCGCGGCGCCGAGATGCGGCGGGATCACGTCGGCGAGGATCAGGCGCCCGCCCGGCTTCAGCAGCCGGCGCCAGTCCCGAAGGCAGGAATCGAGCTCCGGGCCGGTCAGGTACTGGGCCAGGGAATTTGCCACCACGACGTCGAGGCTCGCCGCCGGCAGGGCGGCGACGTCGTCGGGGGAGAGGATCGCGATGGTCGGGCAGGCGGCGAACCGCTGTCCCAGGGCGTCGCGCTGGCGCGGGGAGGCGTCGCAGAGGAGGAGCCGGCCGCAAACTCCCGCGACCCGGTCGGCGCACAGCGCCTCGCCGCAGCCGTGATCGAGCACATGGGCGCCGGGACCATGGGCGCCCGGATGCGGCACCAGGGCGGCGATCTCCTCGGCCAGCCCGGCATAGTGCCGGGCCTTGTGGCGCGCATTGACGTAGATCGGGTTGTCCCGGTCCCAGAATTCGCGCCAGGACGAGATCACGCCGATCCTCCCGCCTTCCGCGCACGCGGCGGCGTCAGCCGCCGATGAGCAGAACCGAGACGGCCCGGTCGATCGAGAGGTAGAACACCGCGAAGGCGACGGCGGCGGCGAGCGCGAACTCGGCGGCGTCGTTCGGCAGGGCGCGCAATTCGCGCAGGGTCTCGCGGCCGTAGACGGCGCCGAGCCAAGCCACGGTCAGCACCACCGGCATCGCGAACAGGAACGACCAGGTGCTTTCCACGCGGCCCGCGGTCGGGTCGATCAGCGCGCGGATGTTGCGCACCCAGGGCGCCTGGGCGGCGGCCGCCAGCGTGGTCACCCAGGCCAGCCCCACGGCGATGCCGAGATGGGTGGTGAAGGTGCGGTGCAGGCGCGAGAAGCTGTCGGTGGCGGCGTGGTCGGTCACTGGATTCAAGCCCCGAATCGCGGCCCCGCGACGATCGTTCCTCGTCGTCGCTCCAGGGCGGTGGACGGCCGGGAGAATCGGCCGCGAGTTCGGGTTTTTTGTGGCTGCGGCCGGAACCGGCTGCAACCTTTTTCGGAATTACGCGTTGCTGCTCTTCGTCTCACGCATGAGGCTGACGAAGCGGTCGAACAGGTAGTGGCTGTCCTGCGGGCCCGGCGAGGCCTCCGGGTGGTGCTGCACCGAGAAGGCCGGACGGTCGGTGAGCGACAGGCCGCAATTCGAGCCGTCGAACAGCGAGACGTGGGTCTCGACGGCGTTGTCCGGCAGGCTCGACGGATCGACCGCGAAGCCGTGGTTCATCGAGACGATCTCGACCTTGCCGGTGGTGTGGTCCTTCACCGGATGGTTGGCGCCGTGATGGCCCTGGCTCATCTTCACCGTGCGGCCGCCGAGCGCCAGGCCCATCAGCTGGTGGCCGAGGCAGATGCCGAAGGTCGGGACCTTCTTGTCGAGGAGGGCGCGGATCACCGGCACGGCGTATTCGCCGGTCGCCGCCGGATCGCCCGGGCCGTTCGACAGGAACACGCCGTCGGGCTTGAGCGCCAGCACCTCCTCGGCGCTCGCGGTGGCCGGCACCACGGTGACGTCGCAGCCCGCCTTGGCGAGCAGGCGCAGGATGTTGCGCTTCACGCCGTAATCGATCGCCACGACCTTGAGTCCCTCGCCCGCCGCCCGGCTGCCGTAGCCGGCCGGGTGCTGCCAGGAGGTCTCACCCCAGGTCGTCGAGGCCTTGCTCGTCACCGGCGGCACGAGGTCGAGGCCTTCCATCGGCGGGAGCGTGGCGGCCTTGGCGATCAGGGCCTCGCGGTCGAAGCGGCCTTCCGGGTCGTTCGCCAGGATCGCGTTCGGCATGCCGCGGTCGCGGATGAGGGCGGTGAGCGCGCGGGTGTCGACGCCGGTGATGCCGACGATGCCGCGGGCCTTCAGCCAGCCGTCGAGGTGGCGCGAGGAGCGCCAGTTGGACGGGTTCGTCACCGCCGAGGCGATCACCGCGCCGCGCACGCCGGAAGCCGGTGCCGCGTCGAGGCTCTCCAGGTCCTCGTCGTTGGTGCCGACATTGCCGATGTGGGGGAAGGTGAAGGTGACGATCTGCCCGGCATAGGACGGATCGGTCAGGATCTCCTGGTAGCCGGTCATCGCGGTGTTGAAGCAGACCTCACCGGCGGCCTCGCCGGTGGCGCCGATGCCGAAACCCTCCAGAACCGTGCCGTCGGCGAGCACCAGGAGGGCGGTCGCGACGGGCTCGGCCCAGCCTTCGGGTTGCGCGGGGGCGGCCGCGTCGTCTTGCAGCATGATCGTGAACTCGCTTATGTCGCGGCCGGGCATGGCCGACGGGCGCGGCCGGCTGTTTACGAGGCCGGCGGCGGCCCGGTCAATCTGGGGATGCCCCGGTATCCCCTCAAGTGCCTCACCTTTCAAGTGCCTTGCACGACACGACAACACCAGGAGACCGGCATGCTGCGCCAGCGCCTCACCGCCGAGATGAAGGAAGCCATGAAGGGCGGCGACAAGGCGAAGCTCGCCACCGTCCGGCTGATCCAGGCCGCCCTCAAGGACAAGGACATCGAGGCCCGCGGCCTCGGCAAGGAGCCGCTCTCCGAGGAGGAGATCTTGTCCCTGCTCCAGAAGATGATCAAGCAGCGCAACGAATCGGCCACGGTCTACGACCAGGGCGGCCGCCCCGAACTCGCCGAGGGCGAGCGTGCCGAGGCCGCGATCATCGCCCAGTACCTGCCCCAGCAGATGGACGAGGACGAGACCCGCACGGCGATCCAGGCCGCCATCGCGGAGACCGGCGCCGCCTCGCCGAAGGACATGGGCAAGGTCATCGCCGCCCTCAAGGGGAAGTATGCCGGCCGAATGGACTTCGCCAAGGCGAGCGGCCTCGTGAAGGGCATGCTGGCCTGACGCGACCCGGGCCCCCGGCGAGGGGGCCCCATCGCGGTGCCGACGGGACGTCCTGCGGGGACCGTTCCGGATTCTTCCGTGCGGCCGTTTCGCAAGTCCCAGGCAGTCATGTGCCTGTTATCCAGTCGCGCTTCGAGGCTCGGAGCATAGTCGCAGATCAAGCATCCGGCTTTGTCGCGAAAGCCCGCGGTAGTTAGTGCTTCTTTAGGGAAGTTGTCGTCCTCTGCGACCCTATCGGCGTGAAATCCGGGCGGTTTCCGGCATTCAGGGGTCGCGGTGAAGTCGTTGCTGTCCATCCGGGCCCTGGTGCTCGGAATTGCGCTCGCCCTCGGGGCGATCGTCGGTGCGATGACGCTCGACGGGGTGGTGTCGGCCTGGACCGGCCACCGCAACGCCCAGACCGTCGCCGCCGCGGCGAAGCTCGACCAGCGCATCCTCGAGGCGATGCAGGCCTTCCGCTCGGAGCGCGGCGACACCGCCGCCACCTTGAGCCTGTCGGGCGAGCAGGTCGGGGCGATGCGCAAGGTGATCGACGGCCATCGCGGCCGGGTCGATACCGCGATCCGGGCGCTCCTCGCGGCGCCTGCCGACCTCGCCGTTCCGGGCTTCGCCGAGACGCTGAAGGATCTCGGCTCCGCCTACGACGACCAGCTCGCCCTGCGGCGCGTGGCGGATGCGGCCTACGGCCTCGACACGGGCGCCCGGGACAAGGCCCTGGCCCCGCGGGTGCTGAAGACCGGCGACGCGGTGCTGGCCCGGCTCGAGCGGGTCTCCGCCGCCCTCGAACGGCAGATGGCCCGCCTCGATCCCGAGACCCGCGTGCTGACCGGCGCCAAGAACAACGCCTGGGCGACCCGGGCCAATGCCGGCTCGCTCGCCGTCGTGGTCAACACCGTGCTGTCGAGCCAGACGCCTCTGACCCTGGAGCAGGCCGAGGCGGTGCAGACCTTGCGCGGCCGCTACGAGGCGACGTGGAAGCTCGTCGAGGCGGCGACCTCCGACCTGCCGCCCGCGATCGCCACGACGGTCGCGACGGCGCAAGGCGCCTATTTCACGCCTGAAGTGACGGCGGTGATCCAGCGCAACCTGCGCGCCTTCTCGCCCGGCTCCGAGGCCGCCATGAGCCTGCCCGAGTGGCAGAAATTCGTCACCCCGAAGCTCAACACCATCGTGGCGGTGGCCAACGAGGCCCTCGCCGCCGGCGTGGCATCGGCGGATGCCTCGGCCGAGGCGGCACAACGCCGTCTGATCCTGAACGCGGCCCTGTTCGGGGCGGCGCTCCTGCTCGTCGCCTTGAGCTGCGCGGTGGCGCATTTCCGCATCGCCCTGCCGATCCGGCGCATGACGCAGGCGATGCAGGCCCTGGCCGAGGGCGACGCCACCGTGGCGGTGCCGGCGCAAGGGCGCCGCGACGAGATCGGCGCCATGGCCGCCACCGTGCGGGTGTTCCGCGACAACCTGATCCGCACCCGGGCCCTGGAGGAGGAGACCGCGCTCGCCCGCGCCTCGGCCGAGGAGCAGCGCCGCGCCGGCATGCGCCAGATGGCGGACGCCTTCGAGCACGCCGTCGGCGGCATCGTCGGCCAGGTCGCGGCCTCCGCCACCGAGCTCCAGGCCACCGCCGCGGTGATGACCGACGGCGCCACCCGGACCGCCGGGCGCTCCACCGCGGTGGCCGCCGCCGCCGGGCAGACCGCCGAGAATGTCGGCACCGTCGCGGCCGCCGCGGAGGAACTCGGCGCTTCGGTTCACGAGATCGGCCGCCAGGTCTCGGGCTCGGCGGCGCTCGCCCGCACCGCCGTCGACGAGGCCGCCGGCACGGCCGGGCACATGCGCGAGCTGAGCGAGGCCGTGTCGCGCATCGGCGACGTAGTCGGGCTGATCTCGTCGATCGCCAGCCAGACCAACCTCCTGGCGCTGAACGCCACCATCGAGGCCGCCCGCGCCGGGGCCGCCGGACGCGGCTTCGCCGTGGTTGCGGCGGAAGTGAAGGAACTCGCCGGGCAGACGGCACGAGCCACCGAGGAGATCACCGGCCAGATCGGCCGCATCCAGGGCAAGACCGGAGACGCCGTCTCGGCGATCGAGGCGATCACCGGGCGGATCGCCGAGATCAGCCGCGTGTCGGTGGGAATCGCCGCCGCCGTCGAGGAGCAGGGCGCGGCGACCCAGGAGATCGTCCGCAACGTCGCGGAGGCCGCCGACGGCACCAATCAGGTGACGCACACGATCACCGCGGTCGCGGGCGCTGCCGAGGAGACGGGGGCTGCGGCAACGCAGGTGCTCGCGGCCTCCTCCGAGCTGTCGCGGCAATCCGAGCAGCTCTCGGCCGAGGTGAAGCGCTTCCTCGCCACCGTCCGGGCGGCGTGATCCACGTCTCGGTGCGGCCGATCAGATCGGCCCCGATCTCTCAGATCGGCCCCGATCTCTCAGATCGGCCCCGATCTCTCAGATCGGCCGTACCTCGCCGGGGCGCAGTTTCAGCCGCGCGGCGAGGCGGTCCGAGAGGGTGCCGCTCAGCTCCACCGCCGCCTGCGGCGCCACCGCCTGCACGGCGGCAACGGCCGCGAGGGGATCGTTCGCCATGGCGACGTAGACCCGCAGGCCCAAGGCGCTGGCCCCGTCGTCGGCCGCCGAGACGGCGACGGTGAAGGCGGTCTGTTTCGGTTTCTTGGCGGGCATCAGGTTCTATCGCACGTGGCAGCCCGCCTGTCCTCGGTCGAGCTGCCATCGTGGGTACGCCTTTCGCCGCGGCAGAGCCTCGCCGATCCCCGAGATGCCCGCCTCGCTGAACCGTGATTTGCGCAGAGTGTCGTTCGCCCCGATCTCCGCAGCAGGTATCCCTGCCCTCACGGGGACAGGTCTCAAGGGGACGGGTCCATGCTCATCAAGGTCAAGCGCGGCTGGGAGATGCCCGAGCGCCTCGCCACGCCCGAATCGGTCTTCCTCGACCGCCGGGCGCTCCTCGGCGGCACCCTCGGGCTGGCCGCGGCCTCCCTCGCCGGCGGGCCGGCTCTCGCCGCGGTGCCGGGGGCGGGGACCGGGGCGGTGAAGACCGCCGACCTCTATCCGGCCAGGCAGAACCCGGCCTACACCCTCGACCGCCCGTTGACCGCCGAGCGCTACAGCGCCGACTACAACAATTTCTACGAGTACGGCACCAACAAGACCGTCACACCGGGCTCCGACGCCCTGAAGGTCCAGCCCTGGACGATCAAGATCGACGGGCTCGTCGAGAAGCCGTTCGAGATCGGCTTCGAGGATCTGGTGCGCAAGATGGCGCTGGAGGAGCGGCTGTATCGCCACCGCTGCGTCGAGGCGTGGTCGATGGCGGTGCCGTGGACCGGCTTCCCGCTCTCGGCCCTGGTGGCGCTCGCCAAGCCGAAGGGCGACGCCAAGTACATCCAGATGCAGACCTTCATTGACAAGGCGATGGCGCCGGGCCAGCGGGCGTTCTTCTATCCCTGGCCCTACACGGAAGGCCTGACGATGGCCGAGGCGAACAACGAGCTCGCCTTCATGGTGACCGGGGTCTACGGCAAGCCGCTGCTCAACCAGTTCGGCGCGCCGCTGCGGCTGGCCGTACCGTGGAAATACGGCTTCAAATCGGTGAAGTCGATCAACCGCATCACCTTCACGGCGGAGCGGCCCAAGACCTTCTGGGAGGGCTTGCAGGCCTCGGAATACGGCTTCTGGGCCAACGTGAACCCGGCGGTGCCGCATCCGCGCTGGAGCCAGGCGAGCGAGCGGGTGCTGGGCACCGACGAGCGGGTGCCGACGCTGATCTACAACGGCTACGGCGCGCAGGTGGCGGATCTGTACAAGGGGCTCGAGAAGGAACGCCTGTTCGCGTGAGGAGCGAGGGCCGCGTCGCCTGAAACCCTCCCCCCTTTGCGGGGGAGGGTGCCCCGCGGATGCGGGGCGGGAGAGGGGGCGCCGCTTCCGGACAAGACTGAACCGCTGTGAAGGGCGCCCTCTGGAGCACCGTCGCGCTGCCCCTCTCCCGGCCCCTGCTGACGCAGGGGCCGCCGTCCCCCATCCCAAGTCGGGCAAGCCGACTTGGGCATTTGGATGCGGAACTCGGGCTTGCCCGAGTTCAGTGGGGGGGTTCGGCGTGGTGACCGTTGTTACGCCGTCCCGTCACCCTGCAGATAACCGGACTTGCGGCTGTCGGGCATCTGCAGCGAGACCAGGAACGCGATGGCGCACATCGCCGTCACGTACCAGAAGAAGGTGGTCTCGTAGCCGTATTCCTTGAACTTCAGCGCCACGAACTCGGCCGAGCCGCCGAAGATCGCGTTGGCGATGGCGTAGGACAGGCCGACGCCGAGCGCGCGCACCTCGGCCGGGAACATCTCGGCTTTCACCAGGCCGCTGATCGAGGTGTAGAACGAGACGCATAGGAGCGCCGCGGTGATCAGGGCGAAGGCCGCGACCGGGCTCTGCGCGTCGCCGATCGCGTGCATCAGCGGCACGGTCAGCAGGGTGGTGAGCCCGCCGAACAGCAGCATCGAGGTCTTGCGGCCGAACTTGTCGGCGAACATGCCGAAGAACGGCTGCGCCACCATGTAGGTGAACAGCACCGCCGTCATCACCAGGTTGGCGGTCTTCTTGTCCATGTGCGCGGTGTTCACCAGGTACTTCTGCATGTACGTGGTGAAGGTGTAAAAGATCAGCGAGCCGCCGGCGGTGTAGCCGAGCACGGTGAGGAAGGCGCGGCGATGGTTGCGCCAGATCGACGCCATGCTGCCGGCCTCCCGAGAGGTGCGGGTCTCGACGGTCGAGGTCTCGTGCAGGGAGCGCCGCAGGTAGAGGGCGACCACGGCGGCGGCGGCACCGATGAAGAACGGGATGCGCCAGCCCCAGGCGGTCATCGCCTTGTCGTCGAGGGTGAGGGTCACCAGCACGACGACGAGCGAGGCCAGCAGCTGCCCGCCGATCAGCGTGACGTATTGGAACGAGCCGTAGAAGCCGCGCTTCCCCTTCAGCGCCACCTCGCTCATGTAGGTCGCCGAGGTCCCGTACTCGCCGCCGACCGAGAGCCCTTGCGCCATGCGGGCGAAGAGCAGCAGGATCGGCGCGAAGACCCCGATCTGGGCGTAGGTCGGCAGGATCGCGATGACGAGCGATCCGGCGCACATCATCATCACGGAGATCAGCATCGAGGTCTTGCGGCCGTAGCGGTCGGCGACGCGGCCGAACAGCCATCCGCCGATCGGCCGCATCAGGAAGCCGATCGCGAACACCGCCGCGGTGTTGATGAGCTGCACCGTCGGGTCGGCGCCGGGGAAGAACACGTCCTTGAAGTAGATCGCCGTGAAGGCATAGGCGTAGAAATCGTACCACTCGACGAGGTTGCCCGACGAGGAGCCGATGATGGCCTTGATGCGGGCCTTGTTGTCGTAGGCCGCGATGGTGGGATTCGGTGAGGCGAGGCTGTCGGCCCCGGGTCGGCTCTGGACGGTGGTGGTCATCGCGGCGTCTGTCTCCTCCCGGGGGTCGGCGATGGTGGCAGGCCGCATGGGCCTCGCGCCGTGTCCGCACTAGGAGAATGCCGGGCCGGGGTACAGCCCCGCACCGCACCATTCCCGCATTTTCCTCGATCCGGCGCCGAATGTCCCAAGGAGAGAGGCCTGACGCAAGGTCCCGAATCGCAAAATTCCACATCCGAAACGGCGTCCGGATCCTCGACGGAAACCGGCAAGACCAGGACGGACATCATGCGGCAATGCGGCAATCCTGCGAAGACTTGTCAGGGACTCGCCGGGCAGGCCTCCCGGGGCTTCGCGCCGCCGGTGCCGGTCTCGCCGGCGACGCGTTCGGCCTGGGCCGCCACGGCAGCGTCGAGGTGCGGATTCAGGCGCTCGCGCGGGGCCGAGATCTCGTCGCCGACCTGCACCCAGCGGGCGCCGGTCCATTCCTGCAGGGTGAGCGGGCGCCGGCCGCTATGATCGGCGCAGGTGAGGCGGATGCGGCGGGCGAAGCCGACGAGGCCGAGCTCCTTCCAGCGCACCGGATCGAGGTTGATCGCCTCGAGCCCGCGGCGCATCTCGGGCCCGTCGATCGCCCGCTTGCCGGCGAGGCGCTGGCCGTTGCGGATGCCCTCGGCCAGGATCACCCCGGCATAGACGCCGCGGTTGTAGAGCGGGCCGGGGCTGTCCTCCTTGGGCGTGCGCGACAGCCCGGCATCGATGACCAGGAGGTCGATCTGGTCGAAGGCCGGGAAGCTGTCGCCCGGCGCGTGCCAGGTCACGGTGCGCAGGCCCTTGGCGGTGAGATCCCGGGCGCCGGCGGCCGGCCGCAGCAGGTCGTCCTCGCCGGTCCAGCCGACCACGACGACCCGGTTGAGGGGCAGGCCCGCGGCGGCGGCGTCGCGCAGCGGCGTGCCGGAGAGGCCGGCGGTGGCATCGAGGATCACGGCGTCGGGATCCGCCGCCCGCACGGCGCGCCACGGCGCCGTATTCTCGTCGAGCGAGGCACCGTCCGGCAGGGCATAGGCGCGGAAGGCGAGGCCGGCCTCGGATGCCAGCGCCCGCAGCACCGGCTCCGGCTCGCGCCCGGCCGGGCTGTCGCGGTGGACATAGGCGAGGCTGCGCCCTTGCGGGCTGTCCTCGCTGCCGCCTTGCCCGACGAAGGCCAGCGCCACGCTCAAGGCATCCCACACCGTCGCCGGCGGCGCGAAGGCCCAGGGCAGCACGTCGCCCCGCGCCATCGCGGCCGGGCCGTAGCCGGCGGCGACGAGGGGCATCCGGTCGGCGGAAAGCCGCGGCAGCAGCGCCAGGGCTGCGTCGGCATTGCCGGGAACCAGCGCGATGCTGCCGCGGGCGACCGCCGCCTCGTAGCAGGAAAGCGCCCGCGCCGCCTCGCCCCCGGTCTCGCATTCCTCGACTGCGAGCGGGATTCCGCCGACGCCGCCGTCGCGCCGGCCGAGCATGGTCAGGTAGTCCGACAAGCCGTTCGCCAGCGGCGTGCCGACGGCGGCCATCGGGCCGGTGCGCTCGGTAAGGATGGTCAGCGGCAGGCCGTCGACCGCGGCGGCGGGGCCGGCGAGGAGGCTCAGGAGGACGGCGATGACGGTGGGGCGGGGCGGCATGGCCGTGTCCTGACAGGGCTTTTCGGCGGGGACCATCGAGCGGTGGAGCCTAAGCCCGGGACCGCCCGGGCGATAGGTCAGGATTCGAGCACCCGGGTGGCCGGGAACAGCACCTCGACCAGCGTCCCCTCGCCCTTGCGGCTGGTGATCCGCAAACTGGCCCGGTTCGCCTCGACCAGCGCCTTGGTCAGCGGCAGGCCCAAGCCCGTGCCGCCGCCGCGGCGCTGGGCGGTGGCGATCTGGCGGAAGGGCTGGAGCGCGGTCTCGACCTCCTCCGGGCTCATGCCGATGCCGGTGTCGCGCACCCGGAGCGCCACGCCGCCCCGGTCGGTCGCCGCCGTCGAGACGATCACCTGCCCGCCCGCATCGGTGAACTTGATCGCGTTCGAGATCACGTTGAGGGCGGCCTGGCGCAACGACCGTTGGTCGGCCAGCACCGCCGGCAGGCCGGCGGCGAAGCTCGTGCGCATCACCACCCGCTGGCGCGCGGCCTGGGGCTGCATCAGGGCGACCGAGGCCGCCACGAGGTCGTTGAGGGCGAGCCCCGCAAAGGCGAGGTCGAGGTGGCCGGCCTCGATCTTGGCCAGATCCAGGAGGTCGTTGACCAGGCTGACCACGTGCTCGCCGGAGGTCCGGATGTCGCGCAGGTAGTCGCGGTAGCGCTCGCTGCCGACGGGACCGAACTGCTCCTCCAGCATCACCTCGGCAAAGCCGATGATGGCGTTGAGCGGCGTGCGGACCTCGTGGCTGATCGTGGCCAGGAAATCCGACTTCTGGGCGCTCGCCCGCTCGGCCTCGCGGCGGGCCCGCACCAGTTCGGCCTCGGTGCGCCGTGACGCCGAGACGTCGCGCAACACCGCGGCGACGCGGCGCGGCGGCCCGCTCGCCACCGGCGCCAGGGTGAGGATCAGGGGCAGCGGGCCGTCCGGCCCCCGCGCCATGACCTCGTCGCCGGTCGTCGCGGTGGCCCCGGCGCTCGCCCGCAGCAGGGCGGCCTGGGCCGCTGGGCGGCTCTCGGGCGAGAACAGCCCGATCAGGGGCTCGCCCGCAACCTCGCGGGGTTCCACGCCGAGCAGGCCTTGCGCGCCGCGGTTCATGCTGACGATGCGGCCCTCCTCGTCGAGCACCACCACCCCGTCGGTGACCGCGTCGAGGATCGCCGTGGTCTCGCGCAGGTTGGCGTCGCGGTGGGCGAGATGGACCTCGGCCGCCGCCAGCGACTGGACCGGATCGGCATCGGGCAGGCGCCGGATCGTCAGCAGGCTCGCGGGCGCACCGTCCCATTCGATCACCCCGACGGTGACGCCGACCGGCACGCTGCCGCCGGTCCGGGTCGCCAGTGCGATCGGGGCGCTCTCGCCGGGCCCGGAAGAGGCGGACGGGTCGCGGCCGCGGAAGATCACCCCCGACCCGCCGGCCGCCGCCAGGGCCTCGGGGCTGTCGTAGCCCGACAGGGCCAGGAGATGGCGGTTGGCGAGCAGCACCTCGTCGCCGCGATGGACCAGGAGCCCGACCGGCAGCCGCTCGACGAGGCGGGCGAGCGCCGCCTCGGCGCCGGGCTCGGGGAGGCGAGCGAGCGCCTGCGCCCCGCGAAACGGCGTCACCGCATTCCGGATCGGCGCCCCGTGCGGCGCCGGAGCCGCGGGCGGCGCGGCCTCGGCGCTCTCCGGATCCCCGGCGAAGCGGGCGCCCAGCGCCCGGGCGATCTCCCGGAACGCCGCGTGCTCGTTGAGGGAGAGGGAGGGGTTGCGCGGCCGCTCCTCCGCCGGGGACTCGGCGGGCGGTGACGGATCGTCCGCCGGGGGCTCAGAGGGATCGGGCTCGGCGGCAAGGGGCTCGGCGGCAAGGGGCTCGGCGGCAAGGGAGCCGGCGGCAAGGGAGCCGGCGGCATGTGCCGGTGGGGACGGAGGGGCAGCCTGGGACGCGTCCCGGTGCGGTGACTCTCCGGAGTGTTCCCCTCCCGAAGACGACTCGTCCGGGTGCGAGTCTCCCAGGTTAACCTCTCGCAGGTGCGCCTCTTGCAGGTGCGCCTCTCGGGACCCCGCTCCCTCGGGCTGCGCCTGCACCGGGGGCGACATCGCTTTCGCGGCGGATGCCTCTGCCGGCGGAGGGGGCGTCCGCGTCCCGAATCCCCAGCTCATCCCGAGATGCGCGAAGGGGGCCGCCATCAGGCCGGCGAATTCCGCCATGGTCGCCCCGGCGAGGGACGCGAAGTCGGGCGCATCCGGATCGGGCTCCGGCATGCGCGGCGGGGAGGCGGGCACCGTGTCGGGGCGGGGCGCGGAATCCGGGGCGGGATGATGCCATGCAGCGGGATCCGCGGCGGGCTGGCGCCCGACGGCGATCACCGCGGCGGCGCGCTCGCGTAAGGAAGGGCGGGGCGGCTTCGGCTCGGCCGTCTCGGGCCGGTCGGCCGCCGGGACGACCCGCTCCGGATGGATGACCCCGAAGCCGCTGAAGCCCGCGAAGGCGCGGCCGGCCCCGAGGCGGGGGGCGCCCGAGAGGTCGACCGCCACGGCCTCGCGGGTGCCCGCGATGCGCCAGCGCAAAGGCACGGCCCGGAAGGTGTGGCGCTGCGCCAGGGCCTCGGCCAAGGACGAGCCCAAGGACGAGCCCATGTCGGGCTCCGCTTCGACCGGGCCGGCGAGCAGCTCGTCCCAGCTCCGCCCGACCGGGGAGGCGCCGACGGTCTCGGACAACCCGCCGGTCACCTCGACGAGACAGCCGCGGGCGTCGCTGCGCCACAGGAAGCGCAGGCCGGGCCCGGGAGTCGGACGGGGAGCCGGCTCCGTCGCGGCGGGGACCGGCGCGGGGGCGGGTTCGGGGCCCGGCTCCGCCGCTGCGGCGGGCAGGGCCGCCGTGGAACCGGCGACGGCCGGCGCGCGGCGAGGGCGACGGACGGGCAGGGGATCGAGGATCGCGACGGCGAGGCCGGGCTCGCCGTCCGGCAGGGCGGCGGGCAGGCAGGCGCAGAGCAGCGGCGGGGCGAGGCGCCCGGCGAGGCGCAGGCGCTCCAATCGCGGCTGCGCCGTCCCGACGGGCAGGCTCAGGGAGCCCCGCAGCTGCGCCGGAAGACCGAGGGACGAATCGATCCGCCCGTCCGCATCCGCGAGCGTCTCGCACAACGGCGCGGCGGCCGGGGAGGCGTGGAGCAGCCGCGTCGCCGTCCGGTCGAGGAGCAGGAACGCGCGATCGTCACCGGCGATCCGCTGCCCGAAGGTCGGAACGGCCCGCAGGGCCTCGATCGTCGTCTCGAAGAGCACGTCCCGACCCACTGCTTCTCCCCGCGCACCACCGCCGCACCCGGTTCTTGCCCGGTTCTTGTCCGAACACGACCCACCCGGCCTGCTTTAAACCAACTGGCACCTTCCCGCACCGGCACGAAATGCGCAGTCGCTGCGTTATCCTGCCGTCAACCTTAATGCCTGCCGGAAAAGGTGGCATTCCGCTCGGACCATGCTATTGTGCGGTGCACAATAGTGCCCGGCCCCAGCGCACCGCGCCGCGGGACGCGCCCAACATGAGGAGACGAACATGACCCAGACCCCGAACTACGAGATCCCGACCGAGATGCGGGACTTCGCGGAGAAGAGCGTCGAGCAGGCCCGCAAGGCGTTCGATTCGTTCCTCGGCGCGGCGCGCAAGACCGCCGACACGCTCCAGGGCTCGGCCGAGATGGCCCGCACCAATGCCCAGGAAACCTCGACCCGCGGCTTCTCCTTCGCCGAGCAGAACGTGAACGCCGCGTTCGACCTCGCCCAGAAGCTCGTCCGCTCGAAGGACGTCCAGGAGGCGATGCAGCACCAGGCCGAGTTCGTGCGCAGCCAGTTCGCCGCCATGCAGACGCAGGCCCGCGAGTTCGGCGGCCTCGCCCAGAGTGCGATGCAGCAGAGCGCCGAGAACGCCAAGCAGGCGATGCAGCAGGGCGCCGAGCAGGCCCGTACCGCCATGCAGCAGGGTGCCGAGCACGCCCGCCAGGCGATGCAGAAGGGGACTGAAGCCGCCCGCAGCGCCACCGACCAGGCCACCAACGCCGCCAAGGACGCCGCGTCCTAAGACGCGCGGGCCGGCTTTTCCGCACGGCCTCGGCCGCGCCCTGCGAGGGGCGCGGCCTTTTTCATGCTGGTCGTGCGTCTTTACCCCTCGCCGCCGAACAAGGCCCGGGCCTGCACCGGCGAGGCGACGGCAATCCCGATGCTCCGTGCCAGGGCCGCGAGAGCGGCGACCTGCGCGGCGTTGTCAGGTGCGAGGCTCCCGTCCGGCCGCCACAGGTTGTTCTCGAATCCGACCCGCGCATGACCGCCGACCGCGGCCGCGGCGACGAGGCAGGCCGCTTCCCGCGGGCCGAAGGCGCAGAGCGCCCAGGGCAGGTCGAGATGGTGCTCGGAGTTCCAGGCGGTGAGGAAGGGCAGCAGGTCGGCCGGGTCCGAGCGCTGGCCGACGGCGTAGCGGCCGAGCACGAACAGCACGCTCGTCCGCTCGAGCGGGATCAGCCCTCGCGCCACCAGGCCCTGGAAGCGGGTGACGTCGCCCGCATCGTACAGGATGTGCTGCACCATGACCCCCGCCCGGGCCTGCTCGGCCAGGAAGGCGGCGGCGGCGCCCTCGTCCTCCGGCTCGGCGAAGAGTTCGCGCAATGCCACCGAGAACGCTTCGGGCTTCAGCGCCCGCATCGCCGCCATCTGCTCGGCCGGGCCGTAGAGGCCGACCGCCTCGGTGGTGACCTGACGGATCATCTCCGGCCCCGCCTCGCGGCGCACCGCCGCGAGCGCCGCCCGGTAGCGGTCGAGGTCGAGGGTGTGGCGCTGTTCGGCGTCGCGCACGTGCAGGTGGATCATCGCGGCGCCGGCCTCGCGGCAGCGGGCGGCTTCCAGGCCGATCTCCCGCGGATCGATCGGCAGGGCGGGGTGGTCGGCTTTGGTACGGCGGGCGCCGTTCGGCGCCACGGTGATCACGAGGGGGATGGCCATCTGTCTTCCCGGTTCTTCGCGCTCGTTCCGATTCGGCGACGCCGCATTCTGCACGGCCGGCGCACAAGGTAGTCTGGCACCCGTCACACCGGATGGTCCCGGCGCGAGCGCCGGTGCAGCCCGAGCACCAGGAGGCCGATGCCGAGGACCGTGGCGAGGCCGGACGCCGCCAGGATGCGGCGGATCAGCGGGGTGTAGATCCCGGTCTGCGGGTCGTACCCGTAGCAGAGCAGCACCAGCCGGTCGGCGAGGCCGCCGACCCGGCCCTCGCCGGCCTCGACCAGGGCGAGGCGCAGGTCGCGGGCGGTCATCGCTAGCGGCGAGAGGACCCGGGCGACCCGGCCGTCGCCGGCCAGCACCAGGGCGCCGGCCGGGTGGGCATAAGATTCGGTGTCCCGGTCATAGGCGTAGGCGTAGCCGACGGCGCGCGTCACCGCCTCGACCGGTCCCGGTGCCCCGGTGAGCACGACGGCGCTGGCGAGGAGCGGCCCCTGGCCGAGCTGCTCCGTCACCATGGCGCGGGCGGTGGCGGCCGGCGCGCGCGGGTTGAAGCCGAGCGTCACCAGCTTAAAATCCGTGCCCGGCACGAGGCCGGTGGCGGCGAGCGCCGTGCCGGCAAGGCTGAGCATCGGGTCGCAGACGTTGCGGCAGGCGTAATCGAGGGGCATCAGCAGGGTCGGGCGCCCGGCGAGGGCCTGCCCGAGCGTCAGGCCGCGTCCGTCGGCGGCATCGGTGAAGGCGGCATCGAGCGGCGCCCGCGCGCCGGGGGGCGGCGCCAGCCCGACGCCCGACAGGTCCTTCGGCGTCAGCCCGGCCGCGGCCGGCTGGCCGAGGAGGGCCAGGAGTGCGGCGAGGCCGAAGCGGGCGGCGAGGCCGCGAACTCTCATCGCTTGCATCGATCGCCCGGACCTCGCACCTTCGGGGTGACATAGGGCGGCCGCGTGCCTCGTCGGCGCGACGGATTCATCGCCCCGGCGGACACGACGCCGCAGTGGAGCGACGGAGGCGGAATGGACGGGATTCGCGACGCAGACGCCCTGCGCGACCATATGGGCCCGGTCAGCCGCCTGGCCGAGGGCAAGGTCCAGGTTCGCCTCGACCGGCATGCCCGGGCGTTCATCGCGCTCTCGCCGTTCCTGGTGGCCGCCACCGCCGACGCGGAGGGCCGGGCCGATGCGAGCCCGCGCGGCGACGCGCCGGGCTTCGTTCAGGTGATCGACGACGTCACCCTGCTGATCCCGGATCGGCGCGGCAACAACCGCGCCGACAGCTTCGGCAACCTGCTGGCCGCGCCGGGCATCGGCCTGATCTTCCTCGTGCCCGGAATCACCGAAACTCTGCGGGTCAACGGCACCGCCCGCCTCACCACGGATCCCGCCCTGCTCACGCCGCTCGCCGCCCAGGGCAAGGTTCCGACCACCGGGCTGGTCGTCGCGGTGCGGGAGGTGTTCTTCCATTGCGGCAAGGCGGTGATGCGGGCGCGGCTGTGGGACCCCGCGGCACAGGTGCCGCGCGAGGGCTTCCCGAGCCTCGGCCGCGTGCTCGCCGAGCAGACCGGGGCGATCGGCGTCTCCGAGGCCGAGCGGCTGATGGACGAGTCGTATCGGACGCGGCTGTATTGAGGGCCTGGCCAGTCACCTCGACACATCGTCCTGCTGCCGAATCCTGATTTCGAAGCCCGTTTCGAGTCAGATTTTCCCATTGAATAATGAGGCGGGAACGGCGAATCCCATTCTCACGCCTCATCCTGAGGTGTTGGTCGATCGGAGATCGACTGACCTCGAAGGAGGGCTCCAGAAACCTCCGTGATTCCTGGAGCCCTCCTTCGAGGCTCGCTTCGCTCGCACCTCAGGATGAGGTGATACGAAATCCGGACGATCACTTACGGATTTCGTATCGTCAGTCCGCGCGGTGAAGCCGTAGGCTTCACACGCCTGAGCGAAGCCGCTTTCCGCATCGCGAAGCGATCAATCGCAAAGCGTATGAGGGTGGGATACGCCATCCGTCGCACGTCCCGTGCGCCCCGCCCCACTCACGTCCCCGAAGGCCCGAGCGCCCGGGGGGCCGGGCTGACGATCGTCGTGCCGCCGGAGCGGATCTCGAACACCGCGAGCGTCCGGTCGCTGGTGCCTTCCGGGCGGAACCGGAACGTGCCGTCGATTCCGGCGAAGCCCGAGGGGTTGGTGAGGGTCGTGTCGGCGAAGCGCTGCGACCCGTATTGCCGGTTCAGCGCCGCGGCGAGGGACACGGCGTCGTAGGCGAGCGTCGCGACCCGCACCGGATCGGAGCCGAACCGGGCCCGGTAGCGCTGGCTGAAGCCGGAAAAACCCGCCGGATCGCTGGCGGCGAACCAGCCGCCCTGAAAGGCCGGCAGCGCGAAGACCCTCGGGTCGTTCCACACCGCGGTGCCGACCGGCTTGACCCGGGTCGGGTTGAAGCCGGCGCGGGTGAGCGCCGGGCCGGCGACGCCCAGGCCCTCCGGCGTATCGGGCAGGAACAGCGCGTCGGCCTGCGGCGCCGGTCCCGCGATCAGCGGGGCGAGGCGCCCGATCGAGGCGGCGGGGTTGCCGGCGGGGTAGCGTTCGATCGCCACCACGCGGCCGCCGCGGCGGGCCACCGCCTCGCGGAACTGCGCCTCGACGACGTGGCCGTAGGTCGAATCCGGGATCAGGGCCGCGAAGGAGCGCCGTCCTGCCGCCGTGGTCTCGTCGACGATGCGGTCGACCTCGGTCTGGGGCAGGAAGCTCAGCAGGTAGACGCCGCGTGCCGCCACGCTGGCATCGGTCGAGAAGGCGATCACCGGCTTGCCGCTGGGCCTCACCGTGGCGGCGGCCGATTGCACCGTGGCGGCGAAGAGCGGGCCGATGACGAGGTCCGCCCCTTCCGCGAGCGCCGCGGCCGCGGCCTCCCGGGCGCCCTCCGGCGTGCTGCGGTCGTCCTTCACCAGGATCTTCAGGTCGGGGCTCTGCGATTCCTGCAGCGCCATGTCGGCGGCGTTGCGCAAGCTCGCGCCGACCGCCGCGCCGGGCCCGGAGAGCGGCAGGATCAGCGCGACCTTGACGCTGCCGGCGCCCAGTACCGTCCCGTCGCCGGCCGGGAGCGGCGCCTCGACCGGCGCGGTACGGGTGGCGACGACCGGGCTGTCGACCCCGCCGCAGGCGGCGAGCAACGACAGGCCGGCGAGCACGGCGGCGCTCCGTCCGAAACGCCTCAGAGTCTGAAGGCCGATGCCCCCCATCGCCCGCTCCCCCGGTCCGGTAGCCCGCGCCGCGAATCGGCGACGGCAACCCGGCAGCAACATCCGTGCCCGGTGCATAAAGTCTGCCGGTGAAAAGTAAACGACCGCTCCCGTCCGACGCGCCATGGCGCCGCGTGCCTGGGCCGTGGCACTATGGCGGCGATGACCCAGCGCAGCGACGATTCCCGCCGCCGTTCCCCGGACCGCGCGTCCGGCCGGGGCCCGGCCGTCTACACCGCCTTCGGCCTCGCCGCCGAGGCCGAGCCCCTGTCCCCCGGCCTGCACGTCGTGGCGACGCCGATCGGCAACCTGAAGGACGTGACCTTCCGGGCGCTCTCGACGCTCGCCGCCGCCGACGCGGTGCTGGCCGAGGACACCCGGGTGACCCGCACGCTGCTGGCGCATTACGGCATCACCACGCCGCTCCTCGCCTATCACGAGCATTCGGGGGAGGGCGTGCGCGAGCGGATGATTGCTCGCATGAAGGACGGCGAGGCCCTGGCGCTGGTCTCCGATGCCGGCACGCCGCTTGTCTCGGATCCGGGCTTCAAGCTGGTCCAGGCGGCGATCGAGGCGGGGCTTGCCGTCACCCCGATTCCCGGCCCTTCGGCGGCGATCACCGCGCTCGTCGCCGCGGGCCTGCCGACCGATCGGTTCTTCTTCGAGGGGTTCCTGCCGCAGAAGAGCGGGGCGCGGCGCAACCGACTGGCTCTGCTCGCGGGCATCCCCGGTACGCTGGTGCTGTTCGAGGCGCCCCACCGCCTGCCCGAGATGCTGGCGGACGCGGCGGACGTGCTGGGCGGCACCCGCCCCGCCGCGGTGGCGCGCGAACTGACCAAGCTGTTCGAGACCGTGCGCCGGGGCGACCTCGCGGGGCTCGCCGCCGACTACGCCGCCTCCGGCCCGCCGAAGGGCGAGGTGGTGGTGGTGATCGGCACCGCGCCCGAGGACGCGCCGGGCCCGGAGCACGACGCCGACCTCGATGCCCGGATCGAGGCGGCGCTCGCCCGCCACTCGATCAAGGACGCCGCCAGCCTCGTCGCCGACGAGACCGGCTTGAAGCGGCGCGAGGTCTATGCCCGCGCCCTGGTTCTGGCCCGCCGCGCCGACGATGCCGGCGAAGCCTGACGCCGCCCGCCGCCGCCTCCATCTCGCCCGCGGCCGGCGGGCCGAGTGGCTCGCGGCCTCGGCCCTCCTCCTCAAGGGGTATCGCCCGCTGGCCTGGCGGGTCTCGATCGGCGGCGGCGAGATCGACCTGATCGTGCGCCGCGGCGGCGTCGTCGCCTTCGTGGAGGTCAAGGCGCGGCCGACCCTGGCGGACGCCTCCATCGCGATCGACGCCCGCAAGCGCCGTCTGTTCTCCCGTGCCGTCCGGGCCTGGATCGCCCGGGCGCCGTGGAGCGCCGCCCTCACCTTGAGGGCGGATGCGGTGTTCGTCGCGCCCGGGCGCTGGCCCCGCCATGTCGTCTCGGCCTTCGAACTGGAGATGGACCCCTAATCCGAATTCTGCAATTGCGTTCATCTTGCGTGCAGCGCAGCATGCTTAAGCTCGCGGTCGCGATGGTGTCGGAGGTGAGGGGGTCACGAGATGCGCAGCGGTTTCGGATGCGAGTCCTGCGGCTCGCCGGGGGTGCGCCTGCCGGCCGATCTGACCGACGACGCCATGATTCAGTGCGATGGCTGCGGCTGCACCCTGATGGCCTGGGGCGCGTTCAAGCGCCGCGTCGAGGCGCAGGAGGCGGCCGACGCCCGGAAGCCCACCGAGCGGCGGGCTGTCGCTGCGCCGCAGCGGGTGGCGGGCTGAAGGCGGCTTTTGCGGTTCTATGTGAGATGATGTGGGTCGGGGCGAGCGTCGAGCGCATCGCCTCTTTGTGCGTATGGTGACGCGACGCCGCCTGGAGAAGGAAAAGGCGCGGGGGCTTTCCTCTCCCTGCGGGTGGAAAGAGAGCTGTGTCCCCGCTCAGGAGACGCAGCAGGCGGAGGCGAAAGCGGCGGTGAGGGGGCCTCGACGGGCGAGGCGCCTCCGGACACCCCCTCGCCCTCGCCCTCGCCTTTTACGCTTCCTGAGCCCTTCGGAACTCAGGCCTCTTCCCGCGACGAAGTCGCGCTTGCCCGACTTCGTCCATCGCTTGCCGATTCCCGGCAAGCCCGGGATCTGTCGGGGAGAGAAGAAGGGCTGCGCCTTCGTGATGGCACCAGCTATCCCGGCCGTCGGCTGAGAATAGGGTGTTCTGAATCGACAACGTCGACACGACGCTGCGAAAAACCGGCCCCGCAGGGCCCAGCGCCTCAGCGCGCCGCCGCGATCGCGGCGATCAGGGTGCGCTTGAGGTCCTGCTGGCTGAACGGCTTCTGCACCACCGGGCGGTCGCGAAACGGCTCGCGGATGCCGGCGCCGCCATAGCCGGTGGAGAAGACCAGCGGCAGGCCGCGGCGCACGATCGCCTCGGCGACGGGGTAGATCGGCTCGCCGGCGACGTTGACGTCGAGGATCGCGACCACGAAGCTCTCGCTCTCGGCCATCTCGAGCGCCTTGCTCAGCCGGGCCGCCGGACCCACGACCTCGCAGCCGAAATCGACCAGCATGTCCTCCAGCAGCATCGAGATTGCCGCCTCGTCCTCCACCACGAGGACGCGGGCACCATTCAGGAGGTCTTCGCTTGTTTCCGTGCCCACGCCGGAGTTCTTTCCCTCAACGCCCCGAATCGAGGCCCGACCGACCTGTCCCTGCCGCGGCTTTGTCCGCTCGACCGTCAGGGGTTTCATCCGCCCGCAACCCATGCGAGTCAGCGCCGGCAGCCAAGACCGATCCCGACCAAGACCTGCGCCGGTGAGCCGTCGCCCGGAACGCCAGACATGTCAAGCGCACGGACCTGGGACGCGATGCAGCGGCTTCACGATACTCCCCACCCCTTGAATCGGAGGGCCCTGATCGCAGGGGGACTCGTCGGATTGGCCCTCTCGTCGACGGCGGCGCTGGCCGACCGGCCGGTCGTCGTCGCCTCGAAGGTGGACGGGGAGGGCGCCCTGCTCGGCCACCTGATCGTGATGGTGCTGCGGCGGCTCGGCGTGCCGGTGACGGCCCGGCTCCAGCTCGGGCCGACCCGCATCGTGCGCACCGCGCTCACCGCCGGCGAGATCGACCTCTACCCGGAATATACCGGCAACGCCGCCTTCTTCTCCGGAACCGATGCCGATCCGGTCTGGCGCCGGGCGGAGACGGCCTACGCGGCGGCGAAGGCCTTCGACGCCAAGAACGGCCTCGCCTGGCTCAAGGCAGCGCCGGCGAACAACACCTGGCAGATCGCCGTGCAGGGGCGCCTCGCCCGGGCCGAGCGCCTCGCCACGATGGCGGATTTTGCCGGCGCGGTCCGCCGCGGCCTGATCGAGCTCTGCGCCTCGGCGGAGTTCGTCGAGAGCCCGGCCGCCCTGCCGTCCTTCGAGCGGGCCTACGATTTCGTGATGCCGCGGGAGCGGATCGTGATGCTGCCGGGCGGCGATACCGCCGTCACCTTGCGGGCGGCGGCGCAGGGGATCAGCGGGGTCAATGCCGGCATGGTCTACGGCACCGACGGGGCGATCGCGGCCCTCGACGTCGCGGTGATGAGCGATCCGGCCGGGGCGCAGATCGTCTACGAGCCGGCGCCGGTGATCCGCACGCCGGTCCTCGCCCTTCATCCGGAGATCGCCCCCGCCCTCGATCGCCTCTTCTCCGGCCTCGACCTCCCGACCCTGAGGCGGCTGAACGCCGAGGTGGCGGTGGAGGGCGACACCCCGGAGGCGGTCGCCCGCCGCTACCTCGGAACCCTCGCGCCATGACGATCGATTCCGTGAAACGGCCCACGGCTTGGCCGTCCTCGCCGTGGCTCGCCGTGGCGATAGCGGGTCTCGCCGTCGCGGCCCTCGCCGGACTACCGTTCCTCACCCTGGCGCCGAACCGCCTGGTCCCCGGCAGCCCCGTCGGAAGTGGCGTCGCCGGGATGGCGGCGGGCGGGCTCGCGGTCGGTGCGGTGATGCTGCTCGCCGGTCCGGCGCGGCCGTGGCGTGCCTGGGCCGCCCTGGCGGCGGCTCTGGCCGCCTGGTGCGTACTGCTCCTCGGCCTCGGGCAGGGCGCCGCCGGGCTCCTCGCAGGCCAGAAGCCGGCCGCCCGCGCCGCCCTCGGCTCGGGCGGGTGGCTCGCTCTCCTGGCGGTGGCGGGGCTCGCCGGAGAGGCGGGGAGGGCCGTCCTGCCGCGCCGGGGCGGCCTCATCGCCGCCCTGCTGCTCCTTGGCTTCACCGTTCTCTTCGCAGCGGCGGGTGTCCTCGATTCGCTGTCGCTGGCGGTCGAGTACCGGGCGCGGGCGGGGGCCGTGGCGGCGGCTTCGTGGCAGCATCTCGGGCTCGCCGGAGCTTCGCTCCTCATCGCGCTCGCCGTTTCCGTTCCCCTGGCGCTCCTGCGCCTGCGCGACGGGCCGGGCGCGCGCCTCGTCGACGGGCTGGTGAGCGGGATCCAGGTCGTGCCGGCGCTCGCACTCTTCGCTGCCCTGGTGGCGGGTCTGTCGGGCCTGCTCGCCCTCGTTCCGGCGCTGCGGAGCCTCGGCCTGTCGGCCATCGGTCCGGTGCCGGCGGTGCTCGGCACCGCCGCCTATCTCTGCCTGCCGCTGGTGAGCGGGCTCGCCGCCGGCCTCGCGGCGGCGGACGCGGACGTGCTCGCCGCCGCCCGGGCGATCGGCCTCAACCCCCGCGAGGTGCTGCTGCGGGTGCGCCTGCCCCTCGGCGCGCCGGTGCTGATCGGGGCATTGCGGGTGGCGGCGGTGCAGAGCGTCGGGCTCGCCACCCTCGGCGGCCTCGTCGGGGCCGGGGGACTCGGGGCGCTGGTCTTCGAGGGCATGGCGCAATTCGCCCAGGACCTGATCCTGCTTGGCGCCCTCCCGGTGATCGGCCTCGCTCTCGCGGTCGATGCCGGGCTCGCGCTCCTCGGCGGCACCCGGGAGATGCCGGCATGACCCGTCCCCGGTTCGCCCGCGCGCTCGTGCCGTTCGGGGTGGCCCTGTGCCTCGCGGTGCTCAGCCTGCCGGAGGTCGCCGGATTCGTGGTCCGTCTCCTCGGCCTCCAGGCCGGCACGCCGGTGCCGGCCGGTCGCCTCGCCTGGCTCGCCCGGCAGCATCTCGTCCTGGCGCTCGGCGGTTTCGTCTTGGCGGGTGGGGCCGGGCTCGGCCTCGGCATCCTGGCGACCCGCGTCGCCGGTGCCTCGTTGCGCGCCACCCTCGACACCCTGGCCGCCGCCGCCCAGGCCGCCCCGCCGGTGGTGGTGGTGGCGCTCGCCCTGCCGGTGCTCGGCTTCGGCGCGCCGCCGATCCTCCTGGCGCTCGCCGCCTACGGGCTGATGCCGGTGATGCGCGGCACCGTCGGCGCGCTCGCCACCGTGCCGGAGGAGGTGCGCCGGGCGGCGATCGGGATGGGGCTCACGCCGACGCAGATCCTGATGCGGGTCGAGCTGCCGCTCGCTGCCGGGCCGATCCTGGAAGCCTTGCGGGTGGTGCTGGTGCTGGCGGTGGCGACCGCCGCGATCGGGGCGCTCGCCGGGGCCCAGACGCTGGGCACGCCGATCGTGGTCGGGTTGCAGACCCAGAACACCCTGGCGCTGGTCCAGGGCGCGGCGGCCGCGGCGGCGCTGGCTTTCCTGGCGGATGCGGCTTGGTTAAGCGTCACATTGGCCGCGAAGCGATTTTCGGCACTTTCTTCCGAGAGTGTCAACGATCAATAGAACACGAAATATATTTTATTTTATTTGTCCGCACGAGTGAGATCTGGAAACGTTTATATTTGACTTTAATTTATCAGCTATTAAATATATTTTGCTCATTGGCAGGGCGCCTGCTTG
The DNA here is from genome assembly GCF_019216885.1 of Methylobacterium sp. SyP6R. NCBI lineage: Bacteria > Pseudomonadati > Pseudomonadota > Alphaproteobacteria > Hyphomicrobiales > Methylobacteriaceae > Methylobacterium > Methylobacterium synurae. The sequence continues at coordinate 2,198,326 of NZ_JAAQRC020000001.1, read as the reverse complement.
ATTTTTATCCCATTGTAGCACTTCGCGGCTCAGCTGAACCGACAGAATTTCGTCTAGTAGATCGCCAAGATTTATTGGAAAATGCTGAGGCCTCATAGCAGATCGCACATACAACCCATTTTCTTTGGTTAGCTGGATATATTCCATCCCCCACATAACATCATTTGTATCGTATCCGATAAATCCAGACGATGATGGAACTACTATTTTTCCTTTTTTGTATAAATTTCGTATATAAATACGGGGTTTTGCAGACAGCCAGTAAGGAAATCTTTCCTCTGCCGCATCAATGCTCATCATAAAGAATGGATCGAAGGGCTCGTCCGGTGGAATTTGGCCGTCCACCTGCAAGCGTTCAAATTCCGTTTGTAGCTCGTAAACATCAATAATCCATGCAACAAGTGACATCGGACCAAAATTTTTATTCAGGTATCTACTATTTATTCTCAATATTGGAAAATTATCGCGCTTGCATAGTTCGTCTTTTTTTGAATCTCGTGAGATTTGTGTTGGCGTTGTGTGGAGGTGCCCATCAAATTCGATCGCATAAACCGGATCCCAATTTTGACGACAAATGACAAAATCAAAATGTGATTGAAGTCCGAAACGCCTTAGCTCGCCAGTCGCTCCAACGTCATCAAGGGATATGACATCCGCTACGCGAACTTTTGGATAAACAGAGAGGCCCCAGCGATCGGCCGCGGATTTAATCTCGCCATGGGCTATTTCTTCATATTTATTTACAATTCTCATCATTTTATTTACAGTGCAGAAATTAGATCCACGCCATTAGAATATAAATTGCCGTCGGGCGGCGTGATGCCGCCCGACAATACTTGAATATATTTCATAAGGTAGGCGGCATCATACCGCCAGCCCCCGCTTGCGCAAGAGCGGCCCGGTGCTCGGCAGCCGACCGCGGAAGGCGATGTAGGCACTGCGGGCATCGCGCAGGTTCCCGGCACCGTAGACGTAGGTGCGCAGCCGTTCCGCGGTGGCGGGATCGAAGATGTCGCCCGCTTCCCGGAAGGCGTCGAAGGCGTCGGCGTCCAGCACCTCGGACCAGAGATAGCTGTAATAGCCCGCCGCGTAGCCTTCCCCGGCGAAGATGTGCTGGAAATGCGGCGTGCGGTGGCGCATCGCGATCTCGCCCGGCATGCCGATGCGGCGCAGCGACTCGGCCTCGAAGGCGAGCGGATCGATGCCGCCCTCGGCCTCCGGCGACAGGTGCAGGTCGAGGTCGACGATGGCCGACGCCGTGTATTCCACCGTGGCGAAGCCCTGGTTGAAGGTGCGGGCGGCGAGCAGCCGGGCCAGCAGGTCCTCGGGCATCGGTTCGCCGGTGCGGTAGTGGCGGGCGTGCGACCGCAAAACCTCCGGCTGTTCCAGCCAGTGCTCGTAGAGCTGGGACGGCAACTCGACGAAGTCGCCTGCCACAGCGGTGCCGGCGAGCATCGGATAGGTCACGTTCGACAAAAGCCCGTGCAGGGCGTGGCCGAATTCGTGGAACAGCGTGCGGGCATCGTCGAAGGAGAGCAGGGACGGCTCGCCCTCGGCCCCCTTGGCGAAGTTCATCACGTTGACGATGATCGGCGTGATCTCGCCGGTCAGGCGCTCCTGCGAGCGGAAGCCGCTCATCCAGGCGCCCGAGCGCTTGCTCGGCCGCGCGAAGTAATCGCCGAGGAACAGGCCGATCACCCGCCCGTCCCGGTCGGCGACCTCCCAGGCCCGCACCTCGGGGTGGTAGCGCGGCACGTCCGGCAGTTCGGTGAAGGAGAGGCCGAACAGGCGGTGCGCCGTGTCGAAGGCCGCCTGGATCATGCCTTCCAGCGGGAGATACGGCTTGATCTCGCCCTCGTCGAGGTCGTGCTCGCGGCGGCGCAGGCGCTCGGCATAGTGGCGCCAGTCGTGAGGAGCGAGGTCGAAATCGTGGCCGTCCTCGCGGGCGAGCGCCTGGAGCCGGTCGCGCTCGGCTTCGGCCCGGCGGCGGGCCGGCGCCCAGACCTCCTCCAGCAGGCCGACCGCGGCGTCGGCGCTGCCCGCCATCGTGTCGTCGAGGCGGAAGGCGGCGTAGCTCGAATAACCCAGCAGGCGCGCCCGCTCGGCGCGCAGGCGCAGGGTCTCGGTGATGATCGCCCGGTTGTCGGTCTCCCCCCCGTTCTCGCCCCGGCGGAGCCAGGCGGCATAGGCGCGCTCGCGCAAGTCGCGCCGCGTCGAGAAGACCAGGAACGGGTCGATCAGCGAGCGCGACAGGGTGACGACGTGGCTGTTCTTCAGCCCGCGCTCCTCGGCGGCCCGGCTCGCTGCGGCACGCAGGAAGGGCGGAAGGCCGGCAAGATCGTCCTCGCCGGTCAGTTCCAGCGTGAACGCGCCCTCGTCGGCGAGCAGGTTCTGGCTGAACTGGGTGCCGAGCTCGGCGAGCCGCGATGCGATGGCCGCCATGCGCTCCTTGGATTCGGCGTCGAGCTCGGCCCCGGCGCGGCGGAAGCGCAGGCGGTAGCGCTCGCGCACCCGCTTCTGCTCGTCGGACAGGCCGTCCTCGGCGATCCCCGAGACTCGCGCCCACAGGTCCGGATTGAGGTAGATCGCGCTGCCGTGGCGGGCGAGCCGCGGCGACACCGCCCGCTCGACCGCCTGAAGCTCGGGATTGGTGTGGCTGCCGGTGAGGTTGAAGAAGGTCGAGGAGACCCGGCGCAGGGCCTGGCCCGAGCGCTCCATCGCCTCGATCGTGTTGGCGAAGGTCGCGGGCTCCGGATTGCCGGCGATCGCCTCGATCTCGGCGACGTGCTGGGCCAGCGCCCGCTCGAAGGCCGGCTCGTAATGCGCGGGCACGATGCGCTCGAAAGGCGGCAGCCCGTGCGGGGTGGTCCAGGCCGGCTCGGAGAAGGGGTTGGGCTCGTGCTCCGCCGTGACGCCGCGCATGCTGATCCTCTCGCTCGAAGGGCGGGCGACGATAGACCCTGGGGCGCGGGGCGCAAGCGCGGCAGGGCGCGCGAGCAGCACGAGTCGGGGGAACGGCCACGCTTGCCCATCCGTTGAGGAGCGGAACTGGGGAGGGGCGCGATGCCGGGGACGACGATGGGGCGGATCCTCGCCGCGCTGATGGCAGGCGCGATCCTGGCCGGTCCGGCCGCCGCCCAGGCACCGGGCGGTGCGCCGCCTCTGAGCCGGGTCCCGGCCGATCAGGTGCCGTTGCCGCCGCCCCGGCCCGAGGAGAGCAAGGAGCCTGTGGCCAAGGAGCCGGCTTCCAAGGAGTCCGCCGTAAAGGACGCGGTTCCGAAGGAGACCGACAAGGACACGCCCGTCCCCGAGCCGACGCCGCTGCCGCCCGAGCGGCCCGCCGACCTGCCCTCCGGCCCGGCGCCCACCCCCGCCACCCTCGTGCCCGACGATACCGCCTGCCTGCGCCGGCTCGAACGCCTGGGCGTCAAGGCCGAGTCGGTGGCGCCCCTCGCCGACGGGCTGTGTGGCGCGGCCAAGCCCCTGCGGGTGACGGTGCTGCCCGACGGCGTCCCGCTCAGCCCCGCCGCCACCCTCACCTGCGTCGCCGCGGAGGCGCTCGGCCGCTGGAGCACCGAGGTGCGGGTGATCGCCGAGCGGACCCTCTCGACGGTGCCGAAGACCGTCCAGATCGGCGGCTCCTACGAGTGCCGCGGCCAGAACCACGACCCGAGCGCCAAGCTCAGCGAGCACGCCTATGCCAACGGGGTCGACGTGATGGGTTTCACCTTCGAGGGACGGGCGCCGGTGATGGTGGGCGCGGTGCGGGAGGGCACGCCCGAGGCGGCTTTCGAGAACGCCGTCAGGGCCCGCGCCTGCGGCTTCTTCCGCACCGTGCTCGGGCCGGGCTCGGATGCGGCGCATGCCAACCACCTCCACCTCGACGAGCGCGAGCGCAATGCCGGCCACCGCCTGTGCCAGTGAGCGCGAAAAATCCGGAACGGGAGGCGGCATCCGGCGCTTCTAGGCCTGGCTGACATCGTGTGCGGGAGAGGGGCGGATGCGGAAGGCGGCGAGGCTCGGGGCAGCTCTGCTGGTGATGGGGTTGTCCGGCGCGGCCGGCGCCGCGGAGGCGCCCCTGACCCTGGAGGCGATCAACCAGGCGCAGTTCGGCGCCGGTGCGCCGGACAAGGATCAGGAGAAGAAAGCCGGCAAGAAGGAGACGGCGAAGGCTGCCGAGAAAGGCGCCGACCCGCTGACGGTGCGGGTGCAGGTGCTGCTCGACCGGGCCGGCTTCTCCCCCGGCGCCATCGACGGGCGCGACGGCGACAATCTGCGTGGCGCGCTCGCCGGCTTCGCCAAGGCCAAGGGCCAGTCCTCTTCCGGGCGGCTCGACGAGACCCTGTGGCAGACCCTGTCCGGCACCAGCCAGGATCCGGCGGTGACCGAGTATACGCTGACCGAGCAGGACGTCGCCGGCCCGTTCGTGGAGGAGATCCCGCCGAAGATGGAGGAGCAGGCCGATCTGAAGGCGTTGTCCTACACCTCGCCGGCCGAGATGCTGGCCGAGCGTTTCCACATGAGCAAGGACTTCCTCGAGGCCCTCAACCCCGGCAAGCCGCTGACCAAGGCCGGGACGGTGATCACGGTCGCGGCCGTGCCGCCGATGGAGACAGGGCGCATCCCCGGCAAGGAATTGCCCGAGACGCCGAAGGTCACCCGCATCGCGGTCGACAAGGGCGCGCTCCAGGTCCGGGCCTATGGCGAGGACGGGGCGCTGATCCACCTCTACCCGGCCTCGATCGGCAGCGAGGAGAAGCCGGCGCCGAGCGGCGTCCTCAAGGTCGAGGGGGTCGCCTTCGACCCGACCTATACCTACAACCCGAAATACGCATTCCAAGGCGTCGAGGCGAAGCGCAAGTTCACCATCAAGCCCGGCCCGAACAACCCGGTCGGCCTGGTCTGGATCGACCTGTCGGGTAACGACGGCTACGGCATCCACGGCACGCCCGAGCCCGAGAAGGTCGGCAAGACCGAATCGCATGGCTGCGTCCGGCTCACCAACTGGGACGCGCGGGATCTCGCGAAGCACGTCGAGCGGGGCGCGAAGGTGGATTTCGGGAAGTAGGTGGGCTTTATCAATCTAACGCCCGCGTCGACCATACGCGACCACATGAGGCTTTGCGGAAGCCGGAGCGACGGCTGCCGCGCGTGGACCCTCCCCCCTCTGCGGGGGAGGGTGGACCCTGCGTCAGCAGGGGCCGGGAGAGGGGCGGCGCGACGGTGATTCAGATGGTGCCCGTCAGCACGGCCGCGACCTCTCCGGAAACGGTGTCCCCTCTCCCGGCCTGCTCTGCAGAGGGGGGGAGGGTTCGTGCGCGGCAACCGTCGCTCCCGCACGGCGCAACGTGTTGTCCTGTGCTCCCATCATTCCTGGCTCCGCCGCGCGGCCTCGTAATTACGAAGTAGGCTCCAGACAGTCGACGCGGAGTCCATCATCCAAAACAAAAACGCCGTGTCTGCGAGCGGATTCGGCTCGCAGACACGGCGTTGTGCGTGAGGTGGGTGAAAGAGCCCGATCAGGCCCCCTCGACCTCCCCGCCATCCCCCTCGACGTCGACTTCCGCCTCGCCCTCGCCCTCAATGTGCTCGACCGACACGACCTTCTCGGTCTTGTCGGTGTTGAACACCGTGACGCCCTGCGAGGCGCGGCCGACGACGCGGATGTCGTCGACGGGCACGCGGATCAGCTTGCCGGCATCCGTCACCAGCATGATCTGGTCGCTGGTCTCGACCGGGAAGGAGGCGACGAGGCTGCCGTTGCGGGCATTGACCTCCATCGCCTTGATGCCCTTCCCCCCGCGGCCGGAGATCCGATACTCGAAGGACGAGGTGCGCTTGCCGTAGCCGCGCTCCGACAGGGTGAGGACGAACTGCTCCGCCGCCCCCATGGCGATGTAGCGGTCCTGCTCCAGGTCGATCGAGGCCGCGGCCTCCTCGGCCTCGGGCTCGGGGGCCGCCGGCAGCTCGATCGCCTCGCCGGTGGCGCGGCGATCGGCATTGGCGCGCTTCATATAGGCCTGGCGCTCCTCGGGCGAAGCCTCGAAGTGGCGCAGGATCGTCATCGAGATGACCCGATCGTCCTTGGCGAGGTTGATGCCGCGCACGCCGGTCGAATCGCGGCCCTTGAACACCCGCACGTCCGTGACCGGGAAGCGGATGCACTGGCCCGCGCCGGTGGTCAACAGCACGTCGTCGGCTTCGGTGCAGATCTCGACATGGACGATGTGGTCGCCCTCGTCGAGCTTCATGGCGATCTTGCCGTTGCGGTTGACCTGCACGAAGTCGGACAGCTTGTTGCGCCGCACGCTGCCGCTGGCGGTCGCGAACATCACGTCGAGCGTTTCCCAGGACGCCTCGTCCTCGGGTAGCGGCATGATGGTGGTGATGCGCTCCTTGCCCTGGTCGAGGGGCAGGATGTTGACGAGCGCCTTGCCGCGCGCGTTCGGCGCCGCGAGCGGCAGCCGCCACACCTTCTCCTTGTAGGCTTGGCCCTGCGAGGAGAAGAACAAGACCGGCGTGTGGGTGTTGGCGACGAAGAGGCGGGTGACGAAATCCTCGTCGCGCATCGACATGCCGGCCCGGCCCTTGCCGCCGCGGCGCTGGGCCCGGTAGGTCGAGAGCGGGACGCGCTTGATGTAGCCGGCATGCGACACGGTCACGACCATGTCCTCGCGCTGGATCAGGTCCTCGTCCTCGACGCTGGAATCCCAGTCGAGGATCTCGGTCCTGCGCGGGGTGGCGTATTCGGCCCGGACCTCCGCCAGCTCGTGCTTGACGATGCCCATGATGCGGGCGCGCGAGCGCAGGATGTCGAGGTAGTCGGCGATCTCGTCGGCCAGCCGCTTCAGCTCGTCGCCGATCTCGTCGCGGCCGAGCGCGGTCAGGCGCTGCAGCCGCAGGTCGAGGATGGCGCGGGCCTGGGTCTCGGACAGGCGGTAGGTGCCGTCCTCGCGGAGCCGATGGCGCGGATCGTCGACCAGTGCGATCAGCGGCGCGATGTCCTCGGCCGGCCAGTCGCGGGACATCAGGGCCTCGCGGGCCGAGTTCGGATCCGGCGAGGTGCGGATCAGCCGGATCACCTCGTCGATGTTGGCGACCGCGATGGCGAGACCGCACAAGACGTGGGCCCGCTCGCGCGCCTTGTTCAAGAGGAACTTGGTGCGGCGGGAGACGACCTCCTCGCGGAAGTCGATGAAGGCCTGGATCAGGTCCTTGAGGTTCAGAAGCTCGGGCCGGCCGCCGTTGAGCGCCACCATGTTGCAGCCGAAGCTCGTCTGCAAAGGCGTGTAGCGGTAGAGCTGGTTCAGAACCACGTCGGCGACGGCGTCGCGCTTCAGCTCGACCACGATGCGCATGCCGTCACGGTCGGATTCGTCGCGGAGATCCGCGATGCCTTCGACGCGCTTCTCGCGCACCAGATCGGCGATCTTCTCGACCAGCGAGGCCTTGTTCACCTGATACGGGATCTCGGTGAAGATCAGGGCCTCGCGCTCCTTGCGCAGTTCCTCGATGTGGGACTTCGCCCGCATGATGACCGAGCCGCGGCCGGTCATGTAGGCCGAGCGGGTGCCCGAGCGCCCGAGGATCGAGCCGCCGGTCGGGAAGTCCGGGCCCGGGATGATGTCGTTCAGGCCCTCAATGGTGATCGCCGGATCGTCGATCAGCGCGATGCAGCCGTCGATCACCTCGCCGAGGTTGTGCGGCGGGATGTTGGTCGCCATGCCGACCGCGATGCCGCCGGCGCCGTTGACGAGGAGGTTGGGGAAGCGGGCGGGCAGGACCGCCGGCTCGTCCTTCGACTCGTCGTAGTTCGGGTTGAAGTCGACGGTGTCCTTGTCGATGTCCTCGAGGAGGGCCATCGAGGGCTTCGCCAGGCGCGATTCGGTGTAGCGCATCGCGGCCGGCGGATCGCCGTCGACCGAGCCGAAATTGCCCTGGCCGTCGACCAGCATCAGCCGCATGGCGAAATCCTGCGCCATGCGGACGAGGGCGTCGTAGATCGACTGGTCGCCGTGCGGGTGATACTGACCCATCACGTCGCCGACGATGCGCGCCGACTTCACGTACTTGCGGTCCGGCAGGTAGCCGTTCTCGTACATGGAGTACAGGATGCGGCGATGCACCGGCTTCAGGCCGTCGCGCGCATCCGGCAGGGCCCGGCTGACGATCACGCTCATCGCGTAGGCCAGGTAGGACTGGCGCATCTCGTCGGTGATCGAGACGGGCTTGATGTCGGTCGCGGGCGGGGGGGCGCCGGTCGGGTCGTTCTCTGCCAAGGTCTGTCTCTCGTCGCGGCCCGCGCGGGCTCACACTCTCTTGCCGGACGGCTTAGCCGATTTGCGCCACCGGCACCAGTGTGAAGCGCGGAAGGCGAAGCAAATCAGCATCTTAGATGGGTGTTCCGGGGATGTTCCACAAGCCCGCCGGACTCCTGTGGACGAGTGTCCCGCGAAGTCGTTAGAGATTGGCAAAGGATGCGGGCTTCGCCAATCGCGCCCGCTGCGGGAGGCCGCCGATGGACGTCGTGATCTACCATAACCCGGCCTGCGGCACGTCGCGCAACGTGCTGGCGATGATCCGCCATGCCGGCATCGAGCCGCACGTCGTCGAGTACCTGAAGACCCCGCCGACGCGTGAGCTCCTGCGCCGGCTCCTCGACCGGGCCGGCCTGACTTTGCGCGAGGTGCTGCGCAAGAAGGGGACTCCTTACGCCGAGCTCGGCCTCGACGATCCGGCCCTCACCGACGACCAGCTCCTCGACGCGATCGCGGCCCATCCGGTCCTGCTCGAACGTCCGCTCGTCGTGAGCCCGCGCGGCGTGCGCCTGTGCCGTCCCTCCGAGCAGGTGCTGGACCTGCTGCCGCCGCCGCAGGGCGAGTTCTTCAAGGAGGATGGCGAGCGCGTCATCGACGAGCACGGGCGCCGGGTCGCCACGGCCTGATGATCCCGCTGATCCCGCACCGGCGGTGGCCGGTCATCTCGGCCCTCGGCATCGTGCAGATCTTCGCCTGGGGCTGCAGCTACTACCTGCTGACGGTGCTCGGGCCGTCGATTGCGGCGGAGACCGGCTGGGGACTGCCCTGGATCTTCGGCAGCCTCACCGCCGGGATGCTGGTGGCGGGCGCCGTCGCGCCGACCGCCGGCCGGATGATCGGCCGTCACGGCGGGCGCCCGGTGCTGGCCGTCTCGACCGGGCTGCTCGCGGTCGGGCTCGCCCTGCTGGCGCTGGCGCCGAACCTGCCGGTCTTCGGCCTCGCCTGGCTGGTGATCGGCGCCGGAATGGGGTCGGGGCTCTACGACGCCGCCTTCGCGACCCTCGGGCGGCTCTACGGCGCCGATGCGCGGCCGGCGATCACCGCGCTCACCCTGTGGGGCGGCTTCTCCAGCACCCTGTGCTGGCCGCTCTCGGCCTTCCTGCTCGCCCATCTCGGCTGGCGCGGCACCTGCCTGACCTATGCGGCGCTCGAACTCGGCCTGTGCCTGCCGCTGATCCTGCGGCTGGTCCCGCCGGCCGCGCCGCGGCCCCAGGCCAGGGGCGGCCGGTCCGAGGCGGTGTCGCTCGATGCGGCCGAGCGTCCGGTCTTCCTGGTCCTCGCGGCTCTCGTGACCTGCACCGGCATCGCCACCTCGATCTTTTCCGTCCACCTGCTGACCCTGTTGCAGGATCGCGGTCTATCGCTGGCGGCGGCCGTGTCGCTCGGCACCCTGATCGGCCCGTCGCAGGTCGGGGCGCGGCTCCTGGAAGTCGCCAATCGCAGCCGGCATCATCCGATCTGGACGCTCACCGCCGCGGTGGTGCTGATGGCGTTCGGGCTCGTGCTGCTGTGGGCCGGTTTCCTGGCTCCCGTCGTCGTGCTGATGATCTTCGGTGCCGGCAACGGGCTCTACTCGATCGGCCGCGGCACCCTGCCGCTCGCCCTGTTCGGCCCCGAGCGCTACGCGGCGCTGCTCGGACGCCTGGCGAAGCCGAACCTCGCCGCCCAGGCCCTCGCGCCCTCCGCGGGCGCCTACCTGATCGCCCATGCGGGTGCGGACGCGACGCTCCTGGCGCTGGCGATCCTCGGGATGATCGACCTCGCCCTCGTCGTCCTCCTGTGGCGGGTCCGCCGCCGCGGCGGAATGCCGGTCCGGATCGTCGACGAAAAGCCCCTCCCGCAGGGCGGAAGGGGCTGAGGCCGGCTGCGGCGCGCGTCCGACAAGCTTTTTTAGTGCGTGGTGATGTTCTCGCCCGCCGCAGCGGCGCGGCGGCGACGCGGCGCCGGCTTCGCCACGGCCTCGGCGACCTCGGCCACCGTCTTCGCGGCGGCGCTCTTGGTGGCCGGCTTGCGGGCTGCCGGCTTGCGCACGGGCTTGGCAGCGACCGTCTCCACCGGCGCTTCGATCACGGTCGGACGCGCCTGCTCGGCGAGTTCCTGCTCGGCCATGCGCCAGTAATGCTCGTCGCGGCCCGGCGCGCGGCCGTCCCGCTCCCACAGGGCATAGGCCCGCTCACGGATGCTCGTCTGGAAGTGATCCATCCCGATCTCCTCGATGTTCATGTGAGCGAACCATCGCGGGTCGTGGTTAAGGAACACCTAACGAAAAAATCGACGGAAACAGGCAAAGCGCGGGCGTCCCTTCTGCCACACCGGAGAGGGGAGAACCTGTGCCTCTGCTTTTCGTCGATCCGCTTCGTGCCGAAGCGGGGCCGGCAGACCGAGGAGAGACGGGCAGCGGGCCGGGGCATCCCGCTCGCGCAGGAGAGTCCAGCCCGCCGGTGACGCCGTCCGAGCGGGAGCGGCAAGAACGGCGTGACGGCCGCGACCCTGGACTCAGCCTCCGGGCCCGTCGTCGACCCAGGTCCACCCCGCGGCAGAGTCCCGGCCCCATGCCATGTAACAATGTTGCATTCTCTCTCGTGCGAGCCTAGGTGAGGCGCATCGTCGAGCCGGGAGTTTTTCGCGATGGGCAGGCTGGGGATCGGGATGCTGCTGGTGGCTTTGGGCCTGGCATGGACTGCGCCGGCGCGGGCGCAAGAGCCCGTCCGGCAAGAGCCCCTCCGGCAAGAGCCCCTCCGGCAAGAGCCCGTCCGGGTGGTGGCGACCTTCTCGATCCTCGGCGACCTCGTGCGGCAGGTCGGAGGCGACCGGGTCGCCGTCTCGACCCTGGTCGGGCCGAACGGCGACGCGCACAGCTTCGTGCCGGCCCCGGCCGACGCGCAGGCGGTGGCGGCTTCGCGCCTCGTCGTCGTCAACGGCCTCGGCTTCGAGGGCTGGATCGACCGGCTGATCAAGGCCTCCGGCACCAAGGCCAAGGTCGTCGTCGCCTCGAAGGGCATCGTCCCGATCGAGGAGGCGGATGACGGCCACGGTCACGACCACGCCGTCGATCCGCATGCCTGGCAGAACGTCGCCAACACCAAGACCTACGTCGCCAATATCCGCGACGGCCTGGCGAGCGTCGATCCCGAGGGCAAGGCGGCCTACCAGGCCAATGCGACCGCCTATCTGGCGAAGCTCGACGCCCTCGACGGGGAGGTGCGCACGGCGCTCGCCGGCATCCCGGAGGCGCGCCGGCGCATCGTCACCACCCATGACGCCTTCGGGTATTTCGCGCGTGCCTACGGCATGCGGTTCCTCGCGCCGCAGGGCGTGTCGAGCCAGAGCGAGGCCACCGCCCGCGACGTCGCGGCGATCGTCCGGCAGGTCCGCCGCGACAAGATCCCGGCGGTCTTCCTCGAGAACGTCTCGGATCCGCGGCTGATGCAGCAGATCGCCCGCGAGAGCGGCGCCAAGGCCGGAGGCCGGGTCTTCTCCGACGCCCTGTCGGAGCCCAACGGGCCGGCCCCGACCTATCTCGAGATGATGCACCACAACGTGAAGGAGTTCGCGGCGGCGCTCAGCGGTTGAGGCGGCGCCTCACCGCAGGTCGAGGGTCAGGCTTCGGAACCGCTTGCCGTCCTTCGACTCCTCGCACGGCTTGCCGTCGGAGCCGAGCGCCTCGCCGTCGTCGCTCAGCACCTGGACCCGGTCGCCGGCCGGGGAGACCACCAGCGCCTCGGGCTGGAAGTCGGGGATCGTCGCGAAGGCCGCCGCGGCGCCCTCGACCCGGACGGGTTTGTCGGCCGGCTTGCCCGACCAGCGGTAGAGGTCGAACGGCTCGCCGCCGCCGCCCGCGCCGCCCGCGAGGATCAGGTAGGCCTTGGTCTCCGGCACGATGGCGAGGTCGCGGATGCCGCGGCCCTTCAGGTCGAGGGCGACCGGCGTGCCGAGGCGCGGGGCGGCGCCACTGATCGCCTCGGCCGGGTTCTCCAGCGGGACCAGCAGGGCGTTCGCGTCGGTGTCGAGCGGGTTGCGCAGGCCGAGCCAGAGCGACGTGCCGTCCGGGCGCGGCGCCATCCCCTCGATGTTGAAGCCCTTGCGCTTGGGATCGAGATCGTCCCGGGCCGGCACGTCGAGGCCGATCCGCGACGCGAACAGGGGCGACAGGGCGGCGAAGGCCGGCAGCAGGCCTTTGACCGCGTGGCCCCTCTGTACGAGGCTGGGCACGCCGCCCGATTCCGTGACCGTGAAGGCCGCGAGGCGGCCGCGGCCCGGGCTCTGCTTTCCGCCATGCCGGCGGCTGTGCGAGCCGAGCAGGTAGAGGTCGGGCCCGAGCCAGGTCGCGGATTCGAGGTCGGCCTTGCGGTCGTCCGGGGAGAGGGCGAGCGCGCCCGCAATATCGGCGCCGCCGAGCGGCAGCGCGCCGCCGCCGACCCCAGCCCGGTAGAGACCCACCACGGTCGATCCGTCATCGACCACCAGGAACCTGTCACTGATGCTGCCGCGCGGATAGGCGACCGCGCCCGAGGCCTCGCAGATCCCGCGATGCTCCAGCAGCGGGCCGATCGTCACCGGCTCGGCGGAGGCGGCGGAGGCGGCGAGCGACGAGACCAGGATCGCGAGGAGCGGCAGGGGGCGGGGCATTCGGGCACCTCTCAAGGCCGGTTCGACGAGCGAGGCGTAATCCAGCGGTCCTTTCGATCTCCCACCCGCGACCTCATCCTGAGGTGCTGGCGATCGAAGATCGCATGCGACCGAAGGGAGCCTCGAAGGAGGGCTCCAGATGCCACTGCGATCCCTTGAGCCCTCCTTCGAGGTCAGCCATTTTCGATGGGCCAACACCTCAGGATGAGGTCGTAGGTCTGGATTTTCCGAGAACAGAAAGAGCCCGCCTCACCCCCCGGTCATCGGCGGGAAGAACGCCACCTCGCTCGCCCCGGCGAGCGGCGTCTCGGGCTTGGCGTGGACCCGGTCGATTGCGGCACGGACCACGCCCTCGGTCTCGAAGGCGTAGGCGTATTCCTCGCCCCGGCTCTTGAGCCAGGCGACGAGGTCGGCGACCGTGGCTAACTCCGGCGGCAGATCGAGGGTTTCCTCCGGGCGGCCGATCCGCTCGCGGACCCAGGCGAAATAGACGAGCTTCATGGGAAAACCGCTCATCTCTCGTCGTCGATGACGTGGCGGATGCCGGAGCGCATGTAGTCGTAGCCGGTATAGAGCGTCAGCGCCGCGGCGAGCCACAGCAGCACGAGGCCCACCGTGCCGTTGCCGGGCAGCACCCGCTCGCCGGCCGGGCCGGCGATCAGCACGCCGAGGGCCACGAGCTGCACCGCGGTCTTCCACTTGGCGACCCGGCTCACCGGCACGCCGACCTTGAGCTCGGCCAGGTACTCGCGCAGGCCCGAGACCAGGATCTCGCGGCACAGGATCACGATCGCGGCCCACAGCGACCAGCCGCGGATCGTCCCGTCGGCACAGAGCATCAGGAGGCTCGCGGCGACCAGCAGCTTGTCGGCAATCGGATCGAGCATCCGCCCGAGTGCCGAACTCTGGGAATAGGTGCGGGCGACGTAGCCGTCGAGATAGTCGGTGATCGCGGCCGCGACGAAGACCGCGACGGCGATCCAGCGGGCGGTGTCGTCCTGGGGCCAGAACAGCAGCGCGACCACCACCGGGACCGCGACCAGGCGGCCGTAGGTCAGGAGGTTGGCGAGGTTCAGAGCCGTCGAGCGGCGTCGGGGCACGGCCACATTCATCGCCATCGGTGAAACCACGCGGGGGGAGGGGGCGTCAACAGAGCTGGACTCCGACTCAAGGCTCACGCATCGCCTCCAACTCACGCATCCGCATGAAAAAAGTCGTAGACGGCGCGGGCCGTCGCGGCGTTCACCCCCGGCGTCCTGGCGAGATCCTCGAGCGCGGCGCGCTGGATCGCCTTCACCGTCCCGAAATGGTGCAGGAGTGCGCGCTTGCGCGTCGGCCCGATGCCGGGAATCTCGTCGAGGGGGTTCTTCACCATCTCGCGCTTGCGCTTGGCCCGGTGCGCCCCGATGGCGAAGCGGTGGGCCTCGTCGCGCAGGCGCTGGACGAAGTAGAGCGTCGGGTCCCGCGGCGGCAGGCGGAACGGCGCTTGGCCGGGCACGAAGAAGGTCTCGCGCCCGGCATCGCGGTCGCGCCCCTTGGCGATGCCGACCAGCGGCACGTCGGTCACCCCGACCTCGTCGAGGGCCTTGCGCGCCGCCTCGAGCTGGCCGCGGCCGCCATCGACCAGCACGAGATCGGGCCAGGCCGGGAAGGCGTCCGAATCGGCCGGATCGGGCGCGGTTTCCGGCTCCGCGGCCCCGCCCGCGGCGGCGGCGCGATCGGCCTCGGCCGGGTTGCGCGGATGCTCCTTCACCAGCCGGCTGAAGCGCCGTTGCAGCACCTCGCGCATCATGCCGTAATCGTCGCCGGGCTTCACCTCCTCGGACTTGATGGTGAAGGTCCGGTAGTGCGTCTTCATGAAGCCGGTGGGACCGGCGACGATCATCGCCCCGACGGCGTTCGTCCCCATGATGTGCGAGTTGTCGTAGACCTCGATGCGCCGCGGCGCCGACGCGAGGTTGAACGACGTGCCTAAAGCCGCCAGCAGCTTGCCCTGCGAGGCGGTGTCGGCGAGGCGCCGGGCCAACGCCTCGCGGGCGTTGCGGGCGGCATACTCGACGAGGTTCTTGCGCTCGGCGCGCTTCGGGCAATGGATCTCGACCCGGTTCTCGCTCTTCGTCGACAGGGCGGCGGCCAGAAGCTCCGCATCCTCGATCTCGTGCGAGACCAGAACCAGCCGGGGCGCCGGCTTGTCGTCGTAGAACTGGGCCACGAACGAGGCCAGCACCTCGGCCGGGCTCATGCTGCGGTCGGCCTTCGGGAAGTAGGCCCGGTTGCCCCAGTTCTGCCAGTTGCGGAAGAAGAACACCTCGATGCAGAACTGGCCGGCCTGCTCGTCGAGGGCGAAGACGTCGGCCTCCTCGATGCCTTGCGTGTTCACGCCCTGCACGCCCTGGATGGCGGCGAGCGCGGCGATGCGGTCGCGGTAGCGCGCCGCCTTCTCGAACTCCCAGGCCTCGGACGCGGCCTGCATCTCGGCGGCCATCCGCTCCTTGATCGCGTTGGACTTGCCCGAAAGAAAGCCCCGCGCCTCCGCGGCGAGGCCGGCATAATCCTCGACCGAGATCTCCTTGGTGCAGGGGCCCGAGCAGCGCTTGATCTGGTAGAGCAGGCACGGCCGCGTGCGATTCTCGAAGTAGCTGTCCGAGCAGGAGCGCAAGAGAAAGGCGCGCTGAAGCGCGTTGACCGTACGGTTCACCGCCCAGACGCTGGCGAAGGGGCCGTAATAATGCCCGGCCCGGCGCCGGGCGCCGCGATGCTTGACGAGCTGGGGCGCGTCGGAATCGGCGGTCAGCAGGATGTAGGGCAGGGACTTGTCGTCCCGCATCAGCACGTTGAAGCGGGGCTTCAGCTGCTTGATGAGGTTGGCTTCCAGCAGCAGCGCCTCGGTCTCGGTCGCCGTGGTGACGAACTCCATCGAGGCCGTCTCGGCGATCATCCGGGCGATGCGGTTGGTATGCGCCTGGCCCCGCGCATAGGAGCCGACCCGGTTCTTCAGGTTCTTGGCCTTGCCGACGTAGAGCACGTCGCCCTTGGCGTCGAACATCCGGTAGACGCCCGGCGAGGTCGGGAGCGTGGTCCAGAACCGGCGGATCACCGCCGTGCCGGCCTGGATCGCGCCCGCGCCGGCATCGAGGTCGAAGTCGATCTCGGGCGAGGCGTCGAGGGCGTCCACTGCCTCGTCGTCGTCCTCGATCGTGTCGAGGGCGTCGGGCGGCACGTCGTTCCCAGGCTGTCGGCTCATGCTGGCGATGTAGGCGGCCTGACCCCCGCTGGAAAGACCGTGCCTGGGCGCTAAAAGGCCATCCTTGGAAGAAGTCCCTTGCCCGCGCCGAGGATCCGCCGCTTGACCCCGCTCGCCGCATGACGCTCCGCGCCTGCCGGACGCCCCGACCCCGCCCGCTCCGGCACGACCTGCCGGCCGTGCGGGTGATCGAGAACGTCCTCTACCTGCCGCACAGCGAGGCGCGGGGCCAGCCCTCGGCCTTGTTCGATGCCGCGCGCCGCTTCGTGCCCGAAAGCGTGGATCTCCGCGGCACCGGCACCACGCCGTCCTGGCAGCGCACCGACTGGCCGGAGGAATGGGCGGCCGGCCTGCCCGCGAGCGTGCCCGAGGCGCCGGAGGAGACCTACCTGTTCCTCGGCGGTGCCCATCTGCATTACGGGCATTTCCTGGTCACCACCCTGCCGCGGTTCTGGCCGCTCCTGCGGGCGCGGTCGCGAGCGCCGATCCTGTGCTACGCCCCGACGCAAGAAAGCCTCTGGCAGCCTTACCGCTTCGCCATCGACATCCTGATGCGGCTCGGTCTCACGGTGCGCGACATCCACGCCTTCGACGCGCCGATGCGGCTGCGCCGCGCCATCGTGCCGGCCCCTTCCTTCCAGGAAGAGGCCTTCGCCCACACGGTGTTTCGCGACCTGTGCCTGGCGATCGGGGCCGGCTGCTACGCCCCGGAGGAGGTCGATGCCGAGGACCGGCCGGCCTACCTCGCCAAGACGCGGCTCGCGGGCGGGGTGCGCCGGTTCACCAACGAGGCGGCGGTGACCGAGATCCTGGCGCGGGAGGGCGTCGAGATCCTGCACCCGGAGGCCATGAGCTTCTCGGATCAGGTCCGGCTGTTCGCGCGGCGGCGCGTGGTCGCCGGCTCCCTCGGCTCGGCCCTGCACACCGCGCTCTTCGCCCCGCCCGGCCGCCGGGTGGTGGCGCTGAGCCCCGGGCCGGCGATCAACCCGACCTTCCTGCTCGTCGACGCCCTGTGCGGCAATGCGGTGTCCTACCTCCACCAGCCGGGCACGGCGGAGACGGGGCCCGGCCACTCCTTCGGAAGCCAGCAGGCGCTGGCCGACCCGAGGACGGTCGCCGAGGGCCTGTTGCGGCGCATGGAGCGGAGGGCGGCCGCGCCGGCCTTGGGCCAGGGGGTATTGTCGGCGGCGTGGGGGCGGCTTGGGCGGATGGTCGGGCGTGGACCCGTCTAGATTCCACGCATCTTCCCGCCCATGACCTCAGAGTCCGTTTGATCTGGCCAACCGCATTGAAACCCTCAATGTCATCCCGGGTTCTCGTCTTCGACGAGCCCCGGGATGACGTCGAGAGATGTCGGACTGTGCGTCGGATCGATCGGCGCAATCTCTCAGGCAAACTTTCAAGATCAGGTCGTGGATCGGAGAAGATCTCGCCCGTCAGTCGAACAGCGCGTCGATGTCGGTCTGGTCGACGTGGCCCGGATCCTCGTCGAGCTTCGGTCCGTTGAGCAGGCTGCTCTCGTCGTCGATGCTGACGCCGCCGGCGCTCTCGCCCATCAGATCCTTGAACGCGTCGAGCCCGCCCCAGGCGTCGATCATCCGGTCGATGTGGTCCTCGACGAACTTCAGCACGCTGACGATCTTGCTGATGCGCTGGCCGGTCAGGTCCTG
Organism: Methylobacterium sp. SyP6R; assembly: GCF_019216885.1. Lineage (NCBI taxonomy): Bacteria > Pseudomonadati > Pseudomonadota > Alphaproteobacteria > Hyphomicrobiales > Methylobacteriaceae > Methylobacterium > Methylobacterium synurae. Next base: position 2,180,465 of record NZ_JAAQRC020000001.1, on the reverse strand, counting down.
AAAGTTGCAGGCCTCGTAGAGCACCACGGTGCGGTCGAGGATCGCGTCGACGTCGGATTGGTCCTTCAGCCCGCCGGTCGAGCGCAGCACCGAGGCGTGGGTCTCGATGTCCTCGACGGCGGCCAGGATGGTGGTGGTCGCCCGCTCGGTGGCGTCGACCACGGCATCCAGCTCGCCGGCCGCCCGTCGCACGCCCTTGCCGTCGAAATCCTGCCGGTGCAGCACCGCGATCTCGTGCTTGGTCCGGCCGATCGCGGCCTTCATCACGTCGAGCTCGGTGCGCATGCCGTAGATTTCGGCCATCTCGCGCCGGCAGGCATCGATCACGTCGCCGGTGGTGCTCTGGGTCAGCCGCTTCAACTCGTTGACCGTCGCCAGGATCTCGGAGATCCGGTCGTCGTTGGCCGAGGCCGGCGGCGGGGCCGCCTCGGTGGAAGCATAGGAAACGCCGAGACTGTCCTCGATGCGGAAGCGCTTGTTCTTCATGGGTCCGAGAGAGCCTGCAACGAGAGCCTGCAACCGCGGCCGCGTCGCACGGCCCACACGGGCCAATCTCGCGAAGATTGATTGCGATTTGCTGAATGCCGCGCGAAGCGCGCGACCGCGGTGACGAAGGATTCACGATGCGGCCGAATTAATGATTCGCCGCAAGGATTTAGCGAAGCGCTCACCACGTTCGTTCACCGTCCGGTCTCTGGGCCCTGCTCTCCTCATGCCATCGCCGGCGGCTCGGCCGGGCTTCGAGGACGGGTACGATGGTGGTGCGCGGGATGGTGCTGGCCGGGGCGATCGCGGCCGCTCTCGGGACGATGCTCGGGGCCCGTCCGGCTCTGGCACAAAGCGCGCCCGGGGCCTATGGCGGCGGCTTCATCGAGTACCTGATGACGGGGCAGGACCCGGGCGCCGTCGCCCGCCCCTTACGTCCGATGCCGGTCGCCCCGGACGGCACGATCCTGACCGGCCGCGGCTACGCCGCCGACGTCTACGGGCAGCGGCCTGCCTATGCCCGCAGCGCCGGATATGCGGCCGCCGGGTATTCGGGCGCTCAGGTCGGCTATGCGCCGGCCGCGCCCGGACTCGCCCTGCATTCCGGCGACCCGGTGCCGTCGCAGGTCTATGGGTCCCAGGACCTCTACGGGTCTCAGGCCTATGCCCGGCCTCGGCCGCAGGCTTATCCTCAACAGCAAGCCTACGCTCAGCCTCAATCCTACGCCTCGCAGCCCGACCCGCTCGAGGCGCCGCGTGCCCGCCAGGCGGCGCTACCGATGCAGGACCCCGCCCAGGCGGCCCGGGAGGAGGGGATCGGCCGGGCGATGGATCCGCGCTTCCAGCGCCAGGAGGTCGCCTATGACGGCGGACAGCGGCCCGGCACCGTGGTGATCGATACGCCGTCGCGCTTCCTCTACCTGGTGCAGCCCGGGGGCCGGGCCCTGCGCTACGGCATCGGCGTCGGGCGGCCGGGCTTCACCTGGTCGGGAATGAAGACGGTCAGCGCCAAGCGCGAATGGCCGGACTGGACGCCCCCCGCCGAGATGCTGCGCCGCCGCCCCGACCTGCCCCGCCACATGGCCGGCGGCCCCGCCAACCCGCTCGGCGCCCGCGCGCTCTATCTCGGCTCGTCGCTCTACCGCATCCACGGCACCAACGAGCCGCACACGATCGGCCAGTCGGTCTCCTCGGGCTGCATCCGGATGATGAACGAGGACGTCATGGACCTCTACGAGCGCGTCCCGGTCGGCGCCCGCGTGCAGGTAATCTGACGAAACGACGACCCGACCAACGAAAAAGCCCCGCCGCGTCTCCGCGGCGGGGCCTTTCGGTCAGGACGACACGACCGATCAGACCCAGTCGTCGCTGCCGCTATCGCCCATGTCGCCGTCGTAGGAGGCGTCCTGGAAGCCGGCATCGTCGCCGCCGAGCGGTGCGCCGAAATCCTCGCTGCCGCCCTGGTTGCCGAAATAGTTGTTCTCGACCACGGTCTCGCCGCCGCCCATGCCGGCGCCGCCGAGGCCCGCCATGCTGCCGAGCGAGGAATGCCCGCCCGCGAAGGCGTTGCTCAGCGCGCTGCCGAGCAGCATGCCGCCCGCCGCGCCCGCCGCCATCGGCAGGGCGGTGGCGAGGAAGCCGCCGCCGGCACGCTGCGGCGCCTGCGGCTGGCCGCCCCAGGGGCCGCCCTGCTGCGGGGCGTAGCCGCCCTGCTGCGGCGGATAGCCCTGCGGGGGAGCGCCGTAGCCGGGCTGCTGGCCGTAGCCGCCGCCCTGGTTGCCCCAGGCGCCGCCGCCACGCTGCGGCGGCTGCTGCGGCTCGGGCCGCGAGCCGCCGCCGAAGATGCTGGAGAAGAAGCCGCCCCCGCCGGAGCCCTGGCCCGCCCCCTGGCCGCCGCGCTGGGCTTCCGCCCGGGCCTGCTCGAGCTGCTGGTTGAGGCTCTTGATCGCCTCCTCCTGCACGTAGACGAGCTGCGCCATGGCGTAGGGAGCGTAGGGCTGGGCGCGGATCTTGTCGGCGATGAAGCGCTCCGCGTCGGCATCGCGGGGCTGCTGCGCGGCCTGCTCCAGTCGCTGGAATATGCCGTTGATGACGTCGCGTTCTTCGCTGTTCATGGAGCCGTACTCCTTCGGTTGCCGGCGGGCGGGCCCGGCCCGGCGCCCACGAGATGGGAGGGGGGCCGGCATTTGTCACGGGGAGGGAACGCTCGAGCGGAGCATTTTCGCCCATACACTGCATTACGTTTTCGACAGGTCGTCTCATCCCGGACTACGCGCCGGGGCGCTCGCCGGGAGAGCCCGCCCGCGAGGCCTGCGCTTCCGGCCTGCGCCGGAGCGCCGGCTTTCTGGCGCCCGCATCCCCTGTTAAGGGGAGCGCCGACGCGGCCCGTGCGGGGGCCTGCGGGAGGAAAGAACATGGATCGCAAGACGGTCGGTGGCGTGTCGGTGGCCCGTGTGCTGCACGATTTCGTGGTCGAGGAAGCCCTGCCGGGGACCGGGATCGCCCCGGAGGCGTTCTGGAACGGCCTCTCGGCCCTCGTGCGCGACTTGGGGCCCCGCAACCGCGCCCTGCTCGAGACCCGCGACGCGATCCAGGCCCGTATCGATGCCTATCACCGCGAGCGGGTCGGCAAGCCGGTGGACGAGGCGGCCTACAAGGCCTTCCTCACCGAGATCGGCTATCTCCTGCCCGATCCCGGCCCGGTCCAGGTGCGCACCGACAACGTCGACGACGAGATCGCCACCATCGCCGGCCCGCAGCTCGTGGTACCGACCTCGAATGCCCGCTACGCGCTCAACGCCGCCAATGCCCGCTGGGGCTCGCTCTACGACGCGCTCTACGGCACCGACGCGGTGTCAGAGGAGGGCGGCGCGGTGCGCGGCGGCGGCTACAACCGCACCCGCGGCGCCCGGGTGGTGGCGCGCGCCCGCGCCTTCCTCGACCGGACCGTGCCGCTCGCCGGCGGCCGCCACGCCGACGTGGTGACCTACGCGGTCGAGGGCGGCCAGCTCGTCGGCAACATGAATACCGGCGACACCATCCCGCTCGCCCGGCCGGAGGCCTTCGCCGGCTATCGCGGCAAGGCGACGTCGCCGACCGCTTTGCTGCTGCGCCATCACGGCCTGCACGTCGAGATCGCCCTCGACCGCACCCACCGGATCGGCCGTTTCGACGCCTCGGGCGTCGCCGACGTGCTGGTCGAATCGGCGGTCTCGACCATCATGGACCTCGAGGATTCGGTCGCGGCGGTCGATGCCGACGACAAGGTCGTGGTCTACCGCAACTGGCTCGGCCTGATGAACGGCACCCTCTCGGCGGCGGTCGAGAAGGACGGTAAGCGCTTCGAGCGCAAGCTCAACCCCGACCGGGTCTACACCGCGCCAGACGGCGCGGGCGAGGTCAGCGTGCCCGGCCGCTCGCTGATGCTGGTGCGCAATGTCGGCCACCACATGTTCACCGACGCGGTGCTCGACGAGTCGGGCGCCGAGGTGCCGGAGGGCATCCTCGACGCCGCCGTGACCGCGCTAATCGCGATCCACGACCTCAAGAGCGACTCGGGCATCCGCAACAGCCGCCGCGGCTCGGTCTACATCGTCAAGCCGAAGATGCACGGGCCGGACGAGGTCGCCTTCGCGGTCGAGCTGTTCAGCCGCGTCGAGGCGATGCTGGGGCTGACGCCCAACACCCTCAAGATGGGCATCATGGACGAGGAGCGCCGCACCACGGTGAACCTCGCCGCCTGCATCAAGGCGGCGGCGGAGCGGGTGGTGTTCATCAATACCGGCTTCCTCGACCGCACCGGCGACGAGATCCACACCTCGATGGAGGCCGGGCCGGTCATCCGCAAGAACGACATGAAAGGCACGCCCTGGATCAAGGGCTACGAGGAGAACAACGTCGATGTCGGGCTGGCCTGCGGGCTGCTCGGCCGGGCGCAGATCGGCAAGGGCATGTGGGCGGCGCCCGACGCGATGGCCGACATGCTGATGCAGAAGGGGGCCCACCCCAAGGCCGGCGCCTCGACCGCCTGGGTGCCCTCGCCGACCGCCGCGACGCTCCACGCGCTGCACTACCACGAGACCGACGTGAAGGCCCGCCAGCAGGAACTGGCGCGCCGGCCGCGCTCGGCGCTGGACGAGATCCTGCAGATCCCGCTCGCCCGCTCGAACTTCGCCCCCGACGACGTGCAGCAGGAGATCGACAACAACGTCCAGAGCATTCTGGGCTACGTCGTGCGCTGGATCGACCAGGGCGTCGGCTGCTCCAAGGTGCCGGACATCCACGACGTGGCCCTCATGGAGGATCGCGCGACCTTGCGGATCTCGTCCCAGCACATCGCCAACTGGCTGCATCACGGCGTGGTGTCGGAGGCCGAGGTGATGGAGACGATGAAGCGCATGGCGAAGGTGGTCGACCGCCAGAATGCCGGCGACCCGCTCTACCGCCCGATGGCGCCCGGCTTCGACGGCCCGGCCTTCCAGGCCGCCTGCGATCTGGTGTTCAAGGGCCGCGTCCAGCCCAACGGCTACACCGAGTACGTGCTGCACGCCCGGCGCCGCGAGGCCAAGGCCGCGGGCGCGCCGGCCTGAGAGAGGGGAGGGCGCCTGCCGCGGAACGCGGCGGCGCCCTGCCTCCGCTGCCGGACCAGGGGTCAGCAGATCGCGCTGGCATTCGACATGACGTCGATCGCGTGTCCGCGATAGGACACGCCCGAGGGGCTGATATAGCTCTTGACGAAGGCCGGCAGCACGGACGTGTAGCTGCTGGTGACGACCACGGCGGCTCCGATGTCGCCGTCCCGCATGATGTTGCCGGCCGAGGCGAGCAGGTCGGCATCCGTCATGGTCGTCCGTGTGCCCGAGCAGACTTTGATCGATCCGTTGTTTTTCTGGATCATGTACATGTCGATCGCCGCATTGGGGTAACGGACGAGCGTATTGGCCCGACGCGTGATGTAGGCGTCGATCAGGTTCGACATGCAGCTCGAGCTCTGGCAGGTCGACATCGCCCGCGCGATGACGACGGAAGCCCGGTCGACGTCCCGCTTCGTGCTGACCATGAAGACGATGTCGTGCGTTCCCGCCATCATCAGCAGGGCGAGGCTGCCGATGATGGCGAACTCCACCGAAGCCGTGCCTCGGCGGGAGCGCAGGAACGTGTCGAGGCGGGCCGGCATCGGGCTCACTCACAGCTCTATCGGCGGAAGATGACCGAGTCCTTCGCGACCAGTTCCGGGATCAGCGGGATGATCCTCGGGGCCGCCATCGTCGCACGCAGCAGGATGACGTCCTGGCTCGCCCCCGTGTCGAAGGTGCTTCCGGTGATCGCGGTCGCCGCCGTCGGCACGTTCGGGAGCTTCATCGCCTCGATCTTGATTCCGGTGGTCTGGCTCAGGCAGTTTTCGCTGAATGCGATCCTGGCACAGAACTTGGCAGTATATCCCGACTTGTCCTGCGTCAGAAGCTCCGGCTCCGGGTCCGACGCCGTCTGATAGAGCGCGTCGCTGACGGTTTGCTGCAGGTAGCAATAGATCACGAATTGCAGCAACCCGAGCACGAGCATCACCAACGGAAAGGCGATCAGGGCGAACTCGACCGCCGTCGCTCCGGATCTGCATTTCAGCATCCTGGCTGCGGGCGTCATCGCCTGTACTCGGCACGATGGAGGCGGCATCACGGGCATGAATTCTGGCAGAAGCGCAGGTAATCGATCAGCCCGCCGAAACTGTCGTCGAGCCCGGCCGCCCGCCAGGATATTCGGTATTCCTGCTTCTTGGTCACGCTGAATTTATAGCTTCTCTCGATCCAGGTTTTCGACCAGATGCAGACATCGGCCATATATTGCTTTACGTAATCGGGATTCGACGCGGCGGTCAATGATTGATCGTCCGATTTATATTGGCTCGTCTTGGGTTCCACCCAGAGTTCGATACGTCTCGTCTGGCCATCGAGCGAGACGGTGCTCACGCCCGCCGCATTCTTTGCGACATCGCCGTCGCGCGTCAGGCCGTCGGTGTCCTGCGGGTTCGAGCAGATGACGGTGTCGTTCGGGTACTGATACGCGCCGACGTTCTTTCGGGCCGTATAGACGTAGCGGACCTCGTAGGACCCGACCGGTAGATCGAACGTCATGTTGATCGACGAGTTCGTCGTCTGGTTCTTCTGAGCGCAAGCGGTTTTCTGCGCCGCCGTCTGGGTGCCGACCCTGTTGCTGCAATCGCTGTCCAGTTCGGCGAAGGATTGGCCGTACTGGACGCCGTCGCCCGTCGCGATGGCCGAGAGCTGATCCACCTCGACGCCGGCATTCGTCGTTCCCCAGGACTGTCCCTGGCAGAGCGAACTGGGGCAGTTCGCCTTCGACATCGTGCCGAACACGCCCCAGCCCCCGACCAGTTGCCCGGCATAGCCCTCGAAGGATTCCGACATCAGAACCGTCGGGGGACCGGACGAGGACGTGGCCTGGACCGCGCAGTCGCGCATGACGGTGAAATCGAAGCTGTCCTTGTTGAGGAATGCCTTGAAGAACAGCCCGACCGAGCCGTTCGCCACGACGTGGATGTTGCCCGGGCGGACCGTCAGCGGCGGGACGGTGAGGATTGCGGAGGAGACGGTGGGCGTCGCGGTGATCTGCGCCGTCGCCGACAAGTTTCGTTCCGAACCGTTCCTGTCGGCGTAGGACTGGACCGTCGCGACGTAGCCGTTCGGCATGCTGAGGCCGTTCAGGCTCTCGACATAGACCTCGGCCTGTCGGCAGCTCAGATCGGCGGCCGAGATCAGCCGCTGCTTGTACTCGACGGCCCTGGCGAGCTCGATGCTGCCGCCGATGCCCACCATGAGGATTGGCAGCAGGATGCCGAACAGGACCGTCGTGATCCCCGTCCGGTCGTCGAGGAATCGCGAGCGGCTCCCGGGATCGAAACGCATCCTTGTCTCCGCGAGCCGCCCTGTCCGGGTGCGCTGAATTTATTCACACAATGTGTTTATAATTTCTAATCAAACATTAAAGCCTGTGCGCGTATTTCGATGATCTGCGTACAAATTGCGTCAGTCCGTATCAGCCGCCCCGCGAGGCCAGCCGGCCCAACCGCGGATTCCGGTCAGGTTCGGCCGGATATGCTTTCCAGCAGATTACTTTCGGACACCATATCACCAGGCCGCGTCGGCGGAGCTTTGCTCCGCACACGCGAGCGGAACCGCTTTTTTGCGTGAAGAAGCGATCAAATCGAAAGCGTATGACGCAAAACAGCGCCCGGCCACATCGTGGCCGGGCGCTGCGCGTCGTTGTCGCTCGCTCGAGCGGCCGGCGGCGAACCGGAACCCGGCCCGCCGCGCAGGATACGATGACCTAGAGCATTCCCCGATCGCATCGCAATCGCGAAGCTCTCTAGGTTATTGATTTTGCCGCATTTTCCGACGAACTGGTATCCACTTCGTCGAAAAACGCTCTAGAACGGGATGTCGTCGTCGAGGTCGTCGTAGCGCTTCTGGTTGCCGCCGCTCGAGGACGGGGCCGGGCGCCGCTCGCCGCCGCCGGAGGACGAGCGTCCACCGCTGCTGCGTCCGCCACCGCCGCCGCCGTAATCGCCGCCGCGGCTGATCTGGCCGCCGCCCATGTCGTCGCCGCCCATCTCGGACATGCCGCCCTCGGCCCCGCCGCCGCGGCCGTCGAGGATGGTCAGCTCGCCGCGGAAGCGCTGCAGCACGATCTCGGTCGTGTACTTCTCGACGCCGGACTGGTCCTGCCACTTGCGGGTCTGGAGCTGGCCCTCGACATAGACCTTCGAGCCCTTGCGCAGGTATTGCTCGGCGACGCGGGCCAGGTTCTCGTTGTAGATCACGACCGAGTGCCACTCGGTCTTCTCCTTGCGCTCGCCGCTCGCCTTGTCCTTCCAGGACTCGGACGTGGCCAGGCGCAGGTTCACCACCGGATCGCCGGAGGCCAGCCGGCGGGTCTCGGGGTCGCGCCCGAGATTGCCCACCAGGATCACCTTGTTCACGCTGCCCGCCATCGCGCTCTCCTCTCGTTCCATCTCACTCGGGCGCAAGCCCGGCCGACGCCGCGGACCACCGCTTCGGTTCCGCGAGTTGGGCCGAACAGGCCGGGACCGGCAAGGGCAGGGGCGCCGTTTTGCCCACTACACACATGCCGACGGCCGGAGTGTGTTCTACATTTGTTCGGAGGATGAGGCAAGCGCCGTCCGGGGCTGATCCGGACGGCGCGGACGTTCAGTCGAGCGCGTCGAGCGACTGGGCCACGTCGGCGATCAGGTCCTCGATCGCTTCGAGGCCGATCGACAGCCGTACCGTGTCCGGGCCGACCCGGGCGGCCTCCTTGTCGGCGGCGGGGAGCTGGCGGTGGGTCGTGGTCGCCGGATGGATCGCCAGGGACTTGATCTCGCCGATATTGACGAGGTGCGAGATCAGGTTGAGCCCGGTGATGAATGTCTTTGCCGCCGTCTCGCCACCCTTGAAGCCGACGGTGAAGATCGAGCCGGCGCCCATCGGGGAATACCGGTTCGCCATTTCTTCCCCGGGCTGGCCCGGCAGGGACGGGTAGCTGACCCAGGCGACCTTCGGATGGTCCTTCAGGAAGGCCGCCACCGCGCGCGCGTTGGAACAGTGGCGCTCCATGCGCAGGGGCAGGGTCTCGGTGCCGGTGAGCGTCAGGAAGGCGTTCATCGGCGACAGGCCGGGACCGAGGTCGCGCAGGCCGAACAGCCGGCAGGCGACCGCGAAGGCGGTCTCGGGGAAGCGCTCGGAGACGACGAGGCCGTCGTAATCCGGCCAGGGTTCGTTGATCAGGTTGTAGCGGCCGGTGCCCTTCCAGTCGAAGCGGCCGCCGTCGCAGACGAGGCCGCCGATCACCGTACCGGAGCCCGACAGGAACTTCGAGGTCGAGTGGACCACGATGTCGGCACCGTGCTCGATCGGCCGGATCAGGGCCGGGGAGGCCAGCGTGTTGTCGACGACGAGCGGCAGGCCGTGCCTGTGCGCCACCGCGGCGACCCCTTCGAGGTCGATCACCGTGCCGCAGGGATTGACGATCGATTCGCAGACGATCGCCCGGGTCCTGTCCGTGATCGCCGCCTCGAAATCCTCCGGCGTCAGGCCGCGGGTGAATTGCGGTACCAGCTCGTAGCGGCCCTCCAGCCGGCGCATCAGCCCGAGCGAGCCGCCGAACAGCCGCGAGGAGGCCACGTAGGCGTCGCCCGACTGCATCAGGGTCATCAACACGAGCAGCATCGCCGACTGGCCGGAGGCCACCGCCACCGCCGCCTTGGCGCCCTCCAGAGCCGCGACCCGGCGCTCCAGGGCCGCGACGGTCGGGTTCGAGCCGCGGGAATAGGAAAAGCCGGTCGCCCGCATGGCGAAGATGTCGGCGGCCTGCTCGTTCGATTCGAACACGAAGCCGTTGGTGAAGTAGATCGGCTGCGCCCGGGCGCCGGTGGCCGGGTCCGGGGCGGTGCCGGCATGGACCGCCCGGGTGGCGAAGTGCAGCTTGGTCGGATCGGTCATTGGGGTCGTCCGTACAAATAGCTCAGGCGGCGCGGCGCACGGTGTCGTGGAGCGTCCGCACCAGGGCCGAGGGCGCGTAAGGCTTGGGGATGAAGCGCGCGCCCGGCGGCATGTCGTGCGGGCCGGGGCTGCCCATGCCGGAGACCACCAGCACGGGGATGCGCGGCCAGCGCCGCGACACCAGGCGGGCGAGGGCGAAGCCGTTCATCGAGCCGAGCGGCATGTCGACGTCCGTCATCAGCAGCTCGACGTCGGGGCGGCTCTCCAGCACCTTGAGCGCGTGGTCGGCGTGGGGGGCCTCCAGCACGGTGAAGCCGGCCTCCGCCAGGGTGTCGGCGGCCTCCATCAGCAGTAATCCGTCATCTTCGACGAGGAGCACCACGGGCGCCGCGTCGCAAGGAGAGGCAGGCCCCTCCGGCGGCAGGTCGTGGGGCGTTCGGTCCGGATCAGATGTCATCGCGGCCAATGCGGGCGGGGGGCGAAAGGTTGCTGCCTATGGGGCCGCATGCCGGGGGTCAAGCGTGGCCGGACGCGTCGCCGGACCGTGCGTCAGGGTGCCCCGCTGCCGGAACCATTCTCGAACTTCCTCATAGAAGACCACTCTGCCCCGTTCCGGCGACTGCCAGGCAGGCCCGTTCAGGCGACCTTTACACGGTCCCGTCCTGGTGACGGCTACGCAGTCCCATCCTGCATCGCCGCGAGCGGCGCTTCGAGGTCCATCACGACGCCCTCGGGCGGGAAGCGCAGGCTGACCCGGCCGCCGAAGCTGTGCACCAGGCTGCGCTGGATCAGCCGCGAGCCGAAGCCCCCGCGGGTCGGCGGCGCGACGGGCGGGCCGCCGCTCTCCTGCCAGCGCAGACGCAGGACGGTCCCGGCCTCCTCCGCGAGGTTCCAGGTGACGGCGACGCGGCCCGCCGGGCTCGACAGGGCGCCGTATTTCGCCGCGTTGGTGGCGAGTTCGTGCAGCATCAGGGACAGGGTCAGGACCGAGCGCGGCCCGAGGCTGACGCCGGGCCCGGCGGCGGCGAAGCGGCCGGCCACCGCATCGATATGCGGTGCCATCACCCCCGCGACGACCGCCGCGAGGTCGGCTTCCGCCCAGGCGCCGCGGATCAGCACGTCGTGGGCGTCGGAGAGCGCCATCAGCCGGCCGTTGAACGCCTCCATCGCCACGTCGAGGGTGGGGGCGCTGCGCAGGGTCTGGGCGGCGACCGCCTGGACCAGCGCCAGGGTGTTCTTCACCCGGTGCGCCATCTCCTGCATCAGCAGGGCCTGCTGCTCCTCGGCTCGTTGCGCCTCGGTCACGTCGCGGGCGACCGCCAGCAGGCGCTCCGGGGCGCCGTCGGGCCCGTGGATGGCCGAGACCACCACGTCCCACCAGCGCAGATCGCCGCTATGGCCGGACGGGGCGCGGAAGCGGCCGGTGCGCCCGGCCCGCGCGGCGGCGAGCGCCACCTCGGCGGTCGTGCGGTCCTCGGGGTTCGGCCACGAGGCGGCCCAGGGCGTGCCGATGACCGGCGCATCGGCCTTGTCCACGGCGATGCGGCCGCCCTCGCTCAGCCACTGCACGGTCCCGTCGAGGGCGAGCACCTGGATGCCGTCGCGGCTCGCCGCCAGGAGCCGGGCGGTGAAGGCCTCGCTCGCGCGCAGCCGCGCGTTCAGCTCCTCGGCGGTGGCGAGGCGCGCCTCCCACTCGGCCGGCGAGCCGGGAAAGCCGGGCTGTCCCCATGCCTTCCGGGCCGGCCGGACATCTGGGACCTGTCGCGGCTCGAAGTCCCGGGACTCGATATCCCGGGATTCCCGGAGCAGGGCGCGCAGGCGGGCCGTCTCCTCGCGGATCGCGCGCCGACGCGCGGCCTCGTCGCGGGAGGCGCGTTCGGCGTCGGCGTCGTGGGCGACCATCGCACCAGCCTCCAGACCCGCTCCGGGCGGCATGCGTCCCGACCGGCGCGGATCGGCTCACCCGGCGCCGAAACTGAACGTGCCCAATAGATCACGGGACCAGGCTTGGCCGCAATGCTTGCGGGAATTTTTCCCTGTCCGCACTCCCACAACGGCAGGTGCGCCGGCCGCGTGCGATCGTCGCGGCCGGTCATCCGGTGTCCGATCGATCGCTCCGCGATGCGAAAACCGAATCCCTGGCGGCTCAGGCGAGCGCCTGGTCGAGATCGGCGATCAGGTCGCGCGGATCCTCGATCCCGACCGAGAGGCGCACCACCTCCGGCCCGGCGCCGGCCCGGGTCTTCTGCTCGTCGGTGAGCTGGCGGTGGGTGGTCGAGGCCGGGTGGATCACCAGCGAGCGGGTGTCGCCGATATTGGCCAGGTGCGAGAACAGCTTGAGGTTCGAGACGAGCGCCACGCCGGCCTCGTAGCCGCCCTTGAGGCCGAAGGTGAACACCGCGCCGGCGCCGTGCGGGCAGTACCGCTTGTGCAACTGATGGTAGCGGTCGCTCTCCAGGCCCGGATAGCTGACCCAGGCCACCGCCGGGTGGCGGCTCAGGTGCTCGGCCACCGTCTTGGCGTTGTCGGAATGGCGCTGCATGCGCAGCGGTAGGGTCTCGATGCCGTTGATGATCAGGAAGGCGTTGAACGGCGACAAGGCCGGGCCGAGGTCGCGCAGGCCCAGGACCCGCACGGCGATGGCGAAGCCGAAATTGCCGAAGGTCTCGGACAGGACCATGCCGGCATATTCCGGCCGCGGCTGCGACAGCATCGGGTAGCGGGCGTCGCCCGCCCAGGTGAACGAGCCGCCGTCGACGATCAGCCCGCCGATCGAGTTGCCGTGGCCGCCGAGGAACTTGGTGGCCGAGTGGACCACGATGTCGGCGCCGTGCTCGAACGGGCGGATCAGGTACGGCGTCGCCATGGTGTTGTCGACGATGAGCGGGATGTTGTGGCGCTTGGCGACCGCCGCGATCGCCGCGATGTCGGTGATGACGCCGCCCGGATTGGCGATCGATTCGATGAAGATCGCCTTGGTCCGCGGGGTGATCGCGGCCTCGAACGACGCCGGATCGTCGGTATCGGCCCAGACGACGGTCCAGCCGAAGCTCTTGTAGGAGTGGTTGAACTGGTTGATCGAGCCGCCATAGAGCTTGTTGGCCGCGATGAACTCGTCGCCCGGCTGCATCAGGGCGTGCATCACCAGGAACTCGGCGGCGTGGCCGGAGGCCACCGCGACGGCGGCGGTGCCGCCCTCGAGGGCGGCGATGCGCTCCTCCAGCACCGCGTTGGTCGGGTTGGTGATGCGGCTGTAGATGTTGCCGAAGGCCTGGAGCCCGAACAGCGAGGCGGCGTGGTCCACGTCGTCGAACACGAACGAGGTGGTCTGGTAGATCGGCGTCGCCCGGGCGCCGGTGGCGGCGTCCGGCGCCGCGCCGGCATGGATCGCGAGGGTGTTGAAGCCGGGCTGGCGGTCGGTCATGGCGTCCTCGGGCGTCGGTTGTTGCGACGTGCTTAGGACCGGGTGGGCCGGAGGGTCAAGCGCCGCCGCAGGCCCGCTCGCCTAGTAAAACCGAACTTTTTGCTGTGCTGGCGGGCTTCTCGACAACTCGGTAGAAGCAAAGTCCACAAATCGGATGACTTGAGAAAAATCGATCTCGCTCGACCCGAGTGCCGGGCGGACGACGACACCTCGTCCGCCCAGGCAGCCCTCAGCGATAATGCCGGTGCCGGCGATGATCGTGATGATGCCGGCCACGCAGGTTCGTGCGGTAGGCGCGCCGGCCCGGATCGATGCCGAGCACGCCATTGACGCCGCCGACGGCACCACCCACTGCGCCTCCGACGATGCCGCCGACCGGGCCGGCGACGCGGTTGCCCTCGCGGGCGCCGCGCTGCATCCCGCCGGGAATGCCCTGCGCCTCGGCTGTGCCGGTGAGTGCGAATGTCGAGAGGGCGAGAGCGGCAAGCAGCGCGAGCTTCATGATCGTCACTCCGAGGCGGCCGGCGGAAGCCGGCCCTTCGAAGCGATAACGGCCGAGCGGGGCACAAGGTGGCGGACGCCTTGCGCGATCCGCCACCGTCGTTACCGAAACGTCACAGGGCCGACGAGCCCGCGCACCCTCAATGGTGCTGGTGCCCGCCCCCGGCCTCCGGCGCCGAGGCGCCGATGGCGCCGACCGCGAAGCGCACCGGCACCGTCCCGGCGCGGGCGAAGGTGAGGGTGCCGTCGAGCGTGTCGCCGGCCTTCACCGGGCCGGTCAGGTCCATGAACATCAGGTGGTAGCCGCCGGGCTTGAGCACCACGGTCTCGCCGGGCTTGATGACGAGGCCGGATTCGACAGGCGCCATCTTCGCCACGCCCTTGTCCATCGCCATCTGATGCACCTCGCCGCGGGGTGCCAGCGGGATCGAGGCGGAGAGCAGCCGATCGGGCTCCTTGCCGGTATTGGTCACCTGCAGGTAGCCGCCCGCCACCTTGGCGCCGCCCGGGGTCGCGCGGATCCAGGGCTGCTCGATGGTGAGGTCGCCGGCCTTGATCGACGTGGTGGCGGGGGACATGGAGGCGGGAGCCGCCGGCGCGGCAGTCGCGGCGGCCGCGACGATGCGCACACCCGGCGCCGGGGAGGAGAGGTCGCGGGCCGCCTGGCCGGCGGCCGGCACCTGGCTCCAGTCGGCGGTCGTGCCGTCGCAATCCTGGCGCACCGGGAAGTAGACAATGCCGCCCGGCGCGACCGCATCGGTGAGGCGGGCCTGGAACACGAACTCGTCGTACTGGTCGTCGGGCAGCGAGCCGCCGGTCCAGGAGATCGTCTTCACGCCCTCCGACACGGTGCCGTGATAGGACGGATAGGCGCGGCCATAGGCCCCCTTGGTGGTGGCGAGCTGCCAGCCCGGCTTCGGCATCGGCTTTGCCGCGATCACGCCCTCGGGAATCGTGACGGTGACGCCGGTGGTCGGCTTGCCGTCGCAGCCATGGCCGATCTGGACCACGCCGCGATAGGTCTGGTTCGGGCTCGCCTGTTTCACGCCGAGCACGGCATGGGCGAAGGCGGGAGCGGCAAGGAGGGAGAAGGCGGCGGCGAGGCCGGCGCGAAGCGGGAAGGTCATGGAATCGGGTCCGAATGAGTCGCGGGACGGGGAGGGGGCAGCAGTGCTTGCCCGATGGACGTCACGCGACGGGGGGACCGCGGGCGGAAGCGGGCCGGGCGGGCGACGCATGCGCCGGAGCCGTTCCCGCCAGGGACCACGACAGGACGACCGCGATCCGGGGCGGCCAGGCCTCCGCTGACGCGGGGGCCGGTGGGGCGAGGGGGGTCGGACAGGCGAGCGTGCAGCAGGAATGGACGCGAGCGAGCGGCTCGCTTTCCGCCGGAGCCTGATGCGTCTGGCAGAGGATGCCGGCGCTCGCCGCAGCCGGGCCGGGTGCGAGGCCGGTCAGGAAGGCTTGCAGCACGAGACCGTAGAGCGACAGCATCGCGGCGAGCGCGCGCCAACGCGCCGTGCCTGCCAATCCGTGCCGGAGATCGCTCATCCGCCCGACATAGCCGAGCCGATGCGGTTCCGCCACTTTCCGCGAGCCTGCCGGCCAGCGCGTGCGTTGCACAATTACCGCAGTCCACAGCCGAGCTCTGGTCTCCACGACGGCGCCCGCACGGCGCCACATTCTGGCCCGCTCCTCATAGTGTCTTAACCGCATCCCGGCACCGTCACGGGCCATAGAATGGGACGCAACACGGCATCCACGTCCGATTTGCCGTCGTCAGCGTCCCGCGTCACAGGTTCGAGAGCAGAATTCCCATGCTGACACGCGTTTCCCTCACCGGTTCGCTCGGCCTGGCTCTCCTGGCCGCCACCGCCCTTCCGGCCCTGGCGCAGCAGGACCGGGGCGGCGGGCTGGCCCAGGCCGAGTGGGCGCAGAACTACGATTCCGCCGCCACGATGCGGGTGCAGCGCTCCAATACGCCGATCCTGTCGCCCCAGACCCTGGCGGCGACCGAGCAGATGGTCGAGCGCTACCGCGACATCGTGGCCCGCGGCGGCTGGCAGGCGGTGGCGGGTGCCGAGCGCCTGCGCGTCGGCTCGAAGAGCCCGGCGGTGACGGCGCTCCGCCAGCGCCTGATCGTCTCCGGCGACCTCGACCCGGCCGCCGGCTCCTCGCCGGTCTACGATTCTTACGTCGAGGCCGGCGTGCGCCGCTTCCAGGCCCGCCACGGCCTGAACCAGACCGGCGCGATGAACGTCACCACCGTCCAGGCGATGAACGTCCCGGCGGACGTGCGCCTGCGCCAGCTCGAACTGAACGCGGTGCGCCTGCGCTCCTATTCGGGCAATCTCGGCGAGCGCTACGTCATCGTCAACATCCCGGCGGCCCTGGTCGAGACGGTCGATGGCGACCACGTCGCGACCCGCCACGCCGCCGGCGTCGGCAAGATCGACCGCCAGTCGCCGATCATGAACGCCAAGATCCAGGAGGTGAACTTCAACCCCTACTGGACCGTGCCGGCCTCGATCATCAAGAAGGACCTGATCCCGAAGATGCAGAAGGATCCGGCCTATTTGACCGACAACAAGATCCGCATCTTCAACGGCGACCGCGAGATCCCGCCGTCGCAGGTCAACTGGCACTCGGACGAGGCGACCCGCTACCGCTTCCGCCAGGATCCGGGCGTCGACCTGAACTCGATGGGCTTCGTGCGGATCAACATCCCGAACCCGCACGGCGTGTACATGCACGACACGCCGGCCAAGGGCATCTTCGGCGACGATTTCCGCTTCGTCTCCTCGGGCTGCGTGCGCGTGCAGAACGTGCGCGAATACGTCTCCTGGATCCTCCAGGGCACCCCGAACGCCAACCCGGACACGATCGAGGCGATCATCCAGGGCGGCCAGCGGGTCGATGCCAAGCCGGTGGCGCCGATCCCGGTCTACTGGACCTACATCACCGCCTGGTCGACCCCGGACGGCCTCGTGCAGTTCCGCGACGACATCTACAAGCGTGACGGCGCCGGCGCCCCGACCGCCTCGATGGCCGCCGCCGCCGCCGGCCCGCGCAACTTCAACCCCGACGCCCCCGACGACGACCGGACCAACTGATCGCCGTTCGACAGCCTGAATGGAAAACGGCCCGGGCTTCGCGCCCGGGCCGTTTTCGCGTGAGTGGACACCCTCATGACCCCCGATCCCGAATCCCGCCTCGACGCGCTGGAAGCCCGCATCGCCCACCAGGACGCGACGATCGAGGACCTGAACCGCATCGTCACCGAGCAGTGGAGCGCGATCGACGTCCTGACGCGGCACGTCGCCGCCCTGCGCGAGCGGGTGCGCGAGATGGCCGAGCGCCCGGCCGCGACCGGGGACGAGCCGCCGCCGCCCCACTACTGAAGTACAGCCGAAAAGATTTGTGACGCTGCTTTCAGTTTTTCTGAATCGCCGAGCGCTTGACGCAAATTGCGCTCAATCCTAGCTTCCGACCAAGGTCGAGACGGAATTGTCGCCCGCTGTCGTCCTATCAGGGCCGTGCAACGAAGTCCGTAATTGCATGAGTGCGAGACGCATGAAGGGGGCACCCGCTTCACGTCCTGCACGATCGATGCTTCCGGATTCCGGGCTCCGCTGCGCAGCCACGGACAGGCACAGCAGGTGTCGGCTCCTGCACGCCGGTTCGGTTTGTTTCGCGCCCGGGTCGCGAGGTCTATGCTTCGCGCTTGGAGGGCAATGCCACGCACTTGGGGCTTGCTGCGGGGTCTTGCCGCAAGGTCGCAGCCGGGGGCGGCAGCAGATGTCGCTCACGGACAAATGTCCGGCGCTCCGGCCTTGGACTCCCCCGTCGCCCGCGTGTAGAAGCTGGCCGATCCCGATCCTTTACTTCCGCACCGGCGCTCCGTCCGGGCGGCTCCCGAAGAACCTCGAGGCCAACATGAGCGTGGGCACCGTCGCCAACACCCGGTCCAATTCGTTCTTCTCCGCGTCGCTGGCCGATGCCGATCCGGAACTCGCCCGCGCCGTCGCGCAGGAACTCGGCCGCCAGCAGCACGAGATCGAGCTGATCGCCTCCGAGAACATCGTCTCGCGCGCCGTGCTCGAGGCGCAGGGCTCGGTGCTGACCAACAAGTACGCCGAGGGCTATCCGGGCCGGCGCTATTACGGCGGCTGCGAGTTCGTCGACATCGCCGAGAACCTGGCCATCGAGCGCGCCAAGCGCCTGTTCGGCTGCGAGTTCGCCAACGTGCAGCCGAATTCCGGCTCCCAGGCGAACCAGGGCGTGTTCATGGCCACCATGCAGCCTGGCGACACCTTCCTCGGCCTCGACCTCGCGGCCGGCGGCCACCTCACCCACGGCGCGCCCCCGAACGTCTCGGGCAAGTGGTTCAAGCCGGTCTCCTACACGGTGCGCCGCGAGGACCAGCGCATCGACATGGAGCAGGTCGAGCGCCTGGCCCAGGAGCACAAGCCGAAGGTGATCATCGCCGGCGGCTCGGGCTATCCGCGTCACTGGGACTTCGCCAAGTTCCGCGAGATCGCCGACAGCGTCGGCGCCATCTTCTTCGTCGACATGGCGCATTTCGCCGGCCTCGTCGCCGGTGGCGTGCACCCGTCGCCGTTCCCGCACGCCCACGTGGTCACCACCACCACCCACAAGACCCTGCGCGGCCCGCGCGGCGGCATGATCCTCACCAACGACGAGGCGCTGGCCAAGAAGCTCAACTCGGCGATCTTCCCGGGTCTCCAGGGCGGGCCCTTGATGCACGTCATCGCCGGCAAGGCGGTGGCCTTCGGCGAGGCTCTTCAGCCCGAGTTCAAGCTCTACGCCAAGCAGGTGGTGGAGAACGCCAAGGCTCTCGCCGACACGATCATCTCGGGCGGCTACGACATCACCTCGGGCGGCACCGACAACCACCTGATGCTGGTCGATCTGCGCGCCAAGGAGCTGACCGGCAAGGCGGCGGAAGCCGCGCTGACCCGCGCCGGCATCACCTGCAACAAGAACGGCGTGCCGTTCGATCCGCAGAAGCCGACCATCACTTCCGGCATCCGTCTCGGCACTCCGGCCGCGACCTCCCGCGGCTTCGGCGTCGCCGAGTTCAAGAAGGTCGGCGAGTTGATCGTGCAAGTTCTCGACGGCCTGCACCGCGCCGGCGAGGCGGGCGACGCGGCCGCCGAGGAGAAGGCCAAGAGCGAGGTCCACGCGCTCACCGACCGCTTCCCGATCTACGGCTGAAGCGTAAGAGCTTGATCTCCCGGCTTCCCCTTCCGCCGGGAGCGCTCTAGAACACGCCCCTTCCGGGGCCGGTCCCACGCGGGACCGGCCCTTTTTCGTACCAGAGGAACGGGCGACCGATGCGGTGCCCCTATTGCGGCGGCCTCGACACGCAGGTGAAGGATTCCCGGCCGAGCGACGACAGCTCGGCGATCCGGCGCCGGCGGATATGCCCGGATTGCGGCGGCCGCTTCACCACCTTCGAGCGGGTGCAGCTGCGCGAGCTGATCGTGGTCAAGCGCTCGGGCCGCAAGGTGCCGTTCGACCGCGACAAGCTCCAGCGCTCGGTCGAGACGGCGCTCCGCAAGCGCCCGGTCGAGGCCGAGCGGATCGAGCGCCTGGTGAGCGGCATCACCCGCCGGCTCGAGAGCACCGGCGAGGCCGAGGTGACCAGCGAGGCGATCGGCGAGGCGGTGATGGAGGGGCTGAAAGGTCTCGACGACGTCGCCTATGTGCGCTTCGCCTCGGTCTACAAGAATTTTCGCGAGGCCCGCGACTTCGAGGAATTGCTCGGCCACCTCGCCGCCGGCGCCGCCCAGGCGGCCTCCGCCGACGAGGCTCCGGCAACCGAAGAGCCGGTGCCGCCGGCCCGGCGCCCGCGGAGCCGCGCGTCGTGAGTACCCGAGATCACGCCCGGGAGGAGGCCGACCGGCGCTACATGCGCCTCGCCCTCGCTCTCGGCCGGCGTCATCTCGGCCAGGCCTGGCCGAACCCGTCGGTGGGCGCGGTGCTGGTCGGCGGCCCGCCGGGCTCCGAGCGGATTCTCGCCCAGGGCGTGACGCAAGCGGGCGGCCGGCCCCATGCCGAGCGGGTGGCGCTCGCGGCGGCCGGGGAGGCGGCGCGCGGCGCCACCCTCTACGTCACGCTCGAACCCTGCTCGCATCACGGCCGCACCTCGCCTTGCGCCGACGCCACCATCGCGGCAGGCGTCACCAGGGTGGTGAGCGCCATGGACGATCCCGATCCCCGGGTCGCCGGCCGCGGCCATGCCCGGCTCGCCGAGGCCGGCATCAGTGTCTCGGTCGGGCTGATGGGACCTGAGGCCGCGCGCGACCAGCGCGGGCACGTGACCCGGATCCTGCAAGGCCGACCGGCCGTCTTCCTCAAGCTCGCCCGCACGGCGGACGGCTTTGCGGCGGGCGGAGAGGGCCGGCTGATGATCAGCGGGCCGCGGGCCAATGCCGAGATTCACCTCCAGCGGGCCCATTGCGACGCGATCATGGTCGGCGTCGGCACGGTGCTGGCGGACGATCCCCAGCTCACCGTGCGCCTGCCCGGGATGGCGGCCCGCTCGCCTCTGCGGATTGTCCTCGATCCGTCCCTGCGCACGCCGCCGAGTGCGGGACTGGTGCGCACCAGCGCGACCGTCCCGACCCTGATCCTGTGCGGCCCCGACGCTCCAGCCGTCGCGGAGGCGGCGCTGACCGCCGGCGGCGCGGAGGTGGAGCGGGTGCCGCTCACGCCTGAAGGCCGCATCGACCTGCCGCAGGCCCTGCGGGTCCTCGGCGCCCTCGGCCTGACCCGGATCTGCTCGGAGGGCGGGCCGACGCTGGCCGACGCGCTCGCCCGCGAAAACCTCGTCGACGAATGCCTGCTCGTCACCGGCGATTGCGTTCTCGGCCAGCCCGGCCTGCCGGCGGTCGGCCCGAACCTCGCCGCGCGCCTCGCCTCCGCGGAGTTCGCGGTCGCGGAGGAATATCGGATCGGCACCGATCTCTTCACCTGCCACGCACGGAGCCCGTAGATGTTCACCGGCCTCGTCTCGGATGTCGGCCGCGTCGCCGCGGTGTCCGGCGATTCCAAGCTGAAGCGCGTCGCCATCGACTGCGCCTACGATCCCGCCGGCATCCTGATCGGCGCCTCGATCGCCTGTTCGGGTCCCTGCCTCACCGCCGTGACCGTGACCCCGCGCGAGGGCGGCTGCACCTTCGAGGTCGATGCCGCCGCCGAGACCCTGGCCCGCACTACCGTCGGGATGTGGGTTCCGGGCATGCGGGTGAACCTGGAGCGCTCGCTGAAGATCGGCGACGAGCTCGGCGGCCATCTCGTCACCGGCCATGTCGACGGCCTCGCCGAGATCGTCGCCCGCGAGCCGGTGACGGGGCAGGCCGGCGAGGCGTCCCAGGCGAGGGAGAGTTGGGCGCCGAGCGAGCGCTTCGTGCTCCGGGCGCCCCCGGGCCTCTCGCGCTTCATCGCCGAGAAGGGCTCGGTCTGCCTCGACGGCACCTCGCTCACCGTCAACGGCGTCGAGGGCGACACCTTCACGGTGCTGCTGATCCCCCACACGCTAGCCGTCACCACCTGGGGCGAGCGCCGGGTCGGCGACCGGCTCAACCTCGAGGTCGACCTGATCGCCCGCTACGCGGCGCGGCTGACGGAGGGAAGGGCGGCGGTCGGGCCGGGCTGACGTCCGAAATCGGAAATCACGTGCCCGCCCCCAGGTGCCCGCCCCCAGGTGGGACAACCGTGCGGCGAAAAAATCCGCCACCGCCTCGACCTTCGGCGGCCGCGCCCGCGCGCTCGGCGTGACGAAGGAGCGCGCGCCGCCCGGCGCCAGTCCGGCGGCAGGGCCTCCGGGCGCCCGTCGGCGAGGTAATCGGCCGCGATGAAGTCCGGGAGTTCGGCGATGCCGAGCCCGTCGAGCGGCACCGCAAGCAGGGCGTCGGCATGCGTCACCCGCGAGGGCCCGGCGGGGACGACGCTCGCCTCGCCGCCGTCCGGTCCGGCGAGTGCCAGACGCCCGCGCCGGGCCCGGTAGGCGTAGCCGAGGCAATGCTCCGGCCGCAGGTCGTCCGGATGTGCCGGCCGTCCGTGGCTCGCCAAGTGGGCCGGTGCCGCCACGACGAGGGCCGTGACCGGCAGGAGCCGCCGCGCGACGAGCGCGGAATCGGCCAAGGCCGCGATACGCATGGCCGCATCGCATCCCTCGCCTCCCGGATTCCGATGGGCCGGGTCGGCGAGGCGGAGGAGATCGCCAAGGCGGCCCTGTTCCTGGCCTCGGACGATGCGAGCTTCGTCAACGGCATCGAGCTGTCGGTGGAGGGAGGGCAGGCGCAGATCTGACCCCGCGCCATTCGGGCGAAAAATTCGCTGGGGGCTGGAACCGGAACGCGGCGTCCGCGTTCCACACGCGCGAGGCCCGAATGGGCTTGCAGGTTGGGCGCCGGACGCGGGTGTCCGGCGGCCCGAAACGTCATCCGATCCAAATCATCACGTTGCTCCAAGGAGGATGTGGTCATGAGGACCTTCGACTTCGCGCCGCTGTATCGCTCCACCGTGGGCTTCGACCGGCTGTTCTCGATGCTGGACCAGGCCGCGCGGCTCGAGCCGTCGACGCAGCAATGGCCGCCCTACGACATCGAGAAGGCGGGCGAGGACGCCTACCGCATCACCATGGCGGTAGCCGGCTTCTCGCAGGACGAGATCGAGCTGACCCAGCACGACACGACCCTGCTCGTAGCCGGCCAGAAGAAGGACAGGGAGGCTGAGCGCGACTACCTGCACCGCGGCATCGCGGCCCGCGCCTTCCGCCAGACCTTCAGCCTCGCCGACCACGTGAAGGTCACGGGCGCCCACCTGGAGAACGGCCTGCTCTCGGTCGAACTCAAACGCGAGGTGCCGGAGGCGCTGAAGCCGCGGCGCATCACCATCGGCGGCAGCCAGGCCGCCCTCGGGCAGGACAACGCGCCGGCCCGGATCGACGGCCATGCCGAGGGCCGCTCCAGGGCAGCCTGATTCGACGGCCGTCTGACCCCCGTTCGCCATTGACGAACAAACCCCGGAGGCCCCGCGCCCCGGGGGCCTGAACCCCTTCCCGTGCCCTGTGATGCACCATCAGGGAGGACGAACCGTGTCGACGATGGAGACGTCTTCTACCCCTGCCGGCCTCATCCCTGCCGGCCCGATGAACCCGCCTGCCGGCCAGCCCGCCTCGGTCGAGGCGTGGCAGGCCCTCGTCGCACCGGGCGACGTGTTCCGGCACCCGCGGGAGGTGCTGGCGCATCCGTTCCTGTCGCGTCCGGAAAAGCGCGCGATCCTGGCCTCCTGGGCGTCGGATGCCTGCGCCCTGGAGAATGCGCCGGGCCTGCGCTGCCTGACCGGCTGCCGGGCCGAGCCGGTCCCGGTCGATGCCGTGATCGAGGCGCTGGTCGAACTCGATCACGAGGTCCCACGCGGCCCCGGCGCGCGTCCGACGCGGCGGACATCTCCGCGGCGTCGCTCGCGCACCTCCTGGACATTCAGCTGGTACCCCCGCCCGGGCCGCCGGCCCGACGACGATGACGACCCGCCGCCGTGCCCTGCCACGTTCATGCCGGTACCGCGTCCGCGGATATCTCCTGACGCGACGGCGCGGGCGCTCCTCGTGCCGTCATAGGGGACATGGTGCAGCGTAGACCGGGATGGTCAGGCATGAGGTCGAGGCGAATCGCGAGTCGCCATACCGTCGCCGCATCGCGTGTGCGTGCCACCCAGGTTTACAGGCTCGTCCCGGCGAGCTGCGCCGTCAAAGCCGCGGCCCTCTGCAGCGCCGCGGCCACGAGGCTTCAGAATACTGCGCGTCCGGTACCTCGCCCTGGTTGCGGTGAAATGCGAGGCCGTCCTCGCCACTCTCCGCGAGAGCCCGTTCCAGTTCGTCGATCTGCGTCACAAGCGTCGGATGTCCGCACCGAGGAGAACACGCCGGGCCTGCACGTCCGGACAGACGGCCGGCAGCCCCGTTCGCCGGACGGCTTCACGCCTCCTCGTTCCGGCGGCGAGGTGGCCGGATCTTCGGAGCGGCGAGGCGGTGGGCCGCCGTCAGCGCGGACAGTAGTGTCGCCTCGTCGACGACCGTCAGGTCGCACCGCGTGGCGCCTCTCCGGCCCCAGCCGCCCGGGACGGGGCTGAAGGCGGCCGGCACCTGTTCGCAGAAGACATCGCGATGGTCCGAGTCGAACATCAGGTTGATGTCGTGACCCGCTTCGTCGAGCGTCGCGAAGGTCCTGCGTGGCGTGCGGAACGCCGTGCGATGGAAATGCGGCGCCGAGGTCACGGCCGGCAAGCCCATGACGAGCGCCTTCACACGTCCCATGTCGACAGCCATCGCGATGACCCTCTCCTCACACGGTGACGGATCGGCGCTCGGACTCCGCGTCCCGGTACTGACAGAATCGTAGCCGGTTGCCGAACGGATCCGTGACCTCCAGCGTCTCCCCCCAGGGAGCCTGCTCGATGCCGGGCCGCGCGTAGCTGTAACGCTTGTCCATCAATTCCCGATGATAGATGCGGAGGCCTCGCATCGGCACGAACACGGTGGAGCCCGGGCTGGAATCGCCGTGATGCTCGGAGAGGTGAAGCCGAAGACCCGCGCGGGCGACCTCCATGTAGAGCGGCAGGCCCGGTTCGAACCGGTGCTCGAAGCCCGGCGCGAAGCCGAGAAAGCCGCAATAGAACTCGCGGGCCTTGGCCTCGTCGAAGATGCGCAGCACCGGCACCGCCTCCAGGAAGGCAGGGCCATCATCAGCAGCATGATCGAGTGCGGCACAGGCCGTGTTCCAGTCGCTGTGGCCGAGTTCGGCGGCAACGAGTTCGAGGGCAGTGGCGTGCGGGACGGCGATGTCGCGCGCGGCCAGCGCGGCGCGCAAGCGCCTGGCCATGGCCTTCGCCTGATCGACGGTGGTCATCGTGATCTCCTCAAGCCGGTGGCGGCTCGTCGGCGCTCGCATTGCCGACCCGTCACCGGTCGAGGGACAGGCTGGGGGGATCGTCCACGATGCTTTCACCATCCCGTTCCCGGGGCGAGCGGCAGGCAGCATCGGCCCGGAGAACAGGCTATCCCACCACGCTATCGGATGCCAGGGACGCCGCTGGTCGTCCTCCGCCGGTCACGCCGTCGCGCCGTCGATGCGATTTGCTCTTTGGGGCTCGATGACGTCGATCGGTGCGGGGCGCCATCGTGCGATGACGCCCCTGCCTGTTCCACCATCCACATGACAGGATGTGGGGATCGCAGGCGGATCGTCGGATCCGCCGTCGATCAGCTATGCGCCAGGATCGCCAGCAGCAGCAGGGCGATGATGTTGGTGATCTTGATCGCCGGGTTCACCGCCGGGCCGGCGGTGTCCTTGTAGGGGTCGCCGACGGTGTCGCCGGTCACCGCGGCCTTGTGGGCGTCCGAGCCCTTGCCGCCGTGATGGCCGTCCTCGATGTACTTCTTGGCGTTGTCCCAGGCGCCGCCGCCGGAGGTCATCGAGATCGCGACGTAGAGGCCGGTGAGGATGACGCCGAGCAGCATCGCGCCCACCGCGGCGAAGGCCTGGCCCTTGCCGGCGATGGCCTGGATCACGAAGAACAGGACCACCGGCGACAGCACCGGCAGCAGCGACGGCACCACCATCTCCTTGATCGCCGCCCGGGTCAGCATGTCGACGGCGCGGCCGTAATCGGGCCGCTCGGTCCCCTGCATGATGCCGGGCTTCTCCCGGAACTGGCGGCGGACCTCCTCGACCACGGCGCCGGCCGCGCGCCCCACCGCCGTCATGGCGATGCCGCCGAACAGGTACGGGATCAGGCCGCCGAGCAGCAGGCCGACGACCACGTAGGGGTTCTGCAGCGAGAAGTCGACGGTGACGCCCTGGAAGAAGCGGTACTGGGTCGGTGACGCGTTCTTGATGAAGTAGTTGAGGTCCGAGGTGTAGGCGGCAAACAGCACCAGGGCGCCTAAGCCCGCCGATCCGATGGCGTAGCCCTTGGTGACCGCCTTGGTGGTGTTGCCGACAGCGTCGAGCGCATCGGTGGACTTGCGCACTTCCTTCGGCAGCCCCGCCATCTCGGCGATGCCGCCGGCATTGTCGGTGACCGGGCCGAAGGCGTCGAGGGCGACGACCACGCCGGCCAGCGCCAGCATCGCGGTGACCGCGATGGCGATGCCGAACAGGCCCGCCAGCGTGTAGGTGACGATGATGCCGCCCACGATGACGATCGCCGGCAGCGCGGTCGATTCGAGCGAGATCGCCAGGCCCTGGATCACGTTGGTGCCGTGGCCGGTGACCGAGGAATGGGCGATCGACTTGACCGGCCGGTAGCGCGTGCCGGTGTAGTACTCGGTGATGACGACGATCAGCGCCGTGATGACGAGGCCTGCCACCGCGCAGAGGAACAGGCTGAGCGAGGTGAAGCTGTCGCCGCCGGTGGTGGTGAAGCGGGTCGAGAAGCCGCCGAACATCACCATGTTGAGGCCCGCGATGGCGACGATCGAGAGCGCGCCGGCGCCGATCAGGCCCTTGTAGAGCGCCCCCATGATCGACTGGTTCGAGCCGAGGCGCACGAAGAACGTGCCGATGATCGAGGTGATGATGCAGGCCGCCCCGATCGCCATCGGGTAGATCAGCATCGTCTCAAGCACGTTGCGGCCCCCGACATCGACCTGGCCGGAGAAGAAGATCGCCGCCAGCACCATCGTGGCGACGAGGGTGACCGCGTAGGTCTCGAACAGGTCGGCCGCCATGCCGGCGCAGTCGCCGACATTGTCGCCGACATTGTCCGCGATGGTGGCGGGGTTGCGCGGATCGTCCTCGGGAATCCCGGCCTCGACCTTGCCGACGAGGTCGCCGCCGACATCGGCTCCCTTGGTGAAGATGCCGCCGCCGAGACGGGCGAAGATCGAGATCAGCGAGGCGCCGAAGCCCAGCGCCACGAGCGCGTCGATCACCTCGCGGCTCGCCGGGTTAAGGCCGGCGAAGCGGGTCAGGTAGGTGTAGTAGAGCGCCACGCCGAGAAGGGCGAGGCCGGCCACCAGCATGCCGGTGACGGCGCCCGACTTGAACGCCACCGAGAGGCCGGCGCCGAGCGACTGCGCCGCGGCCTGCGCGGTGCGGACGTTGGCGCGCACCGAGACGTTCATGCCGATGAAGCCGGCCAGCCCCGACAGGACGGCACCGATCAGGAAGCCGACCGCCACCTTGATGCCGAGGAACCAGGCGAGGAGCACGAACAGCACCACGCCGACGAGCCCGATGGTGAGGTATTGGCGGCGAAGATAGGCCTGGGCGCCCTCGGCGATCGCGCCGGCGATCTCCTGCATGCGCTGCGTGCCGGCATCGCGCCGCATGACGTCGTTGATGGTGACGATGCCGTAGGCAACGGCGCAGAGGCCGCCCAGGATGATGAGCAGGAGTGCGGTCATTCTACCGTCCTTGATTGTCGGGCATTCCCGCGACGTCGGACGGCCGAGATGGCGAGCGGCCGTGAACGCGCGACGCAGGCCTCCCTCCCTGTTGAGCGGGCCCGCGCGCCAGCGCGGATCCACGCTCCTAGTCGTGCCAAACTTCGCACCCGAGCGCAAACGCTCCCAAGCTTCGTCCGCTTGAGACTTTCGACGCCGGTCGCCGGTCCTTCGGAACGACTCAGAAGTGGCTGAACGAGCCCGAGCGGAAACTGCGCACCGTGCCGTCGGCCGTGCGGAAGACCGGCGGGGTGCCGCCCTCCGTCACCGTGCCGATCTCGGTGAGCGGCAGGCCGGCCCGCTCCGACGCCTCGCGCAGGGCCGGCACCGAGGCCGGATCGGCCGCGCAGAGGATCTCGTAATCGTCGCCGCCGGTGAGCGCGGTGTCGACCAGGACCGGCATCGCCGCCAGGGCGCCCCGAGCGGCATCCGAGAGCGGAACCCGATCGATCTCGACCTCGGCGCTCAGGTTCGCCGCCCGCATCATCTTGGCGAGGTCGCCGACGAGCCCGTCGGAGACGTCCATCGCCGCGCGGGCATGGGCGCGCAGGGCCGGTGC